>NZ_JBSGIB010000002.1:432229-574050 GCF_053604885.1 Nocardia sp. NPDC003999
GGCAGGCCGATGGACGGTTCACGCGACGGCAGGCCGGTAGCACCTGGCTCACGCGACGGCAGGCCGATGGACGGTTCACGCGACGGCAGGCCGGTAGCACCTGGCTCACGCGACGGCAGGCCGATGGACGGTTCACGCGACGGCAGGCCGGTGGCGCCCGGTTCACGCGACGGCAGACCCGTGACACCCGGCTCACGCGACGGCAGACCCGTGACACCCGGCTCACGCGTCGGCAGACCTCCCGCCGCCGACTCACGCTGCGGCACACCGTTCGAACCCGGCTGCCGCTGCGGTAGGCCGGTGGCGCCCGGTTCACGCGACGGCAGACGCGTCACACCCGGCTCACGCGTCGGCAGACCACCCGCCGCCGACTCACGCTGCGGCAGGCCGCCAGATGCGGACTCACGCTGCGGCAAGCCACCCAAACCGGAGTCACGCTGCGGCAAGCCACCCAAACCGGAGTCGCGCTGCGACAAACCACCCGCGGCCGATTCCCGCTGCGGCAGACCGCCGGAGGCGGACTCACGCTGGGGTAGACCGCCCAAACCGGATTCCCGCTGCGGCATGCCCTTCGAAGCGTCTCGCGGCGGCACGCCGTTGGTGCCCGGCTGGCGCTGCGGCAGACCGGTGCTCGGCTGCGGCACGCCGTTGGCGCCCGGCTGACGCACCGGTAGCTCGCCCGAGTTCGGCTCACGCGACGGCAGGCCGGTACCGGACGACTCGGCGGGCCCACCGGGCTGGCGCGGCGGCGGACCGCCGGGGCTGAGGTTGCGCTTGGGCAGGCTGGCCGCGGCGAGCTTGCCACGCTGCGGACCACTCGGCGCGGGCTGCCCCGGCGTGGGCCGCAGACTTGTAGCCGACTGCTGGTTCTCCGAGTGCATACCGGACGACGTCATCGCCGAACCCGGCTGCCGCTGCGGCAGTCCACCCGGTCCCGTGGGGATCGGTCCGCTGGACGAAGCGGTGGGCTTGGCGCTCACGGCCGGAATCGGGCCGCTCACCCCGGGATCGACGGTGACCATGACATTGCCCCCAGGAGTCCGCTGGACGGCCCGCATCTGCATGGACGACGGCGCCGACGGACGCTGTGGAGCGGCGGCCTGCGGCGAAGGCTGCGGGGTGACGGGCTGCCCCGCGCTCGGTTTGCCCGCGACGATGAGTCCGACGGGCACGTGCACGGTCACCGTCACGCCCGGATCGCGCGCGGTGTCGAAGGTCGGCCGCAGCCGCACGGTGAGACCGTGCCGCTCGGCGAGCCTGCCGACCACGAACAGACCCATGTGCCGGGCCGTGTCCGGCCCCGGCTCGGCGGTCTGCTCCAGACGGCGGTTGATATCGGCCATCTCGGCGGGCGGCATACCGATGCCGCGGTCGGCCACCTCGATGAGCAGTCCCTGATCGTGCGCCTGCGCGAACGTGAACTTGACGTCGGTCTCCGGCGGCGAGGCGCGCAGCGCGTTATCGAGCAGCTCGGCGAACAGATGCGCGAGGTCGGAGGCGGCGGGTTCCTTCAGCGAACCGCGCGGCGTGGCGCCGAGCTTCACGCGCTCGTAGTCCTCCACCTCGGAGATCGCGGCGCGCAGCACGTCGGCGATCTCGACCGGGGCGGACTTGGCGCGGCGCTGCCTGGTGCCCGCGAGAATCAGCAGGTTGTCACCGTTACGGCGCATACGGGCGGCGAGATGGTCCAGCCGGAACAAGTTCTCCAGCAGGCGCGGGTCCTTCTCGTCGTACTCCATCGCCTCGATGAGCGTGAGCTGATGGTCGACGAGCGACTTCGACCGCCGCGCCAAGGTCTCGAACATGTCGTTGACCTGCGAACGCATCTTCGCCTGGTCACTCGCCAGGCGCAGCGCCTGGCCGTGGATGTCGTCGACCGCGCGGGCGAGCTGACCGATCTCCTCGGTGCTACGCACCGGCATCGGCTCCAGCGGCACCTCTTCCGGCGAGGCGCCGGTGCGGAGCTGGGCGACCTCGTGCGGCAGGTCGCTCTCGGCCACGCGCAGCGCGGCCAACCGCAGCCGGTGCAGCGGGACGATCATCGAGCGGGCCACGAAGACCGCGAGCAGCAGCGCGGCGAGGATGGTCGCGATGACGACCGCGGTATAGGTCCACGCGTCCCGCTGGGCGGTGGTCACCAGCGAGTCCATAGCGGAGTCGATGTCCTTGGTCGCCTTGCCGACGACGTGCTCGTACACCGCGAGGCTGTCGGTCAGCGACTTCTTCAGGTCACCGACCGGAAGCTGGCCCGCCTGCGACTGCGGGCTGGTCAGCAGCGCGATCCTGGTGTCGATGCCCGCGCGCAGGTCGGCGATCGAGGTGTCGCCGTCGGCGAAGCGGTGCGCGAGCACGTTGAGCAGCGCGCGCTCGGTGTTGGAGGCGATGAGGAAGTTCTGAACGCCGGACTGCTGGGCGCGCAGCACCTCGGGGAAGGCGGCGAGCTCACTGACCAGGGTTGCACGGGTGTTGAGCGAGTCGACCAGCCGCAGTTTGGCCGCGTCCACCGCGGTGTCGCTGACCTGGCCGACCGTCGTCTCGACGATCCGGACGCTGTCGCTGCGGACCCGGTCGATCAGCGCGAGGGTGTCCGACGGCGGTCCGGTGGAGACCGACTTGCCCTGGGCGCGCACCCCCTTGGCCTGGGTGAGCATGCTGTCGATGGCCGCGCGCGCGCCCGGTACGCCGTCGAGTTTGCCGACCGCCTTCTCGGCGTTGGCGATCGCCTTGTCCAGGTCCGCCAGGTTCTGGTCGGTCACCACGGACTGGTTGGACCCCAGCGAGATCATCTGCGAGCCCGCTGTGGTGGCGGTCTGCGCGCTGAGCGCGGTGACCGAGGGGATGGCGGCGACGTTGTCCGAGATGTCGGCGAGCCGGTTCGAGTCCGCGAACTCCGACGAGATCCTGGATACGCCGAGGCCGACCGCGACCGCGAGAGGCACGGCGAGGACCGCCGTCACCTTCCAGCGCAGGTCCCAGTTGCCCAGCGCCCAGCGGCTACTGCCGGAGCTAGCGGCGTCACGCATCTCCCACTCACTTTCCAAACTGGCCTCTACCACGCGCCATCAACCGAACCTCCACAATCGCGTGCTTGGCTCGACAGGTGGAGCTGGCCGAGAGCTGCGGCTGGCCGAGAAATTGCGTCTACGACGGCCCAAATAAGTGACATCAGATTCTAACGGATCAATAACTTCTTGGGTGACGGGGCGTGATGTCGCGATCATTGACCTGCCGGTTCCAGGCAAAACCAAAGGTAGCGGCACCCACCCGGGCGTCGCGTGAAGTCTGCCACAATCAACCAGATCTATCGAGGCGGGCATCGAGGCGAGGCTAGGGAGTCACGGGGTTGAACGTGCGGCACGAGTACCGACCGGCCTACCAGACCAGCTTGGTGGATCCAGCCGAGTTCTGGGCCGGCGCGGCCGAAGCGATCGACTGGGACGTGCCGCCGACGCAGATCGTCGACAGCGGCGCCCGCCCGGTAGCCAGGTGGTTCTCCGGCGCCCGGCTCAACACCTCCTTCAACGCGCTCGACCGCCACGTCCACCCCACCACCCCCGACTCGCCGAGCCGCGCCGACCAGCCCGCACTGATATACGACTCGGCTATGACCGACGCCACCGTTGTCTACACCTACGCCGAGCTGCTCGACGAGGTGTCGCGGTTCGCTGGGGCGATGGCGCGGCTGGGCGTCGCCGCGGGCGATCGCGTGGTGATCTACCTGCCGATGATCCCCGAAGCGGTGATCGCGATGCTGGCCTGCGCCCGCATCGGCGCGGTGCACTCGGTGGTGTTCGGCGGCTTCGCGGCCCCGGAGCTGGCCGCGCGCATCGATGACGCCGAGCCGGTGTTGATCATCACAGCGTCCGGTGGCCTGGAACCGGGCAAGCAGATCGAATACCCGCCCATCGTGCTGCACGCGCTGGATCTCGCCGAGACGACCGCGCCGCGCACGGTGATCGTCAAGCAGCGGCCGCAGTTCGACACGATCCACTTTCCCGCGCCGCAGCCCGCCACCGAGTACCTGCCGAGTTCGGCGGAGACCGTGGCCGCGCAGTGGCTCGACTGGGACGACGCCGTCCGCGACGCGCCGCGGGCCGACCCGGTGTCGGTCGCCGCGACCGATCCGCTCTACATCCTCTACACCTCCGGCACCACCGGGAAGCCGAAGGGGGTGGTCCGCGACAACGGCGGGCACGCGGTCGCCCTGGCCTGGTCGATGCGCAACATCTACGACGTCGACGCGGGCCAGGTGATGTGGGCCGCCTCCGACGTGGGCTGGGTGGTCGGGCACTCCTACATCGTCTACGCGCCGCTGTTGGTCGGAGCCACCACGCTGCTGTACGAAGGCAAGCCGGTCGGCACCCCGGACGCGGGCGCGTACTGGCGGGTGGTGGACAAGCACAAGGTCGACGTGCTGTTCACCGCCCCGACCGCGCTACGCGCCATCCGCAAGGCCGACCCCGAGGCCGAGCTGGCCCACCGCCACGACCTGTCCTCCCTGCGCGCGCTGTTCTGCGCGGGCGAACGCCTGGACCCGGCCACCTACGCCTGGGCCGACGAAACCCTGCTCGCGGGCCGCTCGGACTGCCCCGTCGTGGATCACTGGTGGCAGACCGAGACCGGCTGGCCGGTCTGCGCGAACCCGCTCGGCCTGCAGCAGCTGCCGATCAAACCGGGCTCGGCCTCGGTACCGGTGCCCGGCTATCGACTACGCGTGCTCGATTCCTCCGGCAACGCGGTGGCGCCGAACACCGAAGGCAACATCGTCATCGGTCTGCCGCTGCCGCCCGGCACGCTGACCGGCCTCTGGCGGGACGAGGCCCGGTACGAGCGCTCCTATCTCTCCGCGTATCCCGGCCACTACCTCACCGGCGACTCCGGCTACTTCGACGAGGACGGCTACCTGTACGTCCTCGGCCGCAGCGACGACGTGATCAACATGGCCGGGCACCGGCTTTCGGCGGGCAGTATCGAGGCGGCCATCGCGGGGCACGAGGCCGTCGCAGAATGCGCCGTCATCGGGCTGCCCGACGAACTCAAGGGGCACCGGCCGCTGGCGTACGTGGTGCTCAAGTCCGGCGTCGACATCGATCCCGACCGGCTGCGCGACGAACTGATCGAGCGAGTGCGCACCCACGTCGGCGCGATCGCCACGCTGCACGACGCCATCGTCGTGACCGCGCTGCCCAAGACCAGGTCCGGCAAGATCTTGCGCAAGACCATCCGGCAGATCACCTCCGGCGAGACTTTCGAGGTGCCTTCCACCATCGAGGATCCGGCGGTGCTGGTGGCGCTGGAGCAGCAGATCCGCGCGGCGCGTCCCGAATGGCGGGACCCGGCGCACAGCACGGAGAACACCGACGACGTAGTGGCGCCGGACGTGGATCCGGTTGCGCCGTCCTGAGTTTCCGCACCGCCGTTAACGTCCTCAGAGTTTCCTCAGAGGATGTTCATGTCGGTGCCAGCAGTTCGAAATAGCCTCGAGACCGCCCGAAACCCCTCGATGATCTGGAGGCAGAGACATGAAACGTTCCGTAGGCCGCCCCGCCGTCGCCGCCGCGGCAGCAGGTGGAATCGCCACGGTCACGTTGCTACTGAGCCCCGCTATCGCCGCCGCGGGCCCGATGGAATACGCCGAGCCCCTGCTGACCTCGGACTGCTCGTTCGCCCAGGTCGACGCGGCCCTGCACGACAAGGCGCCGCAGCTGGCCGCGATGCTCGACGCGAACCCGAACCAGAAGGCCGAGTTGCAACGCAAGTTCGACCAGCCGGTCGAGCAGCGCAGGGCCGAATTGCGGCGGGCCATCGACGAGAACCCGGACGCGGCGCGCCAGGCGGAGAACGACCCGCGGACCGCGCAGTTGCGCGACACCATCCGCGTCGTGGCGGAGACCTGCCACAACTACTGATCCCGCGGAAACATGGGTGACTCGCCGGGCATTTCCGTATTCCGGCGGGTCATCCCCTGGTTCCGAACGCGAGTCCGCGCGCCGACTCGCACGACCGAAGATTCACGGAGGCGGGGAGCAGAATGGACGACGTGACCTCGACCTCGAACCCGACGGTTCTCGTCGTCGACGACGACGAGGACGTGCTCGCCTCGGTCGAGCGCGGGCTGCGTTTGTCCGGCTTCCAAGTCCTGGTGGCCAGGGACGGCGCACAGGCGTTGCGCAGTGTGAACGAGAACGCGCCCGACGCCATCGTGCTGGACATGAACATGCCGGTGCTCGACGGCGCGGGCGTGGTGACCGCCTTGCGCGCGATGGGCAACGAGGTGCCGATCTGTGTGCTCAGCGCCCGCGCGTCGGTGGACGACCGCATCGCTGGGCTGGAGTCCGGCGCCGACGACTATCTGGTCAAACCATTCGTGCTGAAGGAACTGGTGGTCCGGATCAGGGCGCTGCTGCGCAGGCGGTCGGACGTACCAGCCCCCGCGACCCCGGGAGCGGTCGCCATCGGCCCGCTCGAGGTGGACGTCGCCGGCTACCGCGCGCTGCTGCACGGCCGCGAGATCGAACTCACCAAGCGGGAATTCGAACTGCTGTCGACGCTGGCCAGGAACGTCGGAGTGGTGCTGAGCCGGGAACGTCTGCTGGAACTGGTGTGGGGCTACGACTTCGCCGCCGACACCAATGTGGTGGACGTGTTCGTCGGCTATCTGCGCCGCAAACTCGAGGTGGACGGCACTCCCCGGTTGCTGCACACGATCCGCGGCGTCGGGTTCGTGCTGCGAGCGCCGAAATGACGGTGCCCGCCGCCGCACCGCCGAAAACCCGTCGGCGCCGATCGTTTTCGCTGCGCACCCGCGTCGCGGGCGCGGCAGCCGCGGGCGCGATCATCATCGTGACGCTGATCAGCCTGATCAGCATCCGCGCCATCGAGCGCAACAACGTGCGGCAATCCGACCAGCAACTCGACGTCGCGGCGCGAATCGTGCTGATCGAGCCGCAGATCGCCGTCCGGTTCATCAGCCTGACCGGCTTGAACAACAACATGGCGGTGACCGTCCGGGACAACGGCGAGGTGGTCGCGAGCACGCCCACGGAACTACCCGAGTTGCCCACCGGCTCCCGCACGGTGCCGGTGGGCGGCACCCCCTACCGGATCCTGACCACCACCGAGAAGCAGCCCGCGGGCCGCGTGGTCGCAATCGGCATACCCGCCGCGGACGCGGCCGAGGCCACCGCCGAGCAGCAACGATGGGTGCTCGGCGGCGCGCTGCTGGCCATCGCCGCCGCCGCCGGGCTCGGCTGGTTGCTCGCGGGCGCTGCGGTGCGCCCGATCGTCCGGCTCACTCGGCAGGTGGGCGCACGCAGCGCGTTTCCCGATCCGAGCAATCCGCAGGCGCCGGTGGAGGGTGCGGGCGTGCACGAGGCGGAGCAATTGGCCGACGCGGTAAACACCATGTTGCAGCGGGTGGACCAGGCGCAGGCGCAGACCGCCGCCGCACTGGAGACCGCCCGCGACTTCGCCGCCGTGTCCGCCCACGAACTGCGCACCCCGCTGACCGCGATGCGCACCGATCTCGAGGTACTGCGCACACTCGACCTGGACGAGTCGCAGCGGTCGGAGATCCTGGGCGACCTGCAACGCAGCCAGGGCCGGGTGGAGAGCACGCTCGCGGCGCTGGAGCGGCTGGCCACCGGCGACCTGACCAATGAGCGCGACCACGTCGCTACCGACGTCGGCGACCTGTGCGACCAAGCCGCGCACGATGCCATGCGGCACTTCCCCGGCCTGGTCGTGCGCATCGATTCCGACGCCGAGCTGGTCACCCGCGGCCTGCCCGCCGGGCTGCGGTTGGCGGTGGACAACGCGCTGGCCAACTCGGTCAAACACGGCGGAGCGACCGAGGCCCTGGTCTCGGCGCACCGTGCGCCCGACGGCCACATCGTGATCTCGATCGATGACAACGGGCGCGGCATCCCGCCGCAGGAGCGCGAGGCCGTCTTCGACCGCTTCTTCCGCGGCAGCCAGGCGAGCAAGGGTGGGTCCGGACTCGGCCTCGCTCTGGTCGCTCAGCAGGCCCAACTCCACGGCGGCCGGGCCTATTTCGACGCGGGTACGCTCGGCGGCATCCGCTTGGTCCTGGACTTACCAGAGCGGTCGGCAACTTAGACAACTCTCAGAGAAACGCCAAGGGGGGCGCCAGAACTCGCGTTTAGGGTCTGCGGCGTGATCGGAAAACGCGCCCGCTGGGGCCTTCTCGTCGTCGCCCTCGTCGCAGCTGGAGCGCTCGGCGCCGGGCTCACCGCATGGACCGGGACGGATCGGGGGCCGACGGGGATCGCGCTGGTCAATGCCGATGCCGGGCCGACAGGGGCGCGCGTGGTCAAGGCGTTGCAGGACGCGGGCGGCTACGAATGGACCGCCGCGGCGCCGGGTGAGGCGAACACCGACGACTACGCCGCGGTGATCACGCTGCCCGCCGACCTCACGGCGTCTATGGGCACTTTGGCCGGGCCCGAACCGAAGCGGGCCAAGGTCACCGTGGACACGAACGAACACGCCGACGCCGACTTGGTGCACGGCGCGATGACCGCGGTGACGCACCGGATCGGCGCGGCAGGCGTCGACGCCGCGCTCACCGCCGTCGCACAGGCCAGGTCGCAGATGTCGCAGGTGCAGTTCAGCGCCCAGTTGCTCAACGCGGGCGTCGAGGCGGCCGCCGCGGGAGCCGACCAGTTCAGCTCCGGCGCAGATCAGTTGCTCGGCTTCCTGGAGTTCGCGAAATCCGGATCGGCGCAACTCACTTCGGCCATCGCGTTGCTGAACTCCACCGTCGACGGCGCCGCCGCGCAAGCGGGCCGGCTCGCCGCGGCCCTCGATTCGACCGGAATCACGATCGCGCAGGTGGAACGAACGGCGAACACGGTGAGCGGCGGACTCGACCAGATCCTGCCGCTGCTGCGCGCGCTGCCGTTCGCGAGCGACCCGGCACTCGCCGACATCATCGGGAAGCTGGAAGCGCTGCGCGGCGTGTCCGCGCAGGCGGGATCCCAGCTGACCGGCCTCGGCTCGCTCGTCGGCGGCGCGGTCGACCCCGACACCGATCTCGGCACCCTGCTCCGCACCGTCGTCGACCGCCTGACCAGCGCGAGCGCGCAACTGTCCGAAGGCGCGAAACTCGCCGAGGGCCTCCCGCAGCTCGCCGAACAGGGCGGCGCTCAACTGGTCGGCGCCATCGGCCAGCTCACCGGCGGTGTGAGCCAGCTACAGAACATCGTGCGCAACCTGAGCACGCAAACCGACAAGGCGGTGGCCGCGCTGCCGCAACGCAGCAGCACCCAGCAAGCAGCGCTGGCAGCGGCCCTGACCGACCCGGTCGAGATCGTCAGGAAGTAGATACGACGATGGCCCGTCTTCTTCTAAGAAGACGGGCCATACGCGAGCCATAAGAGGGCCGCGAACACGCGGCGCCGCCAGACTAGTTGGCGTTCAGCAGGTCGATCACGAAGACCAGCGTCTTGCCGGACAGGGGGTGACCGCCGCCAGCCCCGCCGTAGGCCAGCTCCGGCGGGATGGTCAGCTGACGACGACCGCCGACCTTCATCCCGGGAATGCCGTCCTGCCAGCCCTGGATCAGGCCGCGCAGCGGGAAGGTGATGGACTCGCCGCGGTTCCACGACGAGTCGAACTCTTCGCCGGATTCGAATTCGACGCCCACGTAGTGCACTTCCACGGTGCCGCCGGGCACGGCTTCTTTGCCCTCGCCCTCGATGATGTCCTTGATCACCAGCTCGGTGGGCGCGGGCCCTGCCTGGAACTCGATCTCCGGTTTGGTCATTCGGCTATCCCCTTCGATAGATGGTGGATGGATTTCGTCAGCGATTGTTGATCTCGCGGTAATCGCGAGCGCCGTAGCCGGTGTAGATCTGCCGGGGACGGCCGATCTTCAGCGGCTCGCTGTGCATTTCGCGCCAGTGCGCGATCCAGCCGGGGAGCCGGCCCATCGCGAACAGCACGGTGAACATGCGGGTCGGGAAGCCCATCGCCTTGTAGATGACGCCGGTGTAGAAGTCGACGTTCGGGTACAGGCGGCGCTCGATGAAGTAGTCGTCGGTGAGCGCGGCCTCTTCCAGGGCCTGGGCGATGTCGAACAGCTCGTCGTGGCCGCCGAGCTTGCTCAGGATGGCGTCGGCGTGCTTCTTGGCGATCGAGGCGCGCGGGTCGTAGTTGCGGTAGACGCGGTGACCGAAGCCCATGAGCTTCACCCCGTCTTCCTTGTTCTTGACCTTGCGGATGAACTCCTTGACGTCGCTGCCGCTGGCCTTGATGCCGTCGAGCATCTCCAGCACGGCCTGGTTCGCGCCGCCGTGCAGCGGGCCCCACAGCGCGTTGATGCCGCCGGACACCGAGGTGAACAGGTTGGCGTCGGACGAGCCGACCAGGCGCACGGTCGAAGTGGAGCAGTTCTGCTCGTGGTCGGCGTGCAGGATGAGCAGCATGTCCAGCGCCGCGGCGACCTCGGGGTCCACCTCGTAGGGCTCGGCCGGGAAGCCGAAGGTCATCCGCAGGAAGTTCTCCACCAGGCTCAGCGAGTTGTCCGGGTAGAGGAAGGGCTGGCCGACCGACTTCTTGTACGAGTAGGCCGCGATGGTGGGCAGCTTGGCCAGCAGCCGGATGGTGGACAGCTCGACCTGTTCGGGGTCGCGCGGGTCCAGTGAGTCCTGGTAGTAGGCCGACAGGGCGTTCACCGCCGAGGACAGCACCGGCATGGGGTGCGCGTTGCGCGGGAAGCCGTCGAAGAACCGCTTCAGGTCCTCGTGCAGCAGGGTGTGCCTGCGGATGCGGTCGGTGAAGTCCTCGAGCTGGGCCTGCGTGGGCAGCTCGCCGTAGATCAGCAGGTAGCTGACCTCGATGAAGGTCGAGGCCGCCGCGAGCTGGTCGATCGGGTAGCCGCGGTAGCGCAGGATGCCCGCCTCACCGTCGATATAGGTGATCGCCGACTTGGTCGGGGCGGTGTTCATGAAGCCCGGGTCGTACGTCACATACCCGGTGCTGGCCAGCAGCTTTCCCAGCTCGATCCCGTCGTTGCCCTCGGCGGCCCTGGTGACCGTCATCGGGAACTCGCCGCCGGGGTAGGAAAGGACCGGCTTGGCGTCGTCGTCGACGTTGATGATGTTCTCAGCGGGCACGGAAGGATCCCTCTCAGGCTAGAACCACAGGCACCGGCGCGGTGGCGCACGATGCGCTTGCCTCAACGCTAGCCGTTGGCCGACGCGGACAATACCGGAGGGTAGTCCTGCGGCGGCTCACAAACACGTCCCGGCGCGGTGAGGTCCGGTGGCTACCGCGAAACGCGGTCGCCAAGCGTTAGCACTGCACGTCACACGGCGATTTCGGCAGGAGCGCGACCGACACGGTAACGCGTGAAGGCCGGAAACGCGACCGCCGCGATCAGTACACCCACCACCACGAGCGCACCGCCGCCCGCCGCGGCTACAGCGGTACCCAGGCTCGCTGCCGCGAAACCGTGGGCAACATCACCGATGCGCGGGCCGCCCGCGACCACCACGGTGAACACCCCTTGCAGCCGCCCGCGCAGCTCGTCGGTGGCCACCGTCTGCAGCATCGTGACCCGCAGCGCGGCCGAGACCATGTCCACCGCGCCGCCGAAGGCCGAGCACACCAACGCAATCCACAGCCCGGCGCCGAGACCGAGACCGTGGCCGGTGAGCCCGACGGCGAGGCCGAAGCCGACCATGGCCAGCCCCCACAGCGCGATGCAGACCAGCACCGCGAAGCCCTGCCTGCGGATGCGCGGAATCCACCCGGAGAACACGCCGCCGAGCACCGCGCCCGCCGACATCGAGGCGAACAGCAGGCCGAGCGCGACGCCACCGGTCGCCGGGTCGCCGAAGGTCTCGTGCGCGATCTGCGGGAACAGCGCGCGCGGCATGCCGAACACCATGGCGATCACGTCCACCGCGAACGACGCCAGCAGCACCCGTTGCGTGGCGAGGTAACCGAAACCGTCCAGCACGGTGCGGAATCCGGCGCGGCGCACCGTTCCGGTCGGCGGCAACTCGGGCAGCCGCCAGACCGCCCACAACGTGGCCAGCAGCGCGACCGCATCGATCAGGTAGAGCGTGGCGAGCCCGACGACGGGAATGAGCACCCCCGCCAGCACCGGACCCGCGATGGCGCCGAATTGCATCACCGTCATGTTCAGCGAATTCGCGGCGGCCAGTTGGCCTTCCGGCAACAGGCGGGGGATGGTGGCGCTGCGGGTGGGCTGGTTCACCGCGAAGAACGCCTGCTGCACGGCGAACAGGCCGAGCACGAGCCACACGTTGTCCGCCCCTGCCACCGCTTGCAACCAGAAGGCCAGGGCGGTGAGGCCGGTGCCCGAGTTGGTGATCAGCAGGAGCCTGCGCCGATCCAGCACGTCGGCGAGCGCGCCGCCCCACAGGCCGAACACGATCAGTGGCACCAAGCCGAACAGACCGGCCAAGCCGACGTAACCGGAACTGCCGGTGATCTGGAAGATCTGCTGCGGAACCGCGACCACGGACAACTGCGCGCCGATCATGGTGACGATGCCCGAGCTCCAGAGGCGTCGGAAGTCCGGATTGCGCAGCGGAGTGGTGTCGGCGAGCAGTTTCACCGCCGCAGCGTAATCAGTCCTCCCCTCCGGATCGACGCGAGAATTCTCACGCCCGCGCTGGGAATACGTCAGGGCTGTAAGCGCTCGACCGTGGTCCCCGCGTCCTGGATCCGCACCCGGATGCGGTTGTGCAACCGGCCGCGCCGTCCCTGCCAGAACTCGACCTCGTCGGGACGGACCAGGAAACCGCCCCAGTGCGGCGGCACCGGGATCTCGTCGGTATCGGCGAATCGCGCGGTCGTCTCGGCCAGCGT
Organism: Nocardia sp. NPDC003999; assembly: GCF_053604885.1. Classification (NCBI taxonomy): domain Bacteria; kingdom Bacillati; phylum Actinomycetota; class Actinomycetes; order Mycobacteriales; family Nocardiaceae; genus Nocardia; species Nocardia sp. NPDC003999. Next base: position 445,094 of record NZ_JBSGIB010000002.1, read on the forward strand.
GCGATCCAGTTCGGCCCGGGAGCCGATCGGCTGGGACTGGCGCGAGGCCCATGCGCCCAGCTGCGAGTCCCGCGGCCTGGAACGCCAGTAGGCCACCGTCGTCTCGGCGGAAACCCGCTCGACCGCGCCGCGCAAGTGCACCTGCCTGCCCAGCGCGGGCCAGACGAAGGTGACCGCGGCATACGGGAGGGCGGTCAACTGAGCGCCCTTGGCCGAGTCGTAGTTCGTGTAGAAGATCACACCCTCCGGGGAGAGCCCTTTGCACAGCACCGTCCGCGCGACCGGCCGCGGCGTGCCGTCGGCCAGCGACACCGTGGCCAGCACCATCGCGTTGGGTTCGGCGATGCCGACCGCGGTGGCCTGTTCGATCCAATGTCGCAGCAGCGGCTCCCAGCCGCCGGCGAGCCAGGTCTCGTCCAAGTCGACGTCGTCGTTGCCGCCGTGCGGTAGGCCGCCGTAGTCGACCCGCATGGCCGCGAGATCCGATGAATTGTCCAGGTCACGCATGGGGCAGACGTTACTCTTCGGTAGCGGGGAGCTAAGGTTTTGATGATCGGCATGTGCTCGTCAAATCCGACAACTTCCCATCGGCGAGAACATGCGACCCAAGTGCAAGGAGAGTCGCGACATGACTACCAGCCCCGCGGTTTCCGGTGGGCAGGCCACCGTTCCCAGCGATTTCGTCAGTGGCCTCGAGGGCGTGGTGGCTTTCACCACCGACATCGCCGAACCGGACAAAGACGGCGGCGCGCTGCGCTACCGCGGAGTCGACATCGAGAACCTGGTCGGGAGCCGGGTGACCTTCGGTGACGTGTGGGCGCTACTTGTCGACGGATCGTTCGGGCGCGGTCTACCGCCCGCCGAGCCGTTCCCGCTCCCGGTGCACACCGGTGACGTGCGCGTGGACGTGCAGGCCGGGCTGGCCATGCTCGCGCCGATCTGGGGCTACCAGCCGCTGCTTGACATCGATGACGAGACCGCTCGCGAGAACCTGGCCCGCGCCTCGGTGATGGCCCTGTCCTACGTCGCGCAGTCGGCGCGCGGCATCTACCAGCCCGCGGTCCCGCAGAAGAAGATCGACGAGTGCACCACGGTCACCGAGCGCTTCATGACCCGCTGGAAGGGTGACCCGGACCCGCGCCACACCGAGGCCATCGACGCCTACTGGGTCTCCGCCGCCGAGCACGGCATGAACGCCTCCACCTTCACCGCCCGGGTGATCGCTTCTACCGGGGCCGACGTCGCGGCGGCGCTGTCCGGCGCGATCGGCGCCATGTCCGGCCCGCTGCACGGCGGCGCGCCCGCGCGCGTGCTGCCGATGATCGAAGAGGTCGAGCGCACCGGCGACGCGCGCGCGCTGGTCAAGGGCATCCTGGACCGCAAGGAGAAGCTGATGGGCTTCGGTCACCGGGTCTACCGGGCCGAGGACCCGCGCGCCCGCGTGCTGCGCGCCACCGCGAAGCGGCTGGCCGCGCCGCGCTACGAAGTCGCCGCCGCACTGGAGCAGGCCGCCCTGGCGGAGCTGCGCGAACGCCGTCCGGACCGCGCCATCGAGACCAACGTGGAGTTCTGGGCCGCGGTGATCCTGGACTTCGCCGAGGTGCCCGCGCACATGATGCCCGCCATGTTCACCTGCGGCCGCACCGCGGGCTGGTGCGCGCACATCCTGGAGCAGAAGCAGCTGGGCAAGCTGGTCCGCCCGGCGGCCATCTACACCGGCCCCTCCCCGCGCAGGCCCGAGGACGTCGAGGGCTGGGCCACGATCGCGCACACGTAGCGCGACCACAGCGTCACGACCGCGAGCCGGACGTGACGGCGGAAGCTGTTGTCCCGCCGTCACGTCCGGCTCGCGTAGCATCCGGGAGGGGAAGCTAGAGGACTAGAGGGATGCTGGACGAAGGAATATCGAGGCGGCGGATGCTCGGCGTCGGCGCCGCTCTGGCCGCAGGATTCGCCGCCACCGGGTGCGGCACCACACAGAACACGGCTCTCACGCAGGCGCGCGCGTCGGTCGCGCCCGGCGCCACCACCGGGATGCGGGCCGCTCCCGTCTCCGCGTCCCTGGACGCGGGCACACCGGTCGCCGTCGCCGCCAGGCACGCCGGGATCTCGCCGAAGCGGTGGGGCGTCGAGATGGCGGGAATCACAAGTGCTTTCACCGCCGCGGGCAAACAGATGGCGCTCACTTTCGACGCCTGCGGCGGGACCGGCAACAACGACATCGACGAGTCGCTGGTGAACTTCCTGATCAGCGAGCGAATTCCGGCGACGTTGTTCCTCAACAAACGCTGGATCGATGCCAACCGCGCGCGTACCGCGCAGTTGGCGGCGAATCCGCTCTTCGAACTGGCCAACCATGGTGTGGCGCACAAACCGCTGTCGGTGAACGGCCGCGAAGCCTATGGCATCGCGGGAACCGCTTCGGCGCGGGAGGCGGCCGACGAAGTGTGGGCCAACCACGAGTTGCTCACCACGATCACCGGCAAGCCGCCGCGATTCTTCCGCGCGGGCACCGCGCATTACGACGACGTCGCGGTGTCCATCGTCAACGAATTGGGCGAAACCCCGGTCGGTTTCAGTATCAACGCCGATTTCGGCGCGACCGCGTCGGCCACTCAAGTGCAATCGGCGATGAATGCGGCCGCGCCCGGCGCTATTTCACTGGCCCATATGCATCGGCCGCGCTCCGGAACCGGAGCGGGGATGATCGCGGCGCTGCCGAAGATTCGCGCCATGGGTTTCACCTTCGTGCACCTGTAGCCGCTCGACCGTATTCGCCAGAGGTTTACTCCTCGAGCGAGGCGACCCAGTCGACGGCGACCGTGTCGCCGCGGTCCACTTCGAAGAAGGCGACCTCCAGATGCCTGCCCAGGTCGACCAGCCGGAGGGCGTGCAGCGGCACCGGCTGGACCAGCCGTACCCGCCACGGCTTGGGTTCGTCCCAGGCGCGCAGTTCGAGGTCCAGCCGCAGCACCGGGTCGTCACGACCGGAGTAGTCGGCCGCGACCGGCGCGGCGGCGAGCACGGTGGCGTCGGCGCGGCGGCCGTCGGCGAGGATCTTCGCGATGCTCGCCCGGCCCGCTTCTTCGAGGTCGGGCACGTACAGGACCAGGCGATCGCGGTCGCGCGGGTCCACCCGGCAGCACACCACGTCACCAGGCCGCATCCATTCCAGGTCCGCGTCCGGCACTCGCTGCCGCACCCGGCTCTCGTAGGGGAACTCGCCGGCCAGCTGCACGCGGACCCAGAACACGTGTCCCGGTTCGGTGCGGCGCGGACGCACGCCGAGGATCGTCGCGGTTCCCGCTTCCCCGCGGATCAACAACTCCCGCCGCATCGCGTCCGAGACCGTCGCGCCGCGCAGGCGGAGATTCCGCGCCCGCCGGCGCAGGCGCCACCCCGAGTTAGCTGACGGCATGCTCATGGGCGCTTACGTTAGCCGGAGTGTGGGCGTCGCCACAGCGACACCACCGACTACCCTGTTGGCCATGACCTCTGCGTTTCCGACCATTCCCGACGACCTCAAGCCCGCCGACGGACGGTTCGGCTGCGGCCCCTCCAAGGTGCGCCCGGAGCAGCTGCAGTCGCTGGTGAACGTCGGCGCCTCGGTGTTCGGAACCTCGCATCGGCAGAAGCCGGTCAAGGACGTGGTGGCGCGCGTGCGCTCCGGCTTGCGCGAGCTGTTCGGCCTGCCGGACGGCTACGAGGTGGTACTCGGCAACGGCGGCACCACCGCTTTCTGGGACGCGGCGGCGTTCGGCCTGGTCCGGGAGCGTTCGCTGCACCTGACCAACGGTGAGTTCAGCTCGAAGTTCGCCGCTGTCACCAAGGGCAACCCGTTCATCGGTGACCCGATCGTGGTCTCGGCGGAGCCGGGCAGCGCGCCGGAGCCGGTGTCGGACCCTTCGGCGGACCTGATCGGCTGGGCGCACAACGAGACCTCCACCGGCGTCTCCATCCCGGTGCGACGTCCCGCGGGCTCGGACCACGCGCTCATCGCCATCGACGCCACCTCCGGCGCGGGCGGCCTCCCGGTGACCATCACCGACGCCGACGTCTACTACTTCGCACCGCAGAAGTGCTTCGCCTCCGACGGTGGCCTGTGGGTCGCGCTGATGAGCCCCGCCGCGCTGGCGCGGGTCGAGGAGATCAAGGCGTCGGGCCGCTGGACGCCCGATTTCCTTTCGCTGCCGATCGCGATCGACAACAGCACCAAGGATCAGACCTACAACACCCCCGCGTTGGGCACCCTGCTGCTGTTCGCCGACCAGATCGAGTGGCTCAACAACAACGGCGGCCTGGACTGGGCGGTCAAGCGCACGCTCGACTCCTCCTCGCGCCTGTACTCCTGGGCGGAGTCGAGCGAATACGCCACCCCGTACGTCACGGACCCGGCGCACCGCTCGCAGGTGGTCGGCACCATCGACTTCGCCGACTCGGTCGACGCGGCCGCGGTCGCGAAGATCCTGCGCGCCAACGGCATCGTGGACACCGAGCCCTACCGCAAGCTGGGCCGCAACCAGCTGCGTATCGGCATGTTCCCGGCGATCGATCCGGACGACGTCAGCCAGCTGACCCGCGCCATCGACTGGGTCGTGCAGAATCTCGGCTGAGCGCCGCCTATTTCGGTCCGGAGTGCGCAACACGCCCGGGATCGACACGCCGCAGAATTAGCCATAGCGGAACGAACAGAGCAGATTAGCGGGGCACGGACGTCTCCGAGGAGATTTCCGTGCCGCGTGTCCTGCCCCATGAATCTCAGATGTGCACTACTGTTTCGGAAAGTGGGCGGTGTCGCGAGTCGACGCGATAAGGAGGTAACGGTGCGTGAACTTCGAGTGATCGGGGTGACGCCCGACTCCACGCACATCGTGTGTATCGACACCGAGTCCGGTCAGAAGTTCCGGCTGCCCGCCGACGACAAACTGCGAGCCGCCGCGCGCGGAGACCTTGCCCGATTCGGCCAGATCGAGATCGAAATGGAAGCAACTATGCGTCCCCGCGATATCCAGGCCCGTATTCGAGCAGGGGCCTCAGTGGAACAGGTCACCGAAGAATCCGGAATGCCGGCCAGTCGCGTCGAGCGATTCGCCTATCCGGTGCTGTTGGAGCGAGCCCGCGCCGCCGAACTCGCCCAGAAGGCCCACCCGGTCCGTCCCGACGGTCCCGCCGTCGACATCCTCATCGATGTGGTCACCGCCGCGTTCACCGCGCGCGGGCACAACATCGAGGGCGCCGAATGGGATGCCTGGAAGGACGAGAAGGGTTACTGGGTCGCCCAGTTGCAGTGGCAGAACGGACGATCCGAGATCGCCGCGCACTGGCGCTACCAGCCCGACGCGCACGGGGGTTCGGTTTCTCCGCTCGACGACCCGGCCTCCGATCTGATCGATCCGGATTTCGGACGCGCGCTGCGCGGACTGGCCACGATCGTGCCTCCGGAACCCGAGCCCGCGCCGCCGCAGCCGGAGCCGGTGGCCGAACCGCGTCCCGCCCCGGCCGCACCGCCCGCGCGCACCGCGAGCCGACAGAGCCAGCCGACGCTGGACGAGTACTACGAACAGCGGGCCGTCGCGGCCGGTGGCAGCGCCGCCGCGATCCCGCCGGGCAACGCCACGGCGCCCGCCGCGGCTACGCCTCCCGCGCCTCCCGCGGCCGCCGCCAACGCGACGCCTACCGCCGGTGCCGCCGCGCCACCGGCCGCCACCGTGGACACCCCCGCGCCGACGCCCGCCGCGCCCGAAGAGCCCGCGAAGCCCGCGGCCAAGGCTCCGGCGAAGCCGACGCGCAGCAAGCGCGGCAAGGCCCCGATGCCGTCCTGGGAGGACGTACTGCTCGGGGTACGCAGCTCGGGTCACTGAGCGCCGCCCGCCACCGCGGGTCTTCGTCGTACCGATCAGTCACGTCAGCGCGGTTCCAGGTACCCATCGCGGGACGCGTAAGCGCGCGAAATCAGTGGTCACGAACCGGCGTTCGCGGTGCGAAGCCGCACCGAGGCCGGTGCGGTGCGAGTAGATTTCGGTGTGGTCGACGACGAGCGCCGACGGTGACCGCAGCGATGCCGCGGCCTATGCCTTCGTGCGTTGCTCGAAGTTCGCTGAGTTCGATTCGTGCGACTATCGGGAGGTGCCGGAATGCTGTCCAAGGCTTGGTCGCTCTGGTACGTCGACGCACCGGACCCCCTGGCGGTACTGCGCGCGAACCACAACCCGGACCCCCAAGCCGCACTGGCACTGGCCAAGCAACTGCACCAGGACCGCGACGTGCAGCCGATCCTGGCAGGCACGCTGGCTGGTTGCGCGGGCCCGGCGATCGACGAGGTCTGCATCGGCTGCTTTCCGGGCGTGACGGTGCTGTGCTCGGCCCAGGCCGCGCGCATCCACCCGACCGAGATCCCGGAGTTGCTGGTACGTCCGCTGGCCTCGGAGCACACCTACCTGGTGTCGTTCGACGTCGAGCACGGCTGGGGCGCGTTCGCGCACTGGGAGCGCGGCGAGTTCCGCAGGTCGTTCAGCTCGACCCGGGTGTACATCCTGGAGGACGAGGGACTTCCGCTGGTATGGGAACGGTCCTACTGGGCCGGCGAGCATCCGGTGCGCTGGCGCGCGGGCGAACTGCCCGACCCTCAGTCGCTGCCGTTCGATCCGCCCGACTTCGCCGACGCGGCCAACAACGAATGGCTGGGTTTCCACTACCGCGGGGCCGCCGCATCCGGCGCGCTCGGCCCCGGGGACATACCTATCTGCAAGTTCGCACTGCACCCGAAGGGCAAGCTGCCCACCTCGGGGCTGCGCGGCTCAACCGACGGCGGGGCGCACACGACCTCGCGCAAGCGCGGCCTGTTCGGCTGGCTGCGCGGACACGACCCCGTCGGTTAGCCGCGTCGCCCCGCGGCACCGGCCGTGTCAACCGAATAGTCCGCCCAGCAGCAATATGACCCACCCGAGCAGCACGCCCGCCGCGCCGCCTCCGATCACCCACCGTGTCACCGGTGCGAAACGCCAACGCCATGCGGTGGGCGCGGCGCCGCCGGCCGCGACCAGATTCACCGCCACCGCGAGTAACGGATGCACTTCGGCCAGCGCGGCCCCGAAGGCATAGACCGCGACCGCCGACAGCAGCGCCACCAGGAACGCCACGGTGAGGCCCGCGCCCCACGGTGTCGGGTCCTGGTAGGACGGATACGGCCGGTACGGTCCGGTCACGCCGTCCTCACCCGCTCGTAGAACGCCATCGCGGCCGCGGTAGCCACATTCAGTGAATCGGTGCCCGGCGTCATGGGGATGCGCGCGCGGACGTCGGTGGCCCGCATGGCCTCCTCGGTCAGTCCCGGTCCCTCGGCTCCGAGCAACAACGCCACCCGCTCCCCCGTCATCGCCGCGGCCAGATTCGCCGCCGCCGGGTCGGGCGTGAGGGCGATGATCTGGAATCCCTTGCGCCGCAGTATATCCAGACCATCCGGCCAATCCGGCACGGATGCGAACGGCACGCGCAGCACATGTCCCATCGACACCCGGACGGCGCGGCGGTACAGCGGGTCGGCGCAGCGGTCGCCGAACAGGATCGCGTCGGCGCCGAGCCCGGCGGCATTGCGGAACATGGCGCCGAGATTCTCGTGGTCGTTGACGCCTTCGAGCACCGCGACCGTGCGCGCCTTCTCGATCACCTCGTCCAGGCCGAGACCGGTGGGGCGGCGGGCGACGGCAAGCACGCCGCGGTTGAGGTGGAATCCGACCACCTCGGCCATCACCTCGGCCGTGGCGCGGTAGTACGGCACGTCGACGGTCACCAGGTCGTCGGCGAGTTCGGCGCGCCTGCGCTCCACTCCGAGCAGGGCGGTCGGCGCGAAACGCGAATCGAGCATGCGCTGGACCACCACGACGCCCTCGGCGATCACCAGCCCTTTGCGCCCGGGTAGATCGGGCCTGCGATCGGCCGACTTGAGATCGCGGAAGTCGTCGACCCGTGGGTCGGCGGGGTCATCGATGTCGATCACTTCGGCCACCGCTCCATCCTGCCGGGCGGCCGCGGCCGGGTCCGAATCGGTGTTCGCCGCGCGGTCGCGGACGGCGAAAATGCGGTGCGGGCAGGTACGCGGGCATGGGATGGTCGAGGCATGACCCTGCCGGGAATCACCATTCGGTCGGCCACCGCGGACGACGCGGCCGCGATCACGACGCTGGTGGAGACCTCGTTCGGCACCCGCTACGACCCGGCCGAGGTGGACCAGAATCCACTGCTGTTCCCACCGGAGAACTCGATCGTCGCGGTCGAGGGTGGAGAGGTCGTCGGGCACACGCAGTCCACCACCATGACGGTGACCGTGCCCGGCGAGCGGACCGTGCGGGTGTGCGGCATCGCGGGCGTCGGCGTCGCACCGACGCACCGACGGCGCGGCATCCTCCGCGCCATGTACACCGAACAGCATCGGCGCGTCGAGGCCGACGGCTTGCCTCTGACCATGTTCACCGCGAGCGAGGGCGGCATCTACGGCCGATTCGGTTACGGTCCCGCGACACGGGAGAACGCGGTGGCCATCGAGCGGCGCTTCGCCGAATTCCTCCCCTCGGCACCCGATCCCGGCGGTGTGACGCTGCGCCCGCCGAGCGAGCTGCGCGCGGCGGCGGAGGCGATCTACGACCGATGGCGCAGGCTGGTGCCCGGCGCGCAGGTACGTCCTGCGGCGGCCTGGGACATCGTGTTCGATGATCCGCAACGCTACCGGGAGGGCGGCACCACCCTGTTCGGACTCCTGCACGCCGACGGCTACGCGCTGTATCGGTACCACGCGGACGGCAGGGCACGGACGGTGGAAGTCGCCGAGATGCGGACGGTCACGGCCGAGGCACACGCGGCCCTGTGGCGGGCCTTGCTCGGACTCGACCTGGTGCGACGGGTGGATGCCGTGCTCACCGACCACGACCCGCTGCCCTATCTGCTGACCGATCCCCGCCTGGTGCGCACCACCGCCCGCTACGACGGGCTGTGGCTGCGACTGATGGACGTCCCGGCGGCACTGACAGCACGCGCTTACGCGAGCGACTTGGACGTGACGCTAGAGGTGACCGATCCCTTCCGAAACGCGGGCGGCACGTTCGCACTGCGCGTGCGGAACGGAGAGGCCGAATGCGAGCCGACCGATCGCGCGGCCGATATCGAGCTGGGCATCGACGTGCTCGGCAGCATGTATCTCGGCGCGTATCCCGCGCGAGTGTTCGCCGCGGCGAACCGGTTGCGGGCGAAAGACGCCGCGCAGCTGCGTACCTTCGACGACGCCTTCCGCGCGGAGCGGGACGCGATGCTCGGTTGGTTCTTCTGACGACGCGCGGCGGGCCGCGGGCTGGCATGCTGGTCTCATGAAGCCGATTCAGCTGATCCTCAACATCCTGTGGCTCGTCTTCGCTGGATTCTGGCTGGCGCTCGGCTACATCGCGGCGGGGATCATCTGCTTCATCCTGATCATCACGATTCCCTTCGGCATCGCGTCGTTCCGGATCGCCGCCTACGTGCTGTGGCCGTTCGGCCGGACCACCGTGGAGAAGCCCGGCGCGGGCGCGGGCTCGCTGATCGGCAACATCATCTGGTTCATCGTCGCGGGGTGGTGGCTCGCGCTCGGGCATCTGCTCACCAGCATTCCGCTGTTCCTGTCGATCATCGGCATTCCGTTCGGCTGGGCGAACCTGAAGTTCATACCGATCTCGCTGTTCCCCCTGGGGCGGGAGATCGTGGACAGTGATCGGCCGTTCGGCGCGCAATAGCACCAGGTCCACCAGGGTTTCCATCGCTCGACGCCGTGGAAGAAGAGCTGCGCCATCTCGCGACGACACTGTGATCCGCATCACAGTGTGTTAACGAAATCACACCTCCGTGCGAAGGTTAGCTAGAAGGTAACTGATTTATTTCCAGTGCCCACAGCGTCCCGAGCGGGCGCCGAGCCGACCGCACGGAGGGCTCCACCATGACCGACCGAACCGCCCGCCGGGCCGACTCGGACACCGCGCCACTCGCGCCGATCGCGGTGACTTTGGGAGTGCTGCTGCTGATCGGCGCGGCCACCCAGCTCACACACCTGCCCCGATGGGCCGACGACTACGGAGTTCTGGTCTATCCGGCCTTCGTCCTGTGCCTGGCCATCGCGGGCGGCCTGCTGTGGTGGGGCGCCGGAATCATCCGGGCCAAGCGTTGATCCGAGCCTTCGGCGGCGTATGCGACGAACTCCGTTGCGGCCGTGGCGCTACTCGGATTCCGCGACGATCTGCTTCATGATCGCCACGGCACGGGTGAGCACGACGAGTTGGTCCTCGGTGAGCGTCGACAGCTGCTCGGTCATCCATGCCTCGCGGGCGCTGGCTTCGTCGGCGATGAGCGCGCGCCCCGCCGGGGACAGCGAGACGATGATCTGACGGCCATCGGTCGGATGCGGATTGCGCTCTACCAGATCCAGGTCGGTGAGCGAGGCGATGACGCGGGTCATCGACGGAGGCTGGACGCGTTCCTTGGCGGCGAGTGCCCCCGGGGTCATCGCGCCCTCGCGCGCCAGCGTGGCGAGCGCGGAGAGTTGAGTCAGCGAAATCTGCGAGTCGGCACGACGGCCGCGCAGGTGTCGCGTCAGTCGAACGACCGCCAGCGAGAGCTCACCAGCAAGGGCTCTGACATCCGATGGCGTTGTCACAGTGGCAAACGATACGGGACCGAGGGCGGCCGGTCGCGGCTTCCCGCCATGGTGCGGCCACCTCGTCTTCGCGCGGGCGGCGGACTCCTCCGAGCCGGGCCGATTAGGCTTGACCCGTGACACAGAACGTCCCGCAGCTTCCGCCGCGCCTGACCGACCCGCGCCCCGTGCTCGCGGTCGGCAGCGCGCTGTGGCTGATCGCCACCGTGGTGGTGTGGGCGGGCGGCGACCGGTGGGCGTCGGCACGTCCGGTCTGCCTGATGGGCCTGGTGGTGGGGCTGATCGGACTGGTCATCTATCTGGTTCAGCGCCGCGGCGCGCGGCGCGGGGACAAGGGCGCGCAGACGGGCTTGTAGCCGACCTGGTTACCTTCGGACCAGCTCGAATTCGTCGGTTGTGCCGGTGAGCGGGTAGAGCGCGCCGCCGGGATCCAGACGGGTGGCGTAGTGCTGGAAGCGATAGCGTCCCGGCTCGGCGTCGAGAGGGATGTCCCAGGTGAACCGGGCCACCGACTCGGCGAGCCCGCGCTTGCTCCAGTGGTATTTCACCGCCCACTCGCCCTCGTTGGCCACCCGCACCCATTCGCCGGAAGCATTCCTGCGCTGCACTTCCAGGAACGTCCCGTTACGCCGATTGTCGTGTTTCGGGTGGGCTGAGACGAATTCGGCCAGCACTTGGTCTCCGGGACCGTAGGACGGGTGCGGTTGCACGAGCACGTCACCGAAGTCGCGACCCGGCGCGGCCGCGTCCGGACCCGCGCCCGGCTGGAAGTTCGGTTGCAGCTGGGACACATCGCGCGGGGCCGGGCCGCGCGGCACCGGTCCACGGGCGGCGAATGCCGTAGCCAGACGGGTGAACTCCTGCTGATAGGCGCACAGCGTGTAGCGGCCGAACAGCGTCGAAGCGCCCTCGTACTGCTGGGAGTCGTATTCCTCTGGCGTGGTGACGTATTCGTGGTAGGCGTTCGCGTATCCCTGCATGAGCACCTGCTCCAGTGGGACGCTCAGCGCCGCGGCGACAGCCTTGCGAATGCGCAGGCCCGACGTGATGGTGAACTCGCCGCCCGCGGCGGCCAAGTAGAGCTCGCCGATGCGAACGAGCTGAATCGGCACCACATTCGGCACCCATGGCACCGGAGGCAGCAGGCCCAACGGCACCGCGATCGCTTTCGGCGCCTGCGCGTCCGCCAGCCAAACCGGCGCGGGCTGGGCCGGATCGCCGAGCGACTCGATAAACGGGTTGCGCACGCCCTCCGGGATCGGGCCGCCGGGCAGTCCCGGGCCGTCCTCGACGCTTCCCGCGATCAGCGAGACTCCCGCCGCGGCCGGTGCGGTGCGTCGCGGCAGGCCGTCCGGCGTGAAACGGCCGTCTACCGCGATGTCCGCCAGGTCGATGTAGCAGAGCGTCCCGTCGACCGGGCCGGAGATCGACCGGGCCTGGGCCACCGCTTCTTTCGACGCCGCGTACTGCCGCTCGCCGAGGATGCGGGTGTTCTCGAACTCGTCCTCGGTGGGACCGGAGCCTTGGCGCAGGTTCAGGTTCGGGGACATGTCACCGGCGTTGGTCTGCGCGAAGGCAGCGACGAACGCGGGCTTGCCGTCCAGGTAACGCACGCCGTGCTCGATGTGCTCGGCGGAGAACGCGGCGTAGCCCTTGTTGTCCGAGCTGATCAATCGGTTCGTGTTGGTCATGGACGTGTTGTGCGTGGCGAACCAGGTGATGGTCCCCGCCGTTCGCCCGCCCTTGCGCAAGACGAGAGTGGTCACCGCGGGGTCTATGGCATCCGGGAAATGCTGTTTGTCCGCAGGCGGATTGAGCTCCCAAGCCACGCGCGACCGATTCACACTCGCGTTGTGCAGCTCGGCGCGGCCGAGGGACAGCGAGCCGGGGCCGAGATCGGCGTGCGCGGCTGCGATCGCCTCGACGATCCCGTTCACCTCGGCGTCGTACACCTGCTGCTGGAAACCGAGGATGGACAGGTTATAGGCGTAGTCGTTGCTGGAGCCGCCGCAGGTCGCGTGCGAATGGGTCGATGTGAGCAGGACGTTCTGCTCGGTGTACAGGTCGCCGAAACGCCGGGCCAGTTCGGTCAGCACGCCGCGGTGGACGGACTGGAAGATCATTCCGTTCTCGGCGACCACGAAGACGATCCGCCGCCCCGCGCCGCCGATGATGAACGCCCGCGCCCGCGGGCGCAGGTGGATGCCCGCGGTCTGCTGCTCGAGCTGGGAGTAGCCCATCATCCCGCATTCGGCGGCCGGGCCGGTGATGTCGGAGAGTCCGACACCGATCTCGTAACCGCCGGGATCCGGTGCGGCGGCCGCCGGAACGCCGAGTGCGTCGCTCATCCCGGGCACCGTCGCGGCCGCGAGCGTGGCGGACCCGATCGCCGTCCGAGTCAGAACAGTTCGGCGTGACACCGGCATACCCGTCTCCTTCTGTCCCGATGCAGCGAACCACACAACTGGTCACTCGTCCAGTCCAGATTTTTTCCACCCTTGAATTGACTGCACGAGCCGTGGGCGCTTAACTCCCTTGGGTGTCCTCCCGATTGAGCGTCGAAGAACGACGGGCCCACCTTATCGAGGCCGCGATCGGCCTTGCCGAGAAAAAGGGTGTTGCGGGCGTGACCACGCGTGATGTCGCTCAGGCGGCCGGCGTCTCGCTCGGTGTGGTGCATTACTGTTTCGAAAACAAGGACGCGCTGATGACCGAGCTGGTCAAAGCGTTGTCGATGGAATTGCGCGATTCCGTCGACGCGAACGAAACGGTTTGGCAGGACGTCGGAAGTGGAAAAGAAGCCCTTCAAAAATTGATCCGCGCGGGTCTGGAACTGATGTGGCTGAACATTGAAGCCACTCCGGAACGACAGCTGCTCACTTACGAAACGACCACTTACGCGTTGCGCGAGGGCGAACAAACCCCGGCGAAACTCGCGATCGCGCGCGAGCAGTACAACTTCAACGACTCCACGGTCGCCGACATCCTGGAGCACGCGCGCGACGCGACCGGCAACACCTGGTCGGTCCCGGTGCAGACACTGAGCCGGTTCACGCTCAACGTCATCGACGGTGTGGTGCTGCGCTGGCTGGTTGACAACGACAGCGAGAGCGTGCGCGGACAGCTCGATCTGCTGAGCGAGATGCTCACGGGGTACGCGGCGCAGTAGCCGAGCTCAGCCACCCGGCCGCGGCGCGCGGACGTGCACGGCCGAGCCGGTCTGCCACCAGGGCACCGCGACCGTGGCCTCGATCGCGCCGCTCAACCGCACCGTCAGGTCGTGGTGTACGACCAGCTCGCCCGCTTGCGGCGGCAAAGCGAACAGCTGCCGCAGCACGACTCCCAGCGGCTCCGCTGCCCAGGTCGTGCGACGGCCGACGCTCACCACCTCGCCGGTGACGGCCTCCGACACCAGCCGCAGATCGAGCAGAGCCGCCAGAGACGAGGCCGTTCCGGCGTCGCCGACCACCAATCTATCCGGCGGCACCGCCAGGCCGAACCACGGTCGATCGAGGACGAACGCGTCTTCCGGATCGACCACGGCGCCGGTGAGCGCGCGCACGCGATCGGGTGGCCGCAGGTCGGCGAGGTCGAGCAGGCCGGCGGCGACAGCGGCGGCCAAGCGGGCATGAGTGCGGGAGACAACCTCCGGCGAGGGAGTTCTCGACGTGTCGGCGAGCGCCTCCAACAAAGCGGCGGCCAACTCGTCGGTGATCGTCGCGGGGTCGGCGAGAACCGCGCGACAAGCGTCCGGGTCGACGCCGGCGACGGCGAACGCCGGTAACAGACCGTCGAAGTCGGTGTCGGCGGGATGGCGCAGAAGTCCCAGCGGAGTGCCGTCGACCCGCGCGTATCGGCGCAACCACCACGCGGTGTAACCGTCGGCGTCGGTGAGCAGGCGGCGGGTGCGCGGCGACCCGGCCAACTGCCGCAACGCTTCCGGCCAGGCGGTGTCATCGATCAGGTCCAGGTCACGGACGGCGACCAGCTCGGGCGGATCGTCCGGAAGCGTGGACCACCAGTGCTCCTCGTCGTCCAGATCGTGGTCCGGACCGGTCGGATCGGCTTCGACGATCACACCGAAATCCCAGCCGACGCCGACGGCGCGCAGCGCGTCCGCGCCGTAGCGTTCGACCAGTTCTGGGTCGACGGTGCCGAACGGCGCATCGGGCACCAGCAGCTCGCGCAGCGGCGCGCCGGGCAGCAGCAGTTCGTCGGCGGGCCGCGAGTCACCTTCGGTGTCGGGCAATTCGAGCAGCCCCAGCCAGGAAGACAGGGCCTCCCGGTCGGCATGCGCGGCTAGACGCAGGATGGCATCAGCGGTGTCCGGGTCGCCCGGATGGTCCTCCAGATCGGCACGCAAGCCCGGGTCGGTCAGGAGATCCTCGGCGGTGGCCGACCGCGCGCCGAGCCGAGCCAGCAGGGGATGCGCGGCCTCCGGATGCGCCAGCCTGGCCCAGTGCAGCGGGATCGCGACCTCGAGCTGATCGTCCAGCACCACGGTGCGCGGCCCCGTGACGAGTCTGCCGTCGGCCAACGGCACCGCCAGCGCGCCCAACTCCTCCGCCGCGAGCGGATCCACCACGAACGGTTCGAGCGCCGCGTAGAACGATCGCCACCAACTCGGCGGCCGCTCCAAGCCCCCGGACAACTCCGCCAGCCGAGCCAAGCCGAGCCGGTGCACGTCCAGCGCGCCCATGGCCTCGGTGTGCGCCCGTCCGGAGAGGTCCGGGATCACCAGGGGACCGACCACTTCATCGAGCAGGTCGGCCAATTCCGCGGTCAGACCGGCCAAGACGTACGCGCGGGTGGGGACGGCGATGTTCCCCGCTTCGACGTCGGCGACGGCACCCGATTCTCGGCCCCGCAGTTCGTCGTCCGCACCGGGAAAGGCGGGAGTGCCCGATCCGAGGTGGTCCGCGGTCAAGGGCTCGGGATCGCCTAGGCCTTCCGGGTAGGCGTGCCGGCGGGTGGCGACTACCGGCAGCCAAGAACGCGTCTGCAATTCGCGCAGCAGCGCTTCGCGCAGCAGGCCATCGGCCTCGCTGCGAGCGAACCCGGGCGTTGGTACCAGCACGAGCCGGTCGCGTGGCGGAAGAGCACGAGCGAAATCCGCGTAGCCGCGGGCCAGTTCGCCGAGCCGCGCACCGGGCAGCAATCTGCGCCGATCCGGCTGCATCGGGATGTCGGCGATGAGCAAGGCGGGCAGGGACAGTTCCTCGTCCGATCTGGTCGGCGCGCGCAGCACATCGGGGGCGGCGGCCACCGGCCTGCCGTCACGCACCGGCAGCAACCAGCGGGCGCGCGGCGCGCGGTACTGCCACCAGGTGCGCTGTTCGCTGCCGGGGCCGTCGACATAGACCTCGTGCATACCGTCGCCCATGTCCTCGGCACTGCTGACGAATTCGTCCGTGCCGATCCGGATGCGGTGCAGGGCGGGCAGTTCCAGCAGCAGATCGACGGCTTCGGCGCGCATCGCGGCCAGCAGTGCGTCGGCGTCCACGTCCGCGCGCAGCCGCAGCACCACCTCGGTGTCGAGACCGTCCGCCGGTCGCGCCTCGATCGGCCAGGCCAACCGCAACACCGGTGCGGCGAATTCGCCCGCATCGACCGCAGGTAAACGGATCTCGTTGCGGTGCAGAGCGTTCCGGGTCTCGGCACGCGAGAACCACAGCGACCCGGAGGCCGACCGCAACTCGATGTCGTCGCTCACCGCGAGCACCGCGGTGAAACCGACACCGAATCGACCGACGGTCCCGCCGTCGGACTTCCCCGACGCGCGCAAGGCGGTGAGCGCGTGCACACCGGAGACGTCGAGCGGCGCACCGGTATTCCCGACGTGCAGGTCACGACCGTCCAGCCAGACCACGACAGCGCCGTCCACGCCCGCCCTGCGCGCGGCGTCGGCGGCATTCTGCGCCAACTCGGTCAGCAAGCGGTCCCGATAGCCCGCGCGCACCAGGTCGTTCTCGGTAGCGGCGTCCTCACGCAACCGCGTCGGCGAATCACGCCATGCGGCGAGCACCGCCGCTCGCAGCGCCGAAGTGCCGAACGGGTCGGCGGCGTCGCTCAGTTCCGCGGCGATGACCAGAACTCCGGCCGTGCCTCGGAACCCGGAGCATCAGCGATACCCGACTCGGATCGCGCGTCGGCGTCATCGGCGACCGGCGTAGCGGTGGGTTCCGGTGCGCCAGGCGTGTCCGTCTGGGACGACGATGCGGGCTCGTGCGCCTGCGACACGGCGTCGGAAGCCTCGGCCACATTCGGATCGGCTGCGACGGATTGCACCGGGGTCGACTCGACGGCCTCCGTCGTCGCGTCACTCGATCCGGCTGCTTCGCTCGACTCGACAGCGTCCGGTTCGGTCGCGCGCGCGTCGACGGCATATCGATCGTCAGAACCCGGCGACGCATCACCGCTCGTTACCCCGGGTGCACGTGATCCCGTCGTGCCCGACTCGGACTCCGCCGCACCGGCCTCGCGATCGGTCGCCACCGCGGGACGCGTGGCGGCATCGGCGTTTTCCGTATCGGCCGGCGTGACATCCGAACCGCTTTCACCGGCGTCCGCCGCTTCGTCCGTTCCGAGAGCCGGACCGGTGGCTGCGTCGTCCGTCGCCACGCTCGGCTCATCCGCGACCGTCCCGGCAGAGGCGGGCTCGTGGCCGGTCGGTGCTTCGGCGGCATCGTCCACGCTCGGCGTCGCACGCACGGCGGGCGGGATGCTCGATTCGGTGAACGCGGCGGCGGCGTCGATTTCGCCGACCTCGGCGGCGCTGACCTCGACGAACTCGACCACATCGCGGTGCGTAGCCGCCGTGCTGCCCGCGGGCTGGGCGGTCGCGCCCGAGCCCTCGACGGTGGTGCTTTCCTCCGAGGCGGCGGTGTCCTCCGTCGCCTCGTCACCTTCGACAGCCGCGAGTGCTTCCGCGATGCCGGAATGCTCGCCGCCGGCGGCGATCGCGGCGGCGTCGTCTTGGGCGAAGACCGCATCTCGAGCGACGACCGGGTTCTCGGTCACCGCAGCGTTCTCGGCGACCTCTTCGTGCCCGATCGCCGCGGTTTCCTCGATCACCGCGGCGCGCTCACCGAGTGCGGCATCCTGGCGGAACGCGGGATCGCCGGTCGTGGCGGTGGTCTCGGACCGGTCCTCCGGCGCGATGGCAGCTTCCCCGGAAACCGCAGGAGCCCGCACGTCCACAGCCTTCTCGACGACCGCGGCACCCTCGCCGGTCGAGACGTCTTCAGCAGGCGCAGCGGCCACGGCGGCATCCCCGGCCACGGCTGCGCCTTCGGCGACTCCCGGGTCGGCGGCCACCGCGACATTCTCGGCGGCCGCACCGTGCGGATCGATGTCCTCGGTTGTCGGCGCTTCGTCGGCGCCCTGCGGGGCCACGCGAGAGTCGGCGGTTTCGAGCGAGATCACCTCTATGGCCGCGTCGTCGTACGCCTCGAACAGCGGCGACCCGTTACCGGCTGGAACCTCGGTATCCGAGTGCGCGCCGCAGCCGTAGGCGACGTGGACAACGCGCCCGTCCGCGCCCATGGCATTGCCGCAGACACCGAACGCGGCGCGCAGCGACCCGGCGAGTGGCAGATAGAAGCCGCAGGTCCCGCAGGTGGCGGGCGCGGCCTTGGCCATCTCCGAGTCGGGTCCGTGTTCGGTGTACCACCGCTCGGCGGCCTCTTCGCGGCCTTCCCTGCTCATCACCTTGGTACGGCCGAGACCGACCTCGTAGGCCACCTCGTCCACCACCGGATCGCCGGTCGCGACGTAGCCCGGCACCAGGCGTGGGTCGTCGGCGGGCGGGGCGAGCAGGTCCCCTGGCGCGAGATCCCCGGGGCGGACGCGCTGCTCCCAGGGCACGAACTCGGGCGCGACCAAGGCATCGGGCCCGGGCAGCAACGCGGACTCGCTGACCGTCGCGTGGTCGGCGTCGGGCGGGGCGGCCACCACGACCGCCCACTGCCACCCGCGGTAACCGGGGAGCGTGGCCTCGAATCGGTGGGTCGCCGCACTCTCGTCCTCGGCGATCACGCCGAGGTGCGCGCCGACGGCCGACGGTTCCAACTCCAGGAGCGCACGGCGGGCCAAATCGACGGCATCGGCCAGAATCGGCCGCACGCCGGACTCCGAAACAGAAACTGCGCTCACGGCCTACATTTTGCCGTATGGAACGCAATCGGCGTGCGTTGGCCATCAGTGTGCTGGTCGGTCTGCTCATCGTGGGTGGATGCGGCGGCGTAGCGGACCAGGCACCCAGCATGAACATCGAGGTGATCGCCACCCGGCCGCACGATACGAAGGCGTTCACCCAAGGCCTGGAGGTCGACGGCGACGTGCTCTACGAGGGCACCGGGCTGGTCGGCGCGTCCGGCGTGCGCGCGTCCCGGCTCACGACCGGGGAGGAGTTGGCCAGAACTGAGTTGCCCGCCCCGTACTTCGGCGAGGGCATCACCCTCGCCGGCGCCACGCTCTGGCAGCTGACCTGGCACGACGGCGTGGCCATCGCCCGTGACCCGGCGACGCTCGCCGAACGCGGCCGGGTGAGCTACGACGGCGAGGGCTGGGGTCTGTGCGCCGGAAACGGACGGCTGGTGATGAGCGACGGCACCGACCGCCTCACCTTCCGTGATCCGGTCACCTTCGCCCCTACCGGCTCGGTCGAGCTCGACAGTCACCACGGCGCACGCCTCAACGAGCTCGAATGCGCGGCGGACGGGTCGGTCTACGCCAACGACTGGCCCACCGACACGATCCTGCGCATCGACCCGGACTCCGGCGCCGTGCTGGCGACCGCCGACGCCGCCGGTCTGCTCCCCGCGACCGCACGGGCAGGCGCCGACGCCCTCAACGGCATCGCCCAACTGCCCGGCACCGACCGGTTTCTGATCACGGGCAAGAACTGGCCGACCATGTTCGAGGTCCGCTTCGCCCCCGCCTGAGCGTGATCGCGGGTCGCGACGACGATCGCTTTCCGCCGCCACCCCGGAGCGCGCGTGAACACCCGGCCCGAGAGTGCGCCAGAATTGGAGTCGTGACTACTCCCCGCGAACCTTCCGGTCCCGACCGTGATCGGCGGGAAGGCGAGGAGGTCCCGCCGTTCGATCGGCATCCCGGTTTCGACCGATATCCGCCACCCAATGGGCCGCGGCGCCGCAGGCCGCTACCACCGCTCGGACCGGGATCCGGACGCGCCGCCGAGCGTCATGACCAGCCGGGACCGCCGCCGAGCCCGCGACGCGACCCGCCACGGCCCGCGCAGCCTCCGCCCACCAAGCCGCTCCCGGTCGGGCCCGACGCCGAGCAGCCGAAGGCCTCCGGCCGCGCGGCTCGGCACGTCTTCCCGCACCGTCCGGAGCCGCCCCGGTACAGCGAGACACCGGCCCCCGCCGAAGGCGACCATCCCGAGACCGCCGCGCAGGATCAGGGCCGGCAACCCGAGAGCCCCGATGCCGCCGGCGCGCGGCGGATGCCACGCAAACTCACGGTCACCCGCGTGGCCGCCATGCGCGGCAGGGAACTCACCGAGAAAGGCATCGCGACCTTCCAGCGCGCGGCCAAGGCCGACGGCGCGGACAAGTCCGGCCTCACGGCGCTCACCTACGCCACCATGGCGAACTTCGCCCTGGACGCCGCCATCGCGGTGGCACTGGCCAACACCTTGTTCTTCGCCAGCGCCACCGCGGAGAGCAAGACGAAAGTCGCGCTGTACCTGCTGATCACGATCGCGCCGTTCGCGGTGATCGCCCCGCTGATCGGACCGCTGCTCGATCGCCTGCAGCGCGGTCGCCGCCTCGCGCTGGCGACGTCGTTCGCGGTGCGCGCGGTGGTCGCGGTGGTGCTGGTCTTGCAGTTCGACACCTGGGCGCTGTATCCGCTCGCGCTGTGCATGATGATCGGCAGCAAATCGTTCTCCGTGCTCAAGAGCGCGGTCACGCCCCGGGTGCTGCCGCCGGACATAGATCTGGTCCGCACCAACTCCCGCCTCACGGTGTTCGGGCTGGTCGGCGGCACCATGGGCGCCGGAGCGCTGGCCGGGTCGGCCGCGGCGATCGCGGGCTCCAACGGCGCACTGGTCTTCGCGGCGCTGATCGCTTGCGGGGGGACGTATCTGAGTCTGCGCATCCCCTCCTGGGTGGAGGTGACCGAGGGCGAGGTGCCGGCGACGTTGAGCTATCACGGCGCCGACGCGCGCACCGAGGTGCTCTCGTCCGGCGCGGAGTCGTCGATCCCGCCGCGCAAGCGCAGGCAACCGCTCGGCCGCGCCGTGGTGACCGGGCTCTGGGGCAACAGCGCCATTCGTGTCCTGACCGGGTTCCTCACCTTCTATGTCGCGTTCGTCGCCAAAGCGACAGAACACCGGCCCGCGCAGCAGGCCCTCATGCTCGGTGCGGTCGGCGCGGCCGCGGCCATCGGCAATTTCGCGGGCAATGCGACGGGCGCCCGGCTGAAACTCGGCAAGCCGTCGCTGGTCGTGCTCGGCTGCACGGCGGCGTGCGCGCTGGTGGCGCTGTTCGCGACGTTCGCCGACAACCTCCTCGGCGCGGCGACCGCGGCCCTGGTGGCGGCGGGGACGAGCGCGCTGGCCAAGGTGTCGCTGGACGCCTCGATCCAGGACGACCTGCCGCCGGAGTCGATCGCCTCCGGCTTCGGGCGGTCGGAGACCGTGCTGCAACTGAGCTGGGTCGTCGGCGGTGCGGCCGGTGTGCTGCTGCCGACCGACTACTGGAAGGGCTTCGCGGTGGTCACCGTGATACTCGTCCTCGGCTTGGTGCAGACTTTCCTCAGCTTCCGAGGCCACTCGCTACTGCCCGGCCTCGGCGGCAACCGTCCCCAGCACGCGGAGCAAGAGGTGCCGACGACCCGGCCGCACGGATATCCGGCGAGCGCGCCTCGGGCGGAGGACCCGGCGCCGCGCGACGGTGACGCCGAACGCTTTCGACGAGGGCAAGGAGACCCGATCTGGTGAGCAAGCTCAACGCACGCACGATCGCCGCGCTGGCCGCGGTCGCACTGCTCGTGCTCACCGTCGCCTTCGTGGGCGTGCTGGCGGTGCTGGTCCACGACGCCGAGAAGCCCGACGTCACACTCACCGCCTACGCACACGGCAAGACGGTCACCGTGCGGCCGTTCAGCTACTGCTCGGTGACTATGCAGGACTGCAGCATCCTGCCCGAGGACAATGTCCCCGGCACGGTGTTCACGACGCTGAATTGCGGGCCCGACACGCCGGATTGCCACCGTGGCCGCACCGTCGACCTGGAAGTGCCCGCCGGTTACCCACTGCAGCTGTCGCTTCCGAAGAAGGTCGCCGACGCGCCTTGGCTCGCACAATTGGTCTACCTTTTGCCGAACGGCGAGAAAGTCGACCAGGTGATCAGCCGCAACGACTACCCGGACCGGGCCTTCGCCCTCACCATCGATTCCAAACCGGAGCCGGACCTGCGCCTCATCGGCGTGGAGTTCCAGCTGCCGATCCTCGCCCGCGACGAAACGGGCCGGGAGTTCTACGTGCCGCACGCCACCTGGTCGATCAGCACGGCGTAGCGAGTCTCGGACGCAACGTCTTTCGCCGACTCCGCAGACGCCGGTGCGCGTTCCGAGCGCACGGCGCCTGCACGGTGGCCGGGCAGGACTCGCCCGAAACCCGCTGCGGGTCGGATGAATCCACCGATGGACGGCCACGAACGATCGGCGTCAGAAGTCCGGCAACCGGGCTTCCCTCGACCTCCGCGGCCCCAAAACGCCTACCTCGAGTGAATTCGGCCCGACGGCCGCCCGGATGAAGCGAAATCGAGCGGAATCAGTGGTCCAGTTCGCGCGCCACCGCGCGGACGACTTCCGAGATGCGCTGCGCCGTCTTGCGATCCGGGTACTTGCCCTTACGCAGGTCCGGCTGCACCTTCGCCTCGAGCAAGGTGATCATGTCCTCGACCATGCCGTGCAGCTCGTCCGGCGTGTGCCTGCGCGCGGCAGGCTCCTTGCGCGCGTTGCGTTCCTGGCCCTGCCGGACCGACGGCGGCGCCTCGAGCAGCTTGAGGCTCAGCGCCTGGGGGCCGCGACGGCCTGCGGCCATGCCGAATTCGACGCGCTGGCCGGGCTTGAGGCCCTCGACGCCCTGGGGCAGCGCGGACGAGCGCACGTAGACGTCCTCACCCTCGTCCTGGGAAAGGAAGCCGAAGCCCTTTTCGACGTCGTACCACTTCACCCTGCCGGTCGGCACTGCGCTCACCCGTTCATCATCGAAAACTCGGACCCCTACGGCCCGAGCACATCCGTCTACCGGGCCGGTCGCGCGACCGGCCCTTTTCCTGTGCGAAAAGAACGCGCCCAGCAGGATTGCAGGACGCGATTGCTATCGAGTCTACCCCGGTGCGAATAACGCAAGCACATCAGTTTTACCGTCGAACCGTGACGAACCCTTCCGCTCCGACCCCGCCCGGCGGCGCCCCACGGCGGCGCGGCGACTGGTTGCTGCAACTCGCGCTCTCCGTGTTCGCGCTGGGATTGCTGGCTATCGTCGCGATTTTCGCGATCCCCTTGCTGACCGACGGCGAGCCGGGGCTGTGGCTCTACTTCGGGGCGATGCTCGCGCCGCTGGGGTTCGTGCTCGCGCTCGTCTTCGCGCTGCGCTCGGGCCGCCGGTCGCGCTGAAGCGGAGTGATCATCTCCGATCCGACACCGAACCGGTTACCCGATGCGATCGTTACCCACTCCAGTGTGTGATCCTCATCACATTACGAGTAGATCACGAAGCGGTGACGACCCGCCGCGGGTGCGGCCGCGGCGCCTCTAGCTGCATGAAGCCTCCTCCCCGGTCCGATATCGCGTCGAGACCCGTTGGTACACGCCGGTTACCAAATAGTGATTTTTCCCGCGGTTCGTCGTACGGTCTTATCCAGCCGGGGCACCCCCGGCGACCACCGGCCCGCCGCACCGAGCCTCGCCCCGCGGGTACCGGATCCCCCGACGGAAACGTAGGGGCGAGGGCGGAACGGACGACCTCTCAGTCCGAACCAGAACCGAAGATGTCGCAGGTGCGTCGAGAGGAAGACGAACCCGATATGAGTGGACGCCATCGCAAGCCAAGCTCGACCGGACGCACGGTAGCCAAGGTTGCCGTGACCGGAGCCATCATCGGCACCGCCGGTGTGGCCTTCGCAGGCAACGCCAGCGCGGCACCCGACTCCGACTGGGATCGACTCGCTCAGTGCGAGGCCGGCGGCAACTGGGGCATCAACACCGGCAACGGTTTCCAAGGCGGGCTGCAGTTCTCGCCCAGCACGTGGCGCGCCCACGGCGGTCAGGAATACGCCGCCAGCGCCAACCAGGCCAGCCGTGAACAGCAGATCGCGGTCGCCGAGAAGGTGCTCGCCTCGCAGGGTTGGGGCGCTTGGCCCTCCTGCTCCTCGAAGCTGGGCCTGAGCAGCGCGCCGAGCCCGCGCTCCGCGCCCGCCACCGCCGAGACCCCGCGCTGGAACCCCGCGCCGCAGCTCGCTCAGTCAGCGCCTGCCGCGCCTGCCGACACGCAGCAGATCTTCTCGGCCGTCGACCGCGCTCTCGAGGTCGTGCAGAGCCAGGGCGTCCAGGTGCCCAAGGAAGCTCTCGACTTCTTCAACGCCGCCAAGTCCAGCGGAGTCACCCTCGACCCCGCGATCGTGAACTTCTACGAGGCGAACAAGGGTCTGCTCCCCTCCTGACCCGAAGGCTTCAGCAAGAAGGGCCCCGCATCAACGTGGATGCGGGGCCCTTCTCCGTAGCCGAGAACGTTCCGGTCGCGCGCTCAGCGGTTGATCACCGTGTTCGGGTGCATGTAAGGCAACTGCTCAGCCGGGACCGGGAACTCGGTGTCCTCGCCGTAGGGCGAGAGACCACCGGATCGGGCCGAAGAGAGCTCGGTGACCGCGGGGTCACCGTCGGCGACCTTCGGCCAGCCGTTGTCGACGTAGGATTTCTTCGATTTGTTCACCACGGCCCCATGCTAGCCCGGCCGCTCAACCAGGATGCGCCGCAGCCCGTAGCTCCGGACGTCGGCGGGCGATCGCCCAGCATCGTAGGCTGGATCGGATGACCGTGACCGACTCCCTTGCCGGATGGCTCGGTGCCCGCAGTGATGCCCAGCTCGTGACGCTGCTGCAGCTTCGGCCCGACCTGGCCGTCCCGCTGCCCTCCGCCATGGCCGTGCTCGCCGCCCGCGTCGAACAGCGCGCGTCGGTGCTGCGCGCCACGGAGGACTTGAACACCCTCGAATTCGCCATCGTGGAAACCCTTGCGATGCACGGGGTGACGCGCACCGACGGCGGCACGCTGCGCCGCGCCGAGTTGCATGTGCAATTGAGCGAACGGGTGCCGGCCGCCGCGATCGATGAGGCGCTGGAGCGGCTGACCGCTCGCGCGCTGGTCTGGATCGACGCCGAGCAGGGACTGCACCTGATTCCGGCGGCCGCCGAGGCGTTGCCGTGGCCGATCGGCACCGCGACCGAGATCCCCGACGCGCTCACCGAACCCGAGGTGGTCGCGGCGCTGCCCGAGCTGCCGCCCGCCGAACGGTCCCTGCTGGACAAGTTGGCCGCGACAGGGCCTCGTGGCCGCACCAAGGACGCCGCACCGGGCACTCCGGCCGAGCGGCCGATCCAGCGGCTGCTGGCGCGCAGGCTGCTGCACCGGATCGATGACGAGACCGTCGAACTCCCGGTCACCGTCGGCCAGGTGCTGCGAGGGGAACCGGTCACCCACCCGCATGCCCTGACGCCGCCGCGACCGGAGCCGGCGAAATACCCGCCCGC
The DNA here is from genome assembly GCF_053604885.1 of Nocardia sp. NPDC003999. Classification (NCBI taxonomy): domain Bacteria; kingdom Bacillati; phylum Actinomycetota; class Actinomycetes; order Mycobacteriales; family Nocardiaceae; genus Nocardia; species Nocardia sp. NPDC003999. Next base: position 470,555 of record NZ_JBSGIB010000002.1, read on the forward strand.
CGATGTGAACGCGGTCGCGGCGGGCGAGGTCGGCGAGCTGCTGCGGCACTGCGCGGCCGTGCTCGAGGTGCTCGGCCATGCCCCGGCTCCCGCGTTGCGCGCGGGCGGCCTGGGCGTGCGCGAGCTGCGCCGCATCGCCAAGCAGGTCGGTGTCGACGAGCCGAGGGCGGGTTTGCTGGTCGAGCTGCTGGCGGCCGCGAAATTGATCGAGAAGGGTTTGCCGGACCCGCCACCGGACTTCGAGACGACCGACGACTTCTGGGCGCCGACGCCACTGGTGGACGCCTGGCTGGAAGCGCCGCCCGCCCGGCGCTGGGCCGCCCTCGGACTGACCTGGCTCGAATTGGATCGGATGCCGTGGATGATCGGCATGCGCGACGCCAACGACAAACCGCTGGCCGCGCTGTCGCTGGAACTGCGCACCCCGACCGCGCCGCGCGACCGGCACGCGATCCTCGCCCTGCTGGCGGAATATCCGTCCGGCACCGCGCTGGCCCCAACGGAAATCGGCCGGGTACTGGCCTGGCGGCAGCCGCGCAGGCGCAGGAATTTCCGGCCGGAGGTGGTCGAACAGACGCTGGCCGAGGCGGCGGCGCTCGGGTTGATCGGCCGCGGCGCGCTCGGCTCGGCGGCGCGGGCGCTGCTGCACGCGGCGCCGACCAGCGTGGCCGACGCCGAGGCGGAGATGGAGGCGGCGCTGCCGGAGCCGGTGGACCACGTGCTGGTGCAAGCCGATCTCACGGTGATCGCACCCGGCCCGTTGACCACCGATCTCCAGCGTCGCGTCGCCCTCGTCGCCGACGTCGAATCCGCGGGCGCCGCAACGGTATACCGGATCGGAGAGTCCTCGGTGCGGCGCGCGCTGGACGCCGGGCTGACGGCGGCGGAGCTGCACGCGCTGTTCGCCGCGCATTCCCGGACGCCGATCCCCCAGGCACTGACCTATCTGATCGATGACGTGGCCCGGCGTCACGGCCAGTTGCGCGCGGGTATGGCCCAGTCGTTCATCCGCAGTGACGACCCGGCGCTACTGGCCCAAGTACTGTCCGCGCCGGTGGCGAGCGCGCTGGCGCTGCGATCCATCGCCCCGACCGTCGCCATCGCCCAAGCGCCGCTCGGCGAACTGCTCGAGCAGCTGCGCGCGGCCGGTTTCGCACCCGCGGGTGAGGACTCGAGCGGCGCGATCGTCGATCTGCGGCCGCGGGGCGCGCGGATCTCGGTGCGGCCCGTCGCACGGCAGCCGTATCGGCCGACACCGCCCAGCACCGAACAACTCGAACTGCTCGTCACGGAATTACGCGCGGGCGAACGCGCCGCCAGTGCCCGGTCCGGTCAAGCGGTACGCACGGACGGCACGCGGACCAATACCGCCGCCACCCTCGCCCTGTTGCAGCTCGCGGCGCGGGTGCGACGGTCGGTGAACATCGGCTACGTCGACGCCCAAGGCGTCGCTTCCCAACGGGTGGTGGAGCCGTTGAAGGTGGGCAACGGGCAGCTGGACGCGCTGGACCCGGTCACCGGCGCGGTCCGGCACTTCACGCTGCACCGGATCGCGTCGGTTGCCCTGCTGGAATGATCAGCCCTTGGGCTTGGCGGTGCAGAAGGTGACCTTCGGGTCCGTTTCGATGAGGCGGAAGCCGTCGGCGTCCTGGTCGCACAGCAATTCGTCGGCCTTGCCGTCGATCCGCTTCAGCACCTTGAAGGTGGCGTCCGAGGCAGCGCAGTCGACGTGCTTGTATCCGGTCGTGCTGCTCTCGTTGTAGCAGCTGCCTTCCTTGAAGTTCGGGGCCAGGCACAGGAAGGCGGTGGTACCGCCGGCCAGGGTCTCCTCGTAGGAGGTGTAGTCGGCGGCGCAGTCGGTCTTCTTGTCGTAGGACTGCGCGACCTTGTACACGGCTTTGTCCGACGAGCAGTCGACCGGTTCGGTCTTGGAGTCGACCGCCGAGCCCTCGATGACGTTGATGCAGTCGCCGGCCTTGGCCTTGGCGGTGTCCGACTTACCCGCGTCCTCGATCAACGAACAGCCGGCCACCGTGACCACCACCGCGGCCACCGCGACGAGGGCGAGCACGATCCGTGCCAGCAACCTCGCTCCTGGAAACTTCACCTGAAAACCTCTCTCACCGAAACGTTCACGTGCTCGTGAACGCGGTGAGGATACCCGCACGACCTGAGCGGCCGCATCAGCCCGCGGGCGACCTGGCACGGGGGCGGCCTAGATGCTGTGCGTGCCGTACAGCCCCATGAGCGCGTAACCGAGGATGCTGGGGAGCAGACGGCCGAGCAAGAAGAACGCAGAGTAATTCACTAGCAACGCCTTTCGCGTATTCCATGCAACTGGACTCTTGTCCGGTATGCGGAGTGTGTCGTCGCCCGAGACCGAGTCGTTACGCTTGGGCAGTATGACGGTCGAGGACGTCGCACGCGACCTGTACGGGTTGGCGCCCGCGGATTTCGTCGCGGCGCGCGCCGACCGGGCGGCCGCCGCGAAACAGTCGGGTGACAAGCAACTGGCGGCCGCCATCGGCAAGCTGCGTAAACCCACCCTGACCGCGTGGGCGGCGAACCTGCTGTCCAGGGCGGCGCCCGAGGACGTGGCCGCCCTGCTGCGGCTGGCCGCCGCGCTGGCCGCCGCGCAGCGAAAACTCTCGGCCGAACAGCTGCGCGAGCTGACCGCGCAGCGCCAGCAACTGGTCAACGCCCTCGCCAAGAAGGCGGGGGCGCTCGCCGCCGAACACGGGCATCCGGTCGGCGAGAACGTCGTCCGGGAGATCGGCCAGACCTTGACCGCCGCACTCGCCGATCGGGACGTAGCCGATCGGCTGCGTGCCGGAACACTCGCTACGGCCGCGAGCTACGAAGGCTTCGGACCGAGTGGACCGGGTCTGCTCGCGGTGCCCGAACGGGCCACGCGGCCCGGACGAGCGGCCGTGCGGCAGCCCGACGACAGCGCGCGCCGAGAACTGCGGGAGGCCGAGGAGGCGCTCGAAACCGCCCGTGCCGAGGAGGATTCGGCCGGAGCCGCGTTCGAAGAAGCGACCGGAGAACTGTCCTCGGCCGAGGAACGCGTCGCCGCGCTGCGCGACGAGCTCGAGCACGCCGAACAGCAGCGGCAGTTCCGCAAGTCGGCCGAGCGGTCGGCGAAGGACGAGTTGCACGCGGCGCGCCGTCAGGTGGAGCGAGCCGAACGCAGGCTGGCGAAGGCCAGGCAGCGCGCCGGGGACGACTGACGGGTCAGCTGCGCAGGACGCCCGGAAACAGGTACTCCTCCGGCGGCGGCGCGGTGGTGTTCAGCCACGCGTGGAAGAACCCGGTCAGGTCCATGGGTGAGCGGGACTGCACGAAAGCGCGGAATTCCGGCATCGAGGCATTGCCGTAGGCATGCGCGGCGAGGAAGTCCCGAACAGCCGCGAAGAACACCTCGTCGCCGATCTGCTTGCGCAGCGCGTGCAGGAACAGCGGGCCACGGTAGTAGACGGAGGTGAACTCCTTTCCCACGCCGGGGTCCTCCAACGGGATGTTCCAGTACTTCTCACTGTCGCGGTATTTGCGGATGGTCTCGCGGTACTGGTCGTCGACGTTCTTGCCGTCCATCCGCTCCGGCCACAGGTAGTCGGCGGTATAGCTGGCGAAGCATTCGTTCAGGCAGATGTCCGACCACCGGCGTATCGACACCCAGTCGCCCCACCACTGGTGCGCGATCTCGTGCACGACAGTCTGCAGATCGATCGACGGCGCGTAGAGCGGGCGGGTCTGGGTCTCCAGCGAGAACGTGATGCCCGCGTCCACGTGGATGCCGCCTGCGGCCTCGAACGGGTAAGGGCCGTAAATCTTTTCGGCGAAGTCGAGGATCTCCGGCAGGCGCTGTTCCAGCTCGCGCTGATCCTGCTCCACATTCGGGGCGAACGCGCTGATCAGCGGAATGCCGTTGGCCCTGCGCTGCTCGAGGTAGTCGAACTTGTCGATCGCGACCGTGGTCAGATAGCCGACCACCGGCTTGGCGTTGAACCAGCGGACCGTCCGCTTGTCGCCGCGCACCACGTCCTCGATGCGTACGCCGTTGGAAATCACCTCCCACTCCGCGGGAACGGTGGCGTTCAGGCTGAACGTGGCCTTGTCCAGCGGAGTGTCGTTGAGCGGGTACCAAGTCGTCGCCGAGTGCGGCTCACCGGCGACGAACGCGCCGCCGCTGGGTGCGAAGGTCCACCCCTCCCCTTCGGCGTTCACCGCGGGGCCCGCGTAGTCGACCGTGACGGTGAACGGCAGGCCTGGCAGCAGCGGCAACGTCGGCGTGACGGTCAACTCGTGCTCGCCGTTGCGGTCGAAGTCGGCGGGCAGCCCGTTCACCGCCACCTCGCGCACATCGGGCCCCGCGTAATCGAGGTTGAACACGCGCAGGGGCTGGGTGGCGTGCGCGGTGATCGTGGTGGTGCCTGCCAGTTTCCGGCTGGGCGGGTCGTAGTCGATGCCGACGTCGTAGTGCTGGACGTCGTAGCCGCCGTTGCCGTCGAGCGGATAGTACGGATCGCCCAGGCCCGGCGCGCCGACCAGTGGGTCCGGGGGCGGCTCCGCGTGCGCGGGCACCTGAGACACCGCGGCGAACACACACGCGACCGCGGCGCACATCCGGCCGGACAACCACATACGGACAACCACCCCTTTCCACCCCGCCTCTCGCCGGTACCGGCGCACCGACTTCGCTGGATGGTAGCGGCTTCAGTCGCCGCTTCCGGTCAGCGCCACCGACGCGCCGACACCGAAGATCATCACCCCGCCCGCGCCGCCGATCGCCTCCAGCCTGCGCGGCGACTTGGCGAACCAGGACCTCGCCGAGGCGGCCAGCAGTGCCCACGCGCTGTCGGAGACCAGCGCGATGGCCAGGAAGACCGTGCCGAGCAGCAGGAACTGCCACGACAGCGACCCTGAGGCCGGGTCGGCGAAGTGCGGCAGCACCGCGGAGAAGAAGACGATCGCCTTGGGATTGGTGAGCCCGACGACAGCGCTCTGCCGCAGCACGCGCGTGTTCGGGGCCGGTTCGACCGCGGCGCCCAGCGCCTCGCGCAACGCCGAACGCTGACGGATCGCTTGGATGCCGAGATACATCAGATACAGCGCACCCGCGAACTTGACCACGGTGAGCGCCAACGCCGACGCGGTCAGTAAAGCGCCGAGCCCGATCGCGACCAGGACCAGTGCCGCGTAGACGCCCATGGCGTGCCCGAGCACCGACAGCAGGGCCGCGCGCCGGCCGAGCGTGAGCGCGCGACCGACCGTGAAGAGTACGCCGGGACCGGGCACGACGATGATGACGACCGCGGCGGCGACGAATGCCAGCAGATTGGACGCTGGAACCATCCTTCGAGTCTAGGCGACAGCGCAACCGATAAACCCCGCGGACACAGCCGGATTCAGGAGCCGAGTTCGCCCGGTAGCTGGTGCGGATCGAGCAGCAGACGTTTCGTGGTGGTGCGCCGCACCTTCTCCGCGAGCGCGAGATTGTCGGTGAGCAGCCGCCACTCGGTCTCGCTGATCGCGGCGCGGGCGCGGGCGATGACCGCGTCGTCGGTCGTGCCCCAAGCGATCGGCATGGCGCTCACCGACTGCCAGCGCTGACCCACCTGGCGCGGCGCGCGGTCGGTCCGCACCGCGACGGACGGCACGCGCTCCCCGGCCCTGGCCTGGTGACCGGGCAGGTCGCGGACCTTCCTGGTCACCAAGGCGTAGCGCGGATCGCGCGTATCCGGCGCGGACACATCGACCAAAGCGAGCAGCACGACACCCGACGGGCGCGCCTCCGAAACCACCGCGGGTACCAGCTCACCGTCCGCGTAGAGCTTGTCGATGCTGGAATGCCACGGTGTCCACAAGGCCACCCACAGCGCCGTCACCGTGCCGAGCGCGAAGGCGACCGCGAGCAGATACGCCCACGGATGGTCCAGCCAGATCAGCAACGCCGTGCCCGCCGCCGCGACCACCGTGGCGGCGATCGCCAGCAGGCGCAGGCGGCGAAGGTCGGCGAAGACTTCGTTCACCGCGTGGGCGTGCTTGCGGTCCACCGCGAATTCGAAGTGTCGCACGCCCTTATTCCTAGCACAGTTTGTGGAGGGGATTCCTCCGCTTATCCGATGGCGGGTCCGAGCAAGTCGTCGGCATCCGTGATGCGGTAGGCGTACCCCTGTTCGGCGAGAAAACGCTGGCGATGCGCGGCGTATTCGGCGTCCAGGGTGTCGCGCGCGACGACCGAGTAGAAATGTGCCTGTCCGCCATCGTGTTTCGGACGCAACAGCCGCCCGAGACGTTGCGCCTCCTCCTGTCGCGAGCCGAAGGTACCCGAAACCTGGACGGCCACGGACGCTTCCGGCAGATCGATGGAGAAGTTCGCCACTTTGCTCACCACGAGCACCGGAATCTCGCCGCGCCGGAACGCGTCGAAGAGTTCCTCCCGCTCCTTGGTCTTCGTCGACCCCTGGATCACGGGTGCGTCGAGCGCGACCCCGAGTTCGTCCAGTTGGTCCAGGTACGCGCCGATGACCAGGCTCGGCGCATCCTGGTGCTGAGCCAGGATCGACTCGACCACGGCGATCTTGGTGTGTGCGGTGGAGCACAGCTTGTAGCGCTCCTCCGGCTCGGCGGTCGCGTAGGCCATCCGCTCGGCGTCGGTCAGCGTGACCCTGACCTCGATGCAGTCGGCCGGCGCGATCCAGCCCTGGGCCTCGATGTCCTTCCACGGCGCGTCGTAGCGCTTCGGGCCGATCAGCGAGAACACGTCGCCCTCGCGGCCGTCCTCGCGCACCAGGGTGGCCGTCAGGCCGAGCCTGCGGCGGGACTGGAGATCCGCGGTCATCCGGAAGACCGGCGCGGGCAGCAGGTGCACCTCGTCGTAGATGACCAGCCCCCAGTCGCGGCTGTCGAACAGTTCCAGGTGCTTGTACTCGCCCTTGGTGCGCCGAGTGATCACTTGGTAGGTGGCGATGGTGACCGGGCGGATCTCCTTGCGCTCCCCGGAGTACTCGCCGATCTCGTCCTCGGTGAGCGAGGTGCGGGCGAGCAGTTCACGCCGCCACTGCCTGCCCGCCACCGTGTTGGTGACCAGGATCAGCGTGGTGGCCTTCGCCTTGGCCATCGCGGCGGCGCCGACCATCGTCTTGCCCGCGCCGCAGGGCAGCACCACCACCCCGGAGCCGCCCGCCCAGAACGAGTCGGCGGCCATCTGCTGGTAATCGCGCAGATGCCAGCCGTCGGTCGCGTAGTCGAGGTCGATCGGGTGCGCCTCGCCGTCGACGTAACCCGCGAGGTCCTCGGCGGGCCAGCCGATCTTCAGCAGCGTCTGCTTGATCCGGCCGCGCTCGGACGGGTGCACCACCACCGTGTCGTCATCGATGCGCGCGCCGAGCATGGGCGCGATCTTCTTGTGCCTGAGCACCTCCTCCAGCACCGCGCGATCCAGGCTGACCAGCGTCAACCCGTGGGCTGGATGCTTCACCAGCTGCAACCTGCCGTAGCGCGCCATGGTGTCCACCACGTCGACCAGCAACGGCTGCGGCACCGCGTACCGGGAGAAGCTGACCAGCGCGTCCACCACCTGTTCGGCGTCGTGCCCGGCCGCGCGCGCGTTCCACAGCGCCAGCGGCGTCACCCGATAGGTGTGCACGTGCTCGGGCGCCCGCTCCAGCTCGGCGAACGGCGCGATCGCCTGCCGCGCGGCATCGGCCAACTCGTGGTCGACCTCCAGCAGCAGCGTTTTGTCACTCTGCACGATCAGCGGACCGTCGTTCACAGTCCCTCCTCAGCTAGATTCCCCGCCATTCTCCCCGACCCCTCCGACAACCCGCAGGTTACCGGCCCTTCCCGCAGGGCGCGGGTGCGGCAGCGACCGGATGCAACGCCGGAAGAGCGCGATGTCTTCCCGCGGACCGCACCGGGACGCTCAGCCGCGCGCGAGCGCCCGTTCGGTGAGCGCGCCGACGACCGGGGCGAGCGTCGTGGCGTAACCGCTCGTCAGGTGATTGTCGTCACGGTAGACGAGGGTGTTCCCGACGATGACGGGACAGCGGGCGGTGGTGCAGAACAGCGCGGTCAGATCAGCGTACTGGCCGCCGCCCGCCGTAGCGGCCGCGCGCTCGGCGGCGATGCCCGCCTCGTCGACCGCCACCGCTCGGGCGGGGGCGCATGCGGAGGCGTCGTCGATGTGCTCGGCCACGCACGCCGGCACGGTGGCGTGTGGATCGGGGATGCCGCCGAGCACGAGGACGGCCGCGCCCGACTCGCGCAGCTGGGCGACCAGGCGACGCACGCCGTCGATCCACGCCGGGTCGTAGGTCACGAAGCCGAAGTCGCCGCCGTAGCGGCGGGACATGCCGACCACGATCAGCCGGGGCCGTTCGTGCCGTAACCGGGTCATGATCTGCCCGCGCCACTGTTCGCATTCGGTATACGTCCGCCCCAGGTAGGGGCTGGTGATGGGCAGATCGAGCAGCGGGCAGGTGACCTTCGCCATGGTCTCCAGCCGCCAATGGTGCGCTACCGACATGTTCTCGAACGCCGGTTGCCACATCGCCGCGTGGGAATCGCCGACCAACGCGACCGTGGTGGACGAGGCGGGATCGCCGGAGGCGCACTCCCCTTGGCCCACGTCAGTCCAGGAACGGAAGCAACCGTTGTCGAACACCTCCGCTCGGTCGCCGCGCGCGTTCGACAGTGCTGGCGTGAGATTCGACGGGACGTCGCGGACCTCCGCCGAGGCGGCGACCGCCGCTTGGGTCTGCGCGGTCAGCTGCTCGATCGCGGCATCGTAGGGGTCGGCGGTGGGAGTGGCCGGTGCGGCCGGTGTCGTCAGTGTGAGACTCCGCGCCGCCGTGCCGTGTCCGACCGGAGGGGGTACGAGCACGAGTAGCGCGGCCGCCACACCGATGGCCAGCGCGGTGCTCACACCACCGCAGGCGAGGCTGAGCCGGCCCGAACCGCGCAGGCGGGCCGCGAAGCGGACCGGGTTCTCGATCAACCGCTGAGTGAGCACGGCGAGCCCACCGGCCATGGCGACCGCGCCGAGTGCGCCGACCAGCCCGAGCGGGCGGCCGAGCGCATGCGGGGCCAGCACCAACACCGGCCAGTGCCAGAGATACCAGGAGTAGGACAGCCTGCCGACGGCCTGCATCTCGGGTACCGCCAGGACGCGACCGACGCCGAATCGCGGTGCGACACAGCCGCTCCCGATGACCAGAACCGCGCCGAGCACGGGCAGCAGCGCCGCGATGCCCGGATACGGGGTCTTCTCGTCGAGCCGAACGCAGGCCACGACGATCAAACCGGCTCCCGCCCACCCCGCGCAGGTGGCCACCGACTTCGGCAACCGGGACCAGAGCGCGGCCGACAGCGCCACCATGCCGCCCGCGGCCAACTCCCAGGCCCGAGTGGGCAGCGCGAAAAACGCCCACGGTGGCATGGTGCGGGTCCAGGTCAGCGCGACCGCGAAAGAGAGCGCGGCGACGACGACGAGAACGATCAGGTACGGCAGCGCGGTCGCCGAACCGCTGCGGCGCCGTCGCACGAGCCGAGCCGTCGTGATCACCAGCGCGGGCCAGATCAGGTAGAACTGCTCCTCCACACCGAGCGACCAGAAGTGCTGAAACGGTGAAGGCGGCGCGTCCGCGGCAAGGTAGTCGGTGCCCTGCAGGGCGAAGCGATAGTTCCCGGCGTACAGCGCGCTCGCGATCCCGTCGCCGAGCGCTTGGCGGCCCTGCAACGGCGGCAGCAGCACGGCCGCGCCGATCGCCGTGGCGACCAGCACGACCCCTGCGGCGGGCAGCAGCCTGCGCGCCCGCGCGCCATAGAACCGGACGAGCCCGACAGTGCCGTCGGCCGCCGATTCCCGATACAGCATTCCCGTGATGAGAAAACCGGAAATCACGAAAAATACGTCCACACCGGCAAATCCCCCACCGATTCCCGGCACACCGGCATGAAAAAGCACTACGGCCAGTACCGCGACCGCCCGCATTCCTTCGATGTCCCCCCGAAATGCCGCCCCCGGCGACACTCCGTCGATCAGCTCCGCCCGCCGATTTCCCAACCCGCTGACCGTGGCCGCCATGCGCAGCATTGTCATCGGTCCGGCCGGACAAGTCCCGCCGACTCGCCGCCGGGCATGCGCCTCGGTCGGGTGTCCGCGCGCTGCGCCTATTCCATCCAACTCATTGCACGCCACACCGGCACAATCCCGAGCTTGCGGTAAGACAACACTTTTCGATCCGATCGTCCGATTTGTCGACGCCTACATGAACAGACGACACCAGGTCTCCCGGCGCTGCCACGATGCCCTCCTGCGGCCGGTACGCTTGTCCGGAATACGACCTCGAGGGGGCACGGTGAGCGAGCTCGAACTTGATCCGGTCCAGACGCGAGAGATGGCGGGGGCAGTACGTGGCCACGCCGACGCGATACGGCAGTCGGTGCCCCTGGCGAGGGATGTCGTCGCTGTCGAAACCATGCGCGACTCCCAGGTAGCAGACGCCGTGGATCAGATCGCGACGGCGCTCGACCGAGTGGTGAGCTACCACGCGCAGCGATTGATCGGATTCGCGGACGTCACGGACGCTGCGGTGGTGGAGTTCGTCAGTCGGGATCAGGCCTGGGCTACCGCGCTCCGGGAGGCGGGCCAGCGATGAGCGGCGGAAGCTACACGACGCCGCTTACGGTATCGACAGTGCTGTCCTGGGATCCACGTGCCACGGTCACCGTTGCCAACGCGTTCAAAGACGCCGCGCTGCGGATCGAGGAGCAGACGCACCAGGCGGCATCCCGGATCGACATGTCGTACACCTACTTCAAGGGATCGGTCGCTGATTCCGCCCGCGACAGAGCGGCTCAGGACCGGGACCATGCCCGGCGAACGAAGCAGGTTCTCATCGATATCCAGCAGCAGGTCTACCTTCAGATCGATGCGATCGTCGGCTACATCGACGTGATCAAAGACAAGAAGGCCGAAGCCGAGTCCGCCAAGTTCGATTTCTTCGTCAGAGACGACGGTGGCGTGGACTCCAGGATGTCCAATAGCGAGGTCCTGATGAAATTCGGGGCATCGGGCCTCGTGGAGAAGGAGGGGCTCGAATTCTTCCTGACCACACAGATCCGTGCAGCGCTGACTGCGATCCAGCAAACCGACCTGGAGGGCGCGGAGAAAATCAAGCGACTACTAGAGGATCTCTCACCGGAGACCCGGCGCGGAGTCACCGCTATGCCTGAGGACCCGAGCCTGGTCGAGGTCCTTACCAAATTCCAGACCGCACCGTCGAGTGCTCCCGCCACGCTGTGGCCCTCCGGTTTGGTCCTCGATCGCATCCGTGCCGTCCGCCCGGACTTCCAACCCATCCTGATGACGCCCGAAGAGATAGCGCTGCTCTCATCACGAGTCGCCCGGCCGGGAACCACTGGGATAGGTGAAATCAGGGATTTCTTCGAGATAAAAGCGCAGGCTGAGGACGCTGCCGAGAAGACCTACACCAACCCGGACCAGAACGCGCTCAACGACGGCCACGGCGACGCATTCCGGCACATGTACTGGAATGCGCTCATGACACAGCGCTACGGCGCGGAGTGGACCGAAAACTATGGTGCCGCGCATGAAGGCCTCGGCGCGAACCCTCCCACGCGAGAAGCGATGGATCTACACAACAACGCGATCGGCAGGCAGATCGCCATCGACAATCCGAATGCCGCACCGGAGGAACTACAGCGATTGGTATATCAACGAATCAAGGAGGGTGGCGCGATCGTGCTCGACCCGAGCGGCCAGGTCGCATGGAGCAACCAGGTCGAAGTGGGCAAGAACGGGCACCCGGCGCGTGCTGACATCCCGCTTCCGGCAGGTCGGTGATCCATGGGTCATCTGCTCCGGATCACGGCTGTAATTCTGGGCCTGCTGGCCGGTGCGGCATGCTCCACGTCGGAGGACCGCGGTGCGACCGCTTCGCAGTGCTCGGCCAACTTCGATCTGGAGTCGCGCGCCGAGCCGCTGGGTTCCGCGACCGAATTGCGGCGCTCCATCAGAGAGCGGGCTGCGCAGCCGGGAACCTATTCGCTGCGGGCGCTGACCGAAGCCGCAGGGTGGGATGATCAGTGGGATCGCGTCGTCATAGCGTCTTCCGGGCTTCCAGCAGAGAAGCTGAACTCGGCAGCGAATCTTCCCGGATACTGCTGGTCCAACCTCCCGGACTCCGGGTTCGACCGGCCCATCGATAATTTCTACGTCTTCATCACGGGCTCTACTCCCACACAGGTAATTCGCGCCGCACAGGGCTCCGAGCTCTTCCGAGGCGTGCGTAGCGGTGAGGTACTCGGACCGGAGTCCCGCTTCCAGTCGGTTCAGCCGCCGGCCCAGCTGCAGAAGCCGTATCTGGAATTGACGCAGGGCTGATCGGAAGCACGGTACGCGTCGCCTCACGTCCAGCAGGTGTCGAGTGGACCGCGACAAGGAGCGGTGGGGCGGGCGAGGATCGGGGCATGATCGAGATGGCGGCGGTGGCCGGGGTCGCGGTGGCGGCGTTGGGGATGGTGCTCACGCCGGGGCCGAACATGATGTACCTGGTGTCGCGGACGGTGTCGCAGGGGCGACGGGCCGGGTTGGTGTCGTTGGCGGGGGTAGCGGCGGGGTTCGGGGTGTATCTGGCGGCCGCGACGGCGGGGATCACGGCGGTGTTCGCGGTGGTCCCCGGCCTGTACCTGGCGGTGAAGCTGGCCGGAGCCGCGTACTTGGGTTGGCTGGCCTGGCAGGCGCTGCGACCGGGCGGCGGCTCGGTCTTCGCGCCCGCGGCGCTGTCCGCGGACCCCATCCGGCGGTTGTTCACGATGGGGCTGGTCACCAACCTGCTGAATCCGAAGATCGCGATCATGTACATGGCGCTGATCCCGCAGTTCGTCACGCCGGAGCACGGGAAAGTGTGGTTGCAGAGCCTGTGCCTGGGCACGGTGCAGATCGCGGTGGCGCTCACCGTGAACGGCTTGATCGTCCTCGGGGCGGGCGGTCTGGCGACATTCCTCGCCGCCCGGCCCCTGTGGCTGCGCACCCAGCGATACCTCACCGGCACCATGCTCGGCGCCATCGCCGCCTTGCTCGCCACCGACCGCGCCCGCCCCATCCCGGCCTGAACCGAACGGCCTCGACTCAGCGCTGATCGGCCGGATTCGCCAACCGGTAGCGCAGTTCCACGAACTGACCGGCCTGCTGCACCGCGGTGAGCCGCATCCGGCTGGAAAGGATGCGTCGCGGCAGCAGCGGGGCGCCCGCGCCCAACGTCACCGGAGCGACGCTCACCATGACGTCGTCGAGCAGGCCGGCGTCGGCGAATTGCCCGGCCAGGTCCCCGCCTCCGACGATCCAGATATCGCGGGCGCCGGCCGCCGCGGCCATCTCCCGGTGCACCGACTCGACCGACCCTGCGACGAACCGCAGATTCGCGTCCGGTATCGCGGGAAGATCCCGGTGGGTGAAGACCCAGCACGGGAGGTCGCCGTAGTACTTACTCCAGTTCTCCGGTGGTTCGTTCGCCACGACCCATTCGTAGGTGGTCGCGCCCATGCACATGGCGCCTACCTGCGCGAGGAAGCCCGCGATGCCCGCCTGCGCCTCGTCCGCTCCATCTACCTCGAAAAGCCAGGTGAGCGAGTTCTCCGTGTCGGCGAGATATCCGTCGAGACTGGTTGCCGTGTAGTACTGGGTTGCCATGCCGTGCACGTTGCCAGCGAAACATGACAGTTCACGTCATGGTTCGGGATCAACCGTGACGCAACCGGCGGACCCCTTCGTCGAGCGTTTCGTCGCGCTTGCAGAAGGTGAACCGGACCAGATGACTCCAGGCGGCCGTGTCGTCGGCGAACGCGCTGACCGGCACCGCCGCCACGCCGAGCCGCTTGGGCAACTCACGGCAGAAGGTCAGGCCGTCGGCGGCGCCGAGCGGCGTGATATCGGCGACGACGAAGTAACCGCCCGCGCTCGGGTATACCCGCAGACCGGTATCGGCGAGCGCCGCGGAGAGGCGAAGCCGTTTCTCCGACAAGGAGTCCCGCAGCTTGCCGACCCATTCCAACTCGTGGTTGATCGCGTGTGCGACGGCGGGTTGGAACGGCCCGCCCGCCACGAAGGTCAGGAACTGTTTGGCGGCGAGCACCCCATCGATCAGGTCGGCGGGCCCACACGCCCACCCGGTCTTCCACCCGGTGACGCTGAAGGTCTTCGCCGCGCTGGAAACCACGACCGTCCGCTCGGCCATGCCAGGCAAGGTGGCCAGGCTGATGTGCTCGGCGCCGTCGTAGACCAGGTGCTCGTAGACCTCGTCGGTGAGCACCAGAATGTCATGCTCGCAGGCGATCTCGGCGATGGCGAGCAGGTCCGCGCGTCCGAGGACCGTGCCGGTCGGATTATGGGGCGAGTTGACGATGAGCATCCGGGTGGCCGGGGTGATGGCCGCGCGCAGACTGTCCAAGTCCAGGACGAACCGATCTCCGTCGGCCACGAGACGCGCCGTGCGCCGTCGGGCGCCGGCCAGTGCCACGGCCGCGGCGTACGAGTCGTAGTACGGCTCGATCAGCACTACCTCCTCGCCCGGCTCGACCAAGCCGAGCACCGCCGCGCTGATCGCCTCGGTCGCACCCACGGTCACCAGCACTTGTGAATCGGGATCGTAGGAGGTTCCGTAGCGCCGGGCCCGGTCGTCGGCGACGGCTCGGCGCAGCACCGGCATACCGCGTCCCGGCGGGTACTGGTTGAGTCCGTCGGCGATGGCGCGGCGCGCCGCTTCCAGCATGCTCGCGGGCCCGTCGGTGTCCGGGAACCCCTGGCCCAGGTTGACCGCGTCGTGCCGAACGGCGAGTTCGGTCATCTCGGCGAAGATAGTGGACGCGAAAGGGCGCAGACGGGCAACGGTCGGATGTCGCGAGGGCATATCCGGAGACTAGTCCAGCGGTCCACCGCACAACCGGGCTCAACCCAGTCGGACGCCACCCAGCTTGGCCGGATTCGCCACGTCGTAGGCGCCCCAGACCAATCCGTCCCGAACCGTGAAGCCGACGACTCGCGCGGGATAACCGCCCCTGCCCTCGGTCTCCGGACGCGCCGCGACGCTGATACCCAATTGCCCGTTCACCGAGACGAACGCGTACACCTGCGAGGCGTCCTCGAGGCCGTACTTGCGCACCAGGCCCAGATAGAAACGGGCGATGCGATCCGCGCCGTGCAGGACGTTGATCGCGGTGGCGGTGGTGCCGTTGGCATCGCCGATCATCATCGCGTCCGGATGCAGCGCCGCGGCGACGGCGGCCACGTCACCCGTGCTCAGCGCGACGAGGAAACGCTGCACGGCGGCCTCGTGCTCGGCGTCGGGCACCGGTTGCGGCGTCTGCACCACCGCCTTGCGGGCACGCACCGCCAGCTGCCGCGCCGCGTCGGCGGAGATGCCGAGGATGTCGGCGATCTCGTCGAACGGCACCGACAACCCGTCGTGCAGCACGAAGGCCACCCGCTGCGGCGGCGTCAGGGTGTCCAGCACGATCAGCGCGGCGAACCGGCACTCCTGCTTGCGCACCACGGCTTCCAACGGGTCGGGAGCGCTCGACGGTGTGCGAGCGGTGACCACGGGTTCCGGCAGCCACTGGCCCACATAACTCTCCCGCCGCGCCGCGGCGCTCCGCAGACGATCCAGGCAGATCCGGCTCACCACGGTGGTCAGCCAAGCTCGCAGATCATCGATCTCGGACTGGTGCGCGCCCGCCAAGCGCAACCAGCTCTCCTGCACCGCGTCCTCGGCATCGCCGACGCTGCCCGTCAGTCGATAGGCGACCGAGAGCAGATGCGCTCGATGTGACTCGAACAGGTCGGAAAGCAGCGCGGCAACCATCGACGGGAAGTCTACGGTCCGATTCGCATCATCCCGGCATCGGCGGCCTGCGCCGGACAAACCGGATGATCCACCGGCCGCTTCCGTGACAGCATGGCGCGATGGAACACCGCGTGCTGTCGAACGGAACGATCTGGCTGTCGGCTCCGACGGCGGACGATGTCGACGCCATCACCGAGTGCTGCCAGGACCCGGCCATCGCGGAGTGGGTGACCATCCCGGTGCCGTACGTCCGGGACAGCGCCGTGACCTTCCTCGAGGAGATGGTCGTTCCAGGGTGGGCGGCGCGCAGCCCGACCTGGGCGATCCGGCCACGTGCGGGCGCACCGGTCGTCGGCATGATCGGCTTGGGCGAACAGGACGAGAGCGCGGCCGAGATCGGTTTCTGGCTCGCTCCGGCGCAACGGTCGCGCGGCCTGATGACACAGGCGGTCGAGCTGGTGTGCGAATTCGGGTTCCACGCCGACGGACTGGCGCTGGAGCGGATCTCCTGGCGCGCGTTCGTGGGCAACTACGCCTCGGCGGCGGTGGTCCGGCGCGCCGGGTTCCGGTACGAAGGCATGTCGAGGCTCGGCAGCATCCAACGCGGACGACGCCGCGATCACTGGCTCGCCGCCCGGCTGCGCACCGATCCGCCCGGACCGTCGGACGACTGGCCCGCCCAGTTCATCTCCGCCCGGACGCCGAGCACGCAAGGGCCGGGGGTGCCGTAGCCGAAGCGGGCCCGGCGTTCGGGCCGGCCCAGCTGACTTGCGCGTCGGCGGCTTCCCGGCTCGTGCGCGAGCGGACGAAACTCGCGCTTCGTCCACTCGGGCACGAGCCGCGCCGAAAACGCGCTGGTCAGCGCTCGCGGCGCTGCCGCACCGCGTCCGCGAGGCGGTCCAGCTGCACGGCGGTGGTCTCCCAGTCCAAGCAGGCGTCGGTGATCGACTGGCCGTAGGTGAGCTCATCGGCGTGGCCGAGAGTGAGGTCCTGGCGGCCCGCGATCAGGAAGCTCTCCAGCATCACGCCCACCACGCTCGACTCGCCCGCCGCCAGCCGCCGTGCGATGTCGGTGACCACGTCGGCCTGCTTGTTGTGGTCCTTGTTGCTGTTGCCGTGGCTGGCGTCCACCACGATCCGCTGCGGTAGCGACGCCTTCTCCAGCCGCAGGCACGCCTCGGCGACCGAAGCCGCGTCGTAGTTCGGCCCGGCGCTGCCGCCGCGCAGGATCACATGGCAGTCCGGATTGCCGGTGGTGCGGATGAGCGCGGAGCGGCCGTCGAGGTCGGTACCGGGGAACACATGGCTGGCCGCCGCGGCGCGCACGCCGTCCACCGCCACCTGGACGTCGCCGTCGGTGCCGTTCTTGATGCCGACCGGCATCGACAGCGCGCTGCTGAGCTGGCGGTGCACCTGACTGGCCGCGGTGCGCGCGCCGATCGCGCCGTAGGACACCAGATCCGCGATGTACTGCGGCGTGATCGGGTCCAGGAACTCACAGGCCACCGGAAGACCGAGAGCGGTGATGTCGACCAGCAGCTTGCGGCCGAAGCCCAAACCGGTGTTCACGTCGAACGATCCGTCCAAGTGCGGGTCGTTGATCAGGCCCTTCCAGCCCAAGCTGGTGCGCGGCTTCTCGAAGTAGACCCGCATCACCACGTGCAGTCGATCGTCCAGCTCCGCGGCCTTGGCCGCCAGACGGCGCGCGTAATCCAGTGCGGCGGCGGGGTCGTGCACGGAGCACGGGCCGACGATCACCATCAAGCGATCATCCGCGCTGTTCAGCACGTCGACGGTGGCTTTGCGTCCCGCACGGACGGTGTCGGCGAGGGCATCGGTGATCGGGTGCACCCGACGCACCTCCGCGGGCGAGCGCAGCGGGCTCACGTTGAGGGTGCGTTGATCGTCCAGATCCGAATGCCGTGCGTCGACGTCGGCTGCGGTTGTCATGTCGTGGGTTCCTTTTCTCGGGGCCGACCCACGGATGAGAATCCCGTCGAGCCGGTCCATCGTCCGGCTCGGGGTGGAAGTTCGTCAGCGCACGCGGTTGCCGCAGACCAGCCCACCCAGGGCCGGCTTGCTAAACCAGAAATACACGCGCTGCACGTCAGGCACAGTACCAGCCCACATCCGATCGGTGAACTGTGTTATCTGCCACGGTGTGTTTCGACGGGGAGGCGGACCTACAAGCGCCGTTCGCGGCCCACGTGACAAGGGGCCCCGAACGGCGCGGGCGATGCCGGACGGTCCGGCTCATCCCCACTGCCCGGGCACGTAATCACCGGCCGGGGTGCGGGCGATGACGTTCATCCGGTTCCAGGCGTTGATCATCGCGATGGCGGCGATGAGGGCGGCGATCTGGTCGTCGTCGTAGTGCTTGCGCACCTCCTGCCACACCGCGTCGCTGACCACGCGTCCGTCGCCGATCCGGGTGGCCTCCTCGGTCAGCGCCAGCGCGGCGCGCTCGGCCTCGGTGAAGACGGTGGCCTCGCGCCAGGCGGCGATCAGGTTGAGCCGCACGGAGGTTTCGCCCGCGTGCGCGGCGTCCTTGGTGTGCATGTCGGTGCAGTAACCGCAGCCGTTGATCTGGCTGGCGCGAATCTTCACCAACTCGTAGGTCGCGGCGTCCAGGGTGGAATCGTCGATCACCTTGGAGGCCATGGTGAGCCGCTTGATGAAGCTGGCGCCGACCGGGTTGGCGAAGAGTTCGAAGCGCTGTTCCATGATGTCCGTCCTTTGTCGTTCCCTGTGGGTTCACAAGGAGGACGACGCGGAAAGACGGAGTGTGACAACGGCTTATGAGACGTAGGTCACACCGCGTCCGCGGGAAGAGCTGCGGTCATTTCGTGAAGTCGTAGGTGACCCCGGTCAGTTTCTCGGACAACTCCCACAAGTCGGCGGCGACCTTCTCGTCCCTGGACGCTTTCGACGACCCGGACGGCCCCGGGTACCCGCGCATGCCACCCAGGCCGGTCGGTCCGTAGTAGCCGCCCGGCTGGACGTCGGTGGTCGCGGCGAACAGCGTCGGCAGCGCGCCCATCGCGGCGCTCTGCGCGAGCAACCGGTTGCCGACCCACATCACCCGGTCGAGGAAAGACTCGGTGTGCGACTGCAATTCGGTGGAGGCATAGCCGGGATGCGCGGCGACCGAGAGTTTCGTGGAGCCCGCCGCCGTCAACCTGCGCTGCAGCTCGCGAGCGAACATCAGGTTGGCCAGCTTGGCCTGCCCGTAGGCGGCCCACCGCTGATACTTGCGCCGCTCCCAGTTGAGATCGTCCAAGTCGATCTTGCCGACCTGGTGCGCACCGCTGGAGACGGTGACGATCCGGTCGGAGATCTTGTCCAGCAGGAGGCCGGTGAGCGCGAAGTGACCGAGATGGTTTGTGCCGACCTGTTTCTCGAATCCGTCGGCGGTGCGGCCTTCGGGCACAGCCATCACGCCCGCGTTGTTGATGAGCACATCGACCCCGTCGACGCTCTGGGCGAACGCGCGGACCGAATCGAGATCAGCCAGATCGAGTTCGCGAACCTGCGCCCGGTCGCCGAGTCCGGCGGCCACCCGCTCGCCTTTGGCCACGTTCCGGCAGGCGAGCACCACCTCGCCGCCCGCCGCGGCCAGCGCGCGCGCCGTCTCGGCCCCCAGGCCACTGTTGGCCCCTGTCACGATGAACTTCCGGCCGCTCTGGCTGGGGATGTTCGAGGTGTCCCACCTGGTCATGCCGGAAAGTCTAGTGCGCGGCGGCACCCGGCGGCAGGTTCGAACACGCCCGGGCGACCGCATTCACCCGTCGCCGGAAGCGTCACGGCGACGGTGCCGCCACCGGCCGGAGTCGGTGATCGGGACGGCACAAACCCACGTGAAGTAGGGTTGCCTAACCTATATAAGGGAACCTTTGCTTGATTTGTGAGGCAGACGTGACTTCCACACCGACCGGGTCCGCGCATCGCGACGGCTACGTACCTTTCCCCGCCGACGCGGCCGCGCAGTACCGAGCCGCGGGCTTCTGGGCCGGGCGCCCGCTCGGCGATCTGCTGCGCGCGAGCGCACACCGGTATCCTCAGCGCCCCGCGCTCCTCGATGCGGAGGGCTCGCACAGTTACGCCGACATCGACACCGCCGCGGACCGGATGGCCCACGGGCTGCTCGCGCTCGGCATCGCTCCCGGCGACCGCGTAGTCGTCCAGCTACCTAATGTGCCCGAGTTCATGACCGTGTTGTTCGGCCTGCTGCGCGCCGGAATCATCCCCGTCTTGAGCCTGCCCGCGCATCGTCGAGCCGAAATCGAGCATCTGGCGCGGCTTTCCGACGCGGTCGGTTACATCGTCGCCGACCGGGCAGGCGATTTCGACTACCGCGAACTGGCCTCGACCGTGCGGGACGCGGTGCCGTCACTGCGCCACGTCCTGGTGCTCGGCGAGCCGGGGCCGTTCACCGACCTCACCTCGGTACCGCGCGACGGCGGCGAACTGCCCGAGATCGATCCGGGCGATATCGCCCTGATGCTGGTCTCCGGCGGAACCACCGGCCTGCCGAAGCTCATCGCACGCACGCACGACGACTATGTCTACAACGCCACCACGAGCGCCGAGGTGTGCGCGTTGACCGAGCAGGACGTCTATCTCGCGACACTGCCCGCCGCGCACAACTTTCCGCTGGCCTGCCCCGGCATCTTCGGCACCGTCGGGGTGGGCGGCGCGGTCGCCTTCGTCGGCGACCCCAGTCCGGAAAGCGCGTTCGCCGCGATCGAGCGGCACCGGGTCACGGTGACCGCCGTCGTGCCGCCGCTGGCCCAACTCTGGTGCGCGGCCACCGAATGGGAAGAGGCCGACCTGAGTTCGCTGCGCCTGCTCCAGGTGGGGGGCGCACGACTGGCCGAGGTCAACGCCAAAGAAGTGACCCCGGCGCTCGGCGCGACCCTGCAACAGGTGTTCGGCATGGCCGAGGGCCTGATCAACTACACCCGGCTGGACGATCCGGCCGAACTGCTGCACACCACCCAGGGTCGTCCGCTCTCACCCGCCGACGAGATCCGCGTGGTGGACGGCGACGGCAACGATGTGGCGCCCGGCGCGGAGGGCGAGTTGCTGACCAGGGGGCCGTACACGATCCGCGGCTACTACCGAGCGGCCGAGCACAACGCACGCGCGTTCACACCGGACGGCTTCTATCGCAGCGGAGACCTGGTCCGCCGCCTGCCCAGCGGGCATCTGGTGGTGTCCGGCCGGATCAAGGACGTGATCAATCGCGGCGGCGAGAACGTGTCCTGCGACGAGCTCGAGGAACATCTGCTCGCCCATCCCGCGGTCCGGCATGCCGCCGCCGTCGGGCTGCCCGACGCGGTGCTGGGCGAAAAGGTCTGCGCCGTCTTGGTCGTCGATGGTGAGATGCCCACGCTGGCCGAGATCAAGTCCTTCCTCACCGCGCGCGGGCTGGCCACCTACAAACTGCCGGACGTGCTGCGCCGCAGCGCCAGACTGCCGATCACCGCGGTCGGCAAGATCGACAAGAAGGCGCTGCGCGCCGAGTCCTAGATCGACGGGCAGCGCACCACCGGCGCGCTGCCCGTACCGCTTTACGCCTTGACGACGTAAGGCGCTATGCTGCCGAGCTTCTCGCAGGTCTCCTCGAACTCACGCTCCGGCCGGGACTGACCGACGATGCCCGCGCCCGCGCGCAACCAGGCTCCCTCCGCGTTCTGGTACACCGCGCGCAGCACCAGGGTCGCCTCCAGCGCACCGGTCGGCGCAACGGTCACCACCGCGCCGGAGTACAGCCCGCGCGGGTCGTGATCGAGCCGGAACACCGAGTCGACGCCCTCCCGCTTGGGGATTCCCGAGGCGGTCACCGACGGGAACAGCACCTCGAGCGCGTCCCAGCTGGACCGGTGCGCGGCCAGCCGCCCGCGCACTGTGGACGCCAGATGCTGCACGCTGCCACGCTCACGCACGGCCATGAAGTCCGACACCGCGGGGGTGCCGGGATCGGCGACCGCCGTGATCTCCGCGAACGAGGTCTGCACCGAAATGGCATGTTCCACGATCTCTTTCGGATCGGTGACCAGTTCGGCCCTGGCGGCGAGATCGGCCGCGGCGCCGCGGCCGAACGCGCGGGTGCCCGCCAGCGGCTCGGTGGTCACCACCCGATCGTCGTCCACCGACGCGACCAGTTCCGGACTGAAGCCCGCCGCTTCCAGGCCGCCGAGCCGCAGCAGGAACGACCGTGCCGGAGTGTTGTGCGCGCGCCCGAGCCGATAGGTCGCCGGAACATCCACGGCGAACGGCAGATCGACTTTCCTGGACAGGATGACCTTCTGATAACGCCCGGCCCGGATCTCGCCGACCGCCTCGGCCACCCGGTCCCGGTAGCCGGTGGGGTCGATGCGGATGTCGGCCGGATGCGCCTGCGGCAGTTCGGTGTTCTGCGACCGCGCGATCAGCTCGTGAATGTCCGCGATCTCCGACGGCGTCGCACCCGATACCCGGACGCCGAATTCGCCTACCCTGACCTCGATGCGGGGAACCATCAGGTGCGCCAATGCGGTGCGCGGGTCGAGGTGCTCCGTGGCGTCGAGCGCCCAAGCGCAGAACTCGAATCCGATCCAGCCGTAGGCATTCCGCCCGTCGAGGGGCAGCGCGCCGAGCGCGCGGTCGATCACCGCCGCCGGATTGCCTTCCCACCGGCTGGTCGTGGCCGCCCCTTGCCAGGTGACGCGCAACTCTCGCACATCCAGTTCGACACTGCCGAGCGGATCGGCGGCGAACACCCATTCCCCCGGACGCTCGTACATCACGTACTCGCCGAACCGATCCGCCCCCGCCAGCCGGGACATCGCTGCCGCCGGATCGGTTACATACTCAACCCGCAGGCGTTCCGTGGTCGACAACGATCCTCCAAAGGTAACCCTGGCCTAACTTGTGGAGGTAAGGTTAGCATTACCTCCTTCAACGCGCCGGTGTGCTCGCGGCCACAACGCGGACCCGAGATATCGCTTCGAGCTGGATGGTTCGCGCCTGCCGAGTTCTTTCGTCCGGGCGTGCGCCGTTCGCGTCGTCGGCGCCCGCGCACGAACTCGCCGCGCCGACTGCCTGCGCGGAACAGACCCGCCGAGATTGAATAGGGGGAAGCGTCACCTGCGGAGGGAAGAACATCGATGATCGATCACCGCGGCGATTCACCCGCGACAGTCCGGCCCGGGACCACACCGCGATCGGTGGTGGCCCTGATCGACGCCGCCTCCGGGGTGGAACGCGAACTCGTCGGCAAGTGGCTCGCCGACGGCGGGATCAGCGCCGAGTTCGGTACCGACGCCCCGGTCACCCAGCTGGATCTGGACGCGGGCGCCGTCGCCGCACGGCTGGTCGGCAGGCGCGACGATCCACTGGTGGTGCCGATCCGCGTGCTGTGGCTGCCGCCGGAACGTGACGGCGTACGCCGCGTCACCTTCGCCGATCTCGCCCTGCTGACCAACCCGCGCAAGCCCAACCGGCTGGCACAGCGCAAGCTGGTGTCCAAGTCACCGGACCGGCACGTCGTGCTGACCGGCGCTCCGGCCCGGCTCAGCGAGTTGCGCGTCAACAATCCGGAGGCTTCGGCGCTCTACGACAAGGGCACCGCCGAACCGTTCGCCCGCGCCGTCGTGCGCGCGGCGGTGGTGGCGCTGGAACGCGCCGAGCGCACCATCATCGGCGACCGGTACAAGGTGCCCAAGCTGGTCGCGGAGGAGATACTCGACTCACCCGACTTCCTGCGCAGGCTGGAACTCATCGCCGATCAGATCGGGGCGAGCCCGCACGAGGTGTACCGGCGCGCGGAGAAAGCGCTCAACGAACTCGTCGCCGCCCAGAGCAGGCTGGTTTCCGACCTGTTCACCCAGGCCATGCGCCCGGTGCACGCTTCGACCTGGAATGTGGACTTCGACGAGTCCGGCCTGACCGGCTTGCGCGACCTGAACCGCCGCTTTCCGCTGGTGTTCCTGCCTTCGCACCGCTCGTACGTCGACGCGTTCGTACTGGGAGACGTGCTGGCCCGCAACGACTTCCCACCGAACCACGTGATCGGCGGCGCGAACCTCAGCTTCTGGCCGATGGGCCCGATCGCCCGGCGCACCGGAACGGTGTTCATCCGGCGCAGTTTCGGCGACGACGAGGTCTACAAGGCCGTCGTCGAGGAGTACTTCGCCTACCTGCTGGCCAAGCGCTTCAACCTGGAGTGGTACTTCGAGGGCGGCCGCACCCGCACCGGCAAGCTGCGGCCCCCGCGCTACGGCTTGCTGAACTACCTCGCCGCGGCGGTCCGTTCCAACCGCATCGACGACGTCATGCTGGTTCCGGTCTCGATCACCTACGAGCGGCTCAACGAGCTCGGCGCCATCGCCACCGAGCAGGAGGGCGGCAAGAAGAAACCGGAGGGCCTGACCTGGCTGGCGCGCTACATCCGCAGCCAGCAGCACTCCGCCGGGCACGTGTACGTCCGCTTCGGGGAGCCGCTGTCGGCCCGCGATCGTCTTGCCGCACATGGCGACCCGCTCACCGCGCCGCCGCTGACCATCCCCCTGCACCATACCGAGCCGATTCCGGCGCCGCGCACGGAAGCCGGGGTCGTCGACAGCGAGCCGCCGGAAATCGCCGAACTGGAACGAAAGGCCGTGCAGCGGTTGGCATTCGAAGTCGCGGTCGGCATCAACGCGGTCACCCCGATCACCGTCAGCGCGCTGGTCACCCTGGCTCTGCTTGGCGTGGACGGGCGCGCCCTCACCCTCGGCGAGGTGCGCACGGTGCTCAACCCGGTGCTCGGCTATATCGACAAGCGTGAGCTGCCGGGCGGCGAACTCGACGCGCTGCGCGACGCACAGGGCCTGGCCGTCGTGCTGGAACAGCTTTCGCTGGCCAAGGTGGTCACGGTGTATCGCGGCGGGGTCGAGCCGGTGTACTCGATCGAGCCCGGCGCGCATCTCGAGGCCGCCTTCTACCGCAACAGCGCCGTGCACTGGTTCGTCAACCGCGCCATCCTCGAGCTGTCCATCCTGGCCGGGGTCGACAACGGTGACGCCGACGCCCTGAAGACAGGGTGGGACGAGGCATTCCGGCTGCGCGACCTCTTGAAGTTCGAGTTCTTCTTCCCCGATCGCGGCGAGTTCGCCGATCAGATGGTCGCGGAAATGCTGCTGGTCGATCCGGACTGGTACAGCCATACCCGCAGCGACACCCTCAGCTCGGACATCCTGGCGAAGCTCACCGCCTCCGGGTTCACCATGGCCCACCGCGTGCTGCGCTCGTTCGTCGACGCGCAGTTGGTGGTGGCCGAACGGCTGGCCGCCCGGGATGCGGGCGACGAGATCGACCGCAAGGAGTTCATCACCGAATGCGTGGCGGTCGGCAAGCAGATGATGCTGCAGCAGCGGTTGCACAGCCCGGAGTCGGTCTCGACCGAGCTGTTCACCAGCGCGCTGAAGCTCGCCGACAACTACGGCCTGCTGGAGACGGTGTCCGACGACGAGCCGGAGGAGCGCCGCGCCGAGTTGGTCGGGCGAAGGAACGAATTCGCCGAGCGCCTGCGCACCATCGGCGCCCGCATCGCGCAGGCCGCCACGCTGGATCCATCCAATCGGGAGGCGCGGTGACCGACGCGCGCGCCGACCTCGACGCCGCGCTCGCCGCCATCCGCTCCGGTCCGCAAGGCAGCGCGGTCGCCGCGATCTTCGATTTCGGCGGTACGGTCATCGACGCCCCGAAATCGCGTCGGCTGCGCCGCAAGCCCGCCGATGTGCTGCTCGGCGGCCTCCGCGATCACATGACCGACGGCGAATACAGCCGGTTCCTGCGCGAGTTGTCCGAGGCGCTGGCCGGACGCTCCGAACAGGAGCTGGACGACGTGGGCAGACGCCTGTTCCAGCGCACCGTCTACGGGTACCTGTATCCCGAAGCTTGGGAACTGATCCGCACCCACCGAGCAGCCGGTCACACCATCGTGCTGGTCAGCTCACTGACCCGATTCCAGGTGGCGCCGGCGGCGGCACAATTGGGCATCGAGCACGTGCTGTACACGCCGATGGCCACCAGCGGCGGTGTGCTCACCGGCTATCCCGATGGGAAGACGCTGTGGCACAACGGCAAAGCCGAGGCTGTGGCTACCTTCGCCGCCGCGCACCGAGTGGATCTCGAGCACAGCTACGCCTACGCCGACTCGATCGCCGACCTGCCCATGCTGTCGCTGGTAGGGCATCCGGTGGCGGTGAACGCCGACGACGCGCTCAGCGGCGCCGCCGACCGGCAGCACTGGGCCACGTTGGCATTCCGGCCGCGCCGCGCGCCGCGTGCGAGCGATTACGTACGCACCGCCGCGGGATTCGCCGGGCTGCTCGGGGGCGCGCTGTTCGGCGTCGCGTCGAAAGCGCCCACCCAGGACCGGCAGCGGATGGCCGACGCGCTGATGGCGCACGCGGCGCGCAACACGCTGCGCATCGCGGGCGTGCGCGTGCGGGTCACCGGCGGCGAACACGCGAGATCGCCGCGGCCCGCGGTCTTCCTGTTCAACCATCAGAGCCAGTTCGACATCATCATCGTGCCCGAAGTGCTCGGCGGCGGGGTGACCGCGATCGGCAAGAAGGAACTGACCAAGAATCCGGTCTTCGGGCCGCTCATGCGCTTCGTCGGCGTGACGTTCATCGACCGGGCGAATACCGCTCAGGCCAAGGCGGCGCTGCGGCCGGTGGTGGAGACCCTGCGCGGTGGCTTGTCGGTCGCGGTGGCTCCGGAAGGCACCCGTTCCTACACCCCCGAAGTCGGGCCGTTCAAGAAGGGCGCATTCCACATCGCCATGCAGGCGGGCGTGCCGGTGATCCCGGTCGTCATCCGGAACGCGGGCGAGATCTGCTGGCGCAACGCGATGGTCGCCCGGCCGGGAACAGTCGACGTGGCGATACTCGACCCCATCGACGTCAGCGCATGGGAGCCGGGTGATTTGGACGACAACGTGGCGCGGGTCCGCCAACTGTTCGTAGACACGCTACTGAATTGGCCGCACTGATCGGCACGGCGTCGCGCCACGACGGCCGCCGGTCGTGTTGTCGCCCCGCTTCGGCCGCGATGCTGTCCCTAGCTGCGGACCGACGTGCTGTGAGCGGCGCGGGTGATCGGTGCGACGCAGCCTGCGGCGGCTATCACGCCGGACATCGACCTGGTCTGCGCGTCTCCCCTCGCCCGTGCGGTCGGTGCTCGTGACCGGGCTGGAGGCGATGCACAGCCGCTCGGTCAGCCGTTGACCGCCTGAGCCGCCGACGAACGGGACCCGTTGGCCGTAACTCAGACCGCGCGGCCGAACAGCAGCTTCCACGGCATGAGCGCCGACTCGAGCTGCACCTTCAGGCTCATCTTGGACGCGCCGAGCGTCCGCTCCTCGAATCGGATGGGGACCTCGGCGATCGCGATCCCCTTCTTGATGGTCCGGTAGTTCATCTCGACCTGGAACGAATACCCGTTGCTGCGGATGGAGGCCACGTCGATGGCGCGCAGGGTGTCGGCCTTCCACGCCTTGAAGCCCGCGGTGGCGTCCTTGACGCCCAAGCGCAGGATGAGGTTCACGTAGAAATTGGCCCAGGCCGAGAGCGCCTTGCGGTACCACTTCCATTCCGCGGCGGTCGAGCCGCCGGGAACGTAACGCGAACCCAGCACGACGCCGGCGTCCGTGCCGGAGAGCTTCTCCAGCATGGCCGGGATGACTTCGGCGGGGTGCGACAGGTCGGCGTCCATCTGGATCACGACGTCCGCGCCCTCGTCCAGCGCCCGAGTGATGCCCGCGACGTACGCCCGGCCGAGTCCGTCCTTCTCGGTCCGGTGCAGCACACCGACCACGTTCGGCAGTTCGGCGGCGAGCTTGTCGGCCACCTCGCCGGTGCCGTCCGGCGAGCTGTCGTCCACCACGAGTACGTGCAGGTCGGGCACCGGCAGCGCGGTCAGCCGCTCCACCGCAACCGGCAGATTTTCCCGCTCGTTGTAGGTCGGCACAACAACGGTAACCCTCAAGGGTCGCCCTCCCTGCTGATCCTGGTTTCCGCTCGCAGCCCACGCCAGGACCTCCGAGCATTCGTCGAGTTCTGGAGAACCGTACTCGATACACCTGATCGCGACCTGAGCGGCCGCACCCGGTGTGACGCGGTCCGAGCCCTCGACCTGCTGCCCAAGATCAACTTCACCGCCCGGGGGAAGACCCTGGGCGCGTCACTCCCCGTCCCGCCAGGCCCGATCCCGGGCATCTTCCCGCTCGTTGCGCGCGTGCGCGATCTCCAGCGCGCGCTCGGCCGTCGCTTTGTCCGGGTACGGCCCCATCCGGTCGCGGAACCAGCACTGCCGCCCTTGCTCGGCCCGATTGTGCTTCAAGCAGTAATACCAGCGCTCAGCCATACCTCCAGCATCCCACCGAACACCACCGCTCAATCGCTTTTCCGTTCGCCATCCGTTGCCCGGACTCGGCAATTCACGGCCAGAGGCTTCGGTAATGGATGAGCGCGTGGCACAGGACGACCACACCGAAGATCGCGAAGAGTACGCGCACCGAAGCAGGTCCGTACGAGCTGATAATGCGAACGATTTTCCGATACATCCGCCGCGCGCCGGTCGTACGCCGCATCGCGAGGCCGAGTATCACCAGCGGCGGCAGCAATGCCAACGCGCAATACGCGACCACGATCAGCGGCCACAACGTCGGGAGCGGATTCCGTGCGGAGATCATCGCGAGTCCGGCCAGATAGGGAACCGCGGTCGGCGCCTGTGCGATGCCGATCGCCACGCCGAGGCCGGCGAGCACCCACGGTTGCCGTCGTAGCGCGCTCGCCCGTTCCGGGGTCGCCGTACCGGCCATTCGAATACACGCGAGAGCGATCAGCACCACCCCCGCGAGGAGTTCTCCCCAATACCGCACCGTCGGCGTGATCTCGAAGTCGAACAGATCGGTCAGAAAACCGATCCCCAGGATCGTGCAGATGCCGAAGGCGGTGGTGACGGCGAAGACGCCCGCCAGCAAGCTCAAACCGCTCACCAGCGGCGAGCGACGGCTCAATCTGCTGTCGTAGACCACCGCCGTGGTGACGCCGATCAGTAGCAGGTCGAGCGAGTCGAGGAAGGCGAACCCAGCGAGCGCGAGGAGAAGGATCCACATGGCCGCGCCAGCCTACCCGCGCCCTACAAGCAACCGCGTAGTCCCGAACCCCGATGCGCGACCGCTCGATTCGCCAGATCTAATCGAGCGGTCAGCGAGCAGAGAGCAACGCCACACCGGACGACGATCAGCCGTCCGCCCGCGCGGACGAAGGAAACCACCAAGCGAGAAAGTCGGGCGACGCAGACCCGTAGAACGGGAATTGAGCACATAACGAAACGAGCCCGGCTCACGCTCTCCGTGAACAGGGCTCGCCAACAAGTGAAGGTGGCCAGGGCCGGGATCGAACCGGCGACCTTCCGCTTTTCAGGCGGACGCTCGTACCAACTGAGCTACCTGGCCGCAGGCACCCGAAGTGAATGCCATACGCGAAACGCCGGATATCTCCGGCGCTTGCTTGCGACCCTGACGGGACTCGAACCCGCGACCTCCGCCGTGACAGGGCGGCGCGCTAACCAACTGCGCCACAGGGCCATGCTCTGCTACCAACGATCCATGGATCGTACCCCCTACGGGATTCGAACCCGCGCTACCGCCTTGAAAGGGCGGCGTCCTAGGCCGCTAGACGAAGGGGGCTCGTCCCGGATTTCTCCGGACCGGCTTTCAACGGCTGTCCGTTGGGAGCTGGGATAGCTTATGACAGACCGGACTCGAATCCCAAACCGGCTGGTCAGAGGCTCAAACCGAGCTCTTCCAAGCGCGCGTGGGCACGCCACCCGTCGCTGCGGAACTTCTCCAGCCATTCCGGGGTGGCCATCGCCTCCATCACGACCTCGAGCGCCTCCTCGAACCGCGCCCGCAGATCGACCTGCCCGCCGAGCAGATCCACCATGTACCGCTGACCGGCCAGCGCCGCGGCGAGCGTGCGGGTGAACCGGTCGGGATCGGCGTCCGCGCGCAGCTGCCCGTGGTCGATGGCGCGGACGGTGAGCACCCTGGTGGTGCGGCCCAGGATGCGGCCGCCACCGGCCTGCACGTCCCGATAGAAGTCCGGTTCGATGATCAGGCGGTACTCGGCCTGCACGATGATGTCGTGCTCGAGTCGCAGCGCGATCTCGTCGACCACCCCGTGCAGGATGTCCAGCGGGCTGAGATCGGTTCGCGCCAGCCAGCGCTCGGCGGAGGCGCGGTAGCGTTCCACCGCGGTCTCCAGCACCGCGCGTGCCAGGTCTTCCTTCGAATCGAAATGGAAGTACATGGCGCCCTTGGTGGCACGCGATCCTTCCAATATGCGGTTGAGCGATGCAGCGGCATAGCCGCTCTTCCCGAACTCAACGGCGGCGGACCTGATAATCGCCGCCCGTGTCCGGCGCGCCCGCTCTTGCTGCCGTGCCATGCTCGAAACGCCTCCGAAGCCTTACTCGCCGCCAATCAGCCACCCCCGAAGGAACGGACCCTCGGCGCGAATTCATGAGTTTTATCAATACGTGGAACCCGGTTTTCGACCGATTGCAGACTTTCGGTACGAAAACGCCCTAAAAACCTGAAACACACCAGCTGGTATAGTTTGCCTGCCCGGGTGCGCCGCAGGGGGTGCGCATCCGGGCATTTCTTCGTTTCGAACGTGCCTCCTCCTGCGGCATCGAGTTCCGTCGAGCCCTGGCCGGCCGGGCCGACCGCGGCACCTTCGGACACAGCAACGACAATCCGAATTCCGTGACGCCGACCGAGTCGACGATTCTTTCGGAATTCACCAAGGCGTCACCGTACCCGGAATCCCGATCCGACACGCGGCAAACCGAGGAGTCAGGTAGCCATCCGATTCGGTTTTCTGTTACGGCAAATGTTCGGCAACCTGGACCGCCTATCCGAGTGGTGCGCGAATTCGCCAGCGGTTCAAGGTTCTTCACGCGCGCCGACCGACAACCCGGACGACCGGCCGCCGCCCACGTTTCGCCCGCCAACCCGTCCTCCACGCCTTCCCCGGCCACAGCCGTTCACCCCTGCAAATCCAAAGAGATTGCCAGCCAACATGTTTGAATGATATCCAGATCCAGCTAAGATGAACAAAGCTGGGTGCCAAGTGTTTACCGCCTGCATCGCCCACCGCGCACGCCGCGTTACCCATCCCCCCGCGTCCGCCCGCCCCAGCGGGTCCGCCACGCCGCCCCACCCATCCAGCCCGCCCGCCGACACGAACTCCCCCGATTGGGGCATACGCCCCTGCCCGCACTACACTGTTGCTCCGCGCCCCTATAGCTCAGTTGGTAGAGCTACGGACTTTTAATCCGCAGGTCGTAGGTTCGAGCCCTACTGGGGGCACAAAGGTCGGGCGTCCGGATTGCTCCGGGCGCCCGACCTGTTTTCTCGGAGTTCTCCGCCGTGCGGCGCCGGCCATACGGCAGTGGAAACGCCGCGTCGGGGCTCTATTACCTGTGCCGCACGGACGCTTCGCAGGAGGCGGCGTCCGGGGAGCGCGCTCGGCGGCGAGAAGGGCTGCACCGCTCCCCGATCACCGGTCACGGTTTGCACAGTCGGCGCCGTAGACGGTGTAAGCGGTGAGGAACAGGAATCTCGGCCGGAGCGACATCGCCGGTCACCCCCGGCACGGCTATAGGGGTCACCACGATGGAGTGGCATCAGAGGTGTACCGGTTGGATTGTGACGAACAGCACAGCTACCTCGCATAGGGCATTCGTCGACTGGAGAGATCGCGTCTCGCGTACCGGTCAGTCATGCGCCGGTTGTGATATCCCCTTGATCGCGGTTGTACGCCGGTCGGCGGAAAAGCCGATGACAGCTCGGCTTGCACAGTAGATACATACGGACAATTCGCGACGCAGGACAACCGTCGGGTCACGACGGCACAGCTGGAGGCCCGGATGCTTCGTCGCTTCATGAACAATCCATGGCGGCATGACCCGATAGTGACGAGCAGCCGAGGGCAGTGGCATACGCCGCCGGGCGGCGCATTACGTATAGAAGGACATGGTTGTCGGCGTAGTTGCGATGCGCAGTCGAACCGCCGTCGGCGATCGGGGAGGAAAAGCCTGCGAAGATCCGACAAGCGTGCGACTTGGGAAGAGCGGCATGAAGGCGTTGGCCTTCGGAGGCGATAGATGGCGATCGGACACGCCGATTTCACCGCGATCCATCGCGAATCGCCGGCTCGATCGCACAGGACGTCATGCAACCAAGGCGCGTGGCGCCCGGGAGACACATGCCGGATCCCGCCATCACACCTACTCACTTCCTGGCGGGTGCCGACCTCTCGACCGCTCTCCACGGAGGGCGTCGTCGGCGCCAATTCACAGGAACATCGCAGCTGGGCTCGCCGCAGTTCGCCGACACGCGCAGAACCAGGGCGTTTCGATCCCATATCGGCCCCCTGGGCCGCCCTTGTGTGTTCGCCCACGTACGGCTAACGCTCCTATCACCGCGTCGATAGACCCATTGCAGCGGGTAGAGCCCATACACTCATGGAGATCACCGAACGGCGAAGAGGTCGTATGAGGTGGATCACCAGAGCATCGATCGCCTAACGGATGCGTTTCGCATCACACCTACGGTGCCGTAAGGTATGGCCGCATCGGTATCGGTCTACCTTGGGATTGACCTGCACGACCGGAAGCACACACTGAAGGGTTCATACATGGCAAGGGATCTGACTCAACTCGAGCTGCTGACGGAGTTGGAGCCGGTTGCCGAAGAAAACGTCAACCGGCACCTCTCCATGGCAAAGGAATGGCACCCGCACGACTACGTCCCGTGGGACGACGGCCGCAATTTCGCGGCACTCGGTGGCGTGGACTGGGATCCGGAGCAGTCCCGCCTCAATGAGGTCGCGAAGGCGGCCATGATCACGAACCTGCTGACCGAGGACAACCTGCCCTCCTACCACCGCGAGATCGCCGAGAATTTCTCTCAGGACGGCGCGTGGGGTACCTGGGTCGGCCGCTGGACCGCCGAGGAGAACCGGCACGGCATCGTGATGCGGGACTACCTGGTCGTGACCCGCGGCGTCGATCCGGTCGCGCTCGAGGAAGCCCGAATGGTCCACATGACCAACGGCTTCGCCTCCCCCGCGGAAGCCGACGCGGGCTTCCTGCATTCCGTCGCGTACGTCACCTTCCAGGAACTGGCCACCCGGGTCAGCCACCGCAACACCGGCAAGGTCTGTGACGACCCGATCGCCGATCGCATGCTGCAGCGCGTCGCCGCCGACGAGAACCTGCACATGATCTTCTACCGCAACATGTGCGGCGCCGCCCTCGACCTGTCTCCCGACCAGGCGATCGAGGCGATCACCCTGATCCTGGAGAACTTCCAGATGCCGGGCGCGGGTATGCCCAACTTCCGCCGCAACGGCGTGCTGATGGCCAAGCACGGCATCTACGATCTGCGCCAGCACCTGGAGGAAGTGGTCCAGCCGGTGCTGAAGAAGTGGAACATCTTCGACCGCACCGACTTCACCGCCCGCGGCGAGGCGGTCCGTGAGCGCCTCGGCCTGTTCCTGGACAAGCTGGGCAAGGACGTCATCAAGTTCGAGGAACAGCGCGACCGGATGCTCGCCCGCGAGGCCGCCAAGCGCGACCGCGCGATGGTCGGCAGCTCCGTGTAGAACCCGAGGAACAACAGCAGGCGCCGCCCCGGAAGACCGAGGGCGGCGCCGGTGTGCACGGCCCGGTGCCGCGCGACATGCGCACCGGGCGAACGACCCGCTCCGGCCGACTTACGTGCGCAAATGAGACACTGGTCGGCGTGACGATGACTACCGAGGCGATGACGAAGCTGCGGATCGGGCCGTATCCGGTCGATCCGCCGGTCGTGCTCGCGCCGATGGCGGGCATCACGAATCTGGCGTTCCGCAAGTTGTGCCGGGAATTCGGCAGCCCGACCTCGATCTACGTGTGCGAGATGATCACCGCGCGGGCGGTGGTGGAGCGTAACGAGAAGACGCTGCACATGATGTCCTTCGACGCCGACGAGCATCCTCGCTCGATGCAGCTCTACGGCGTCGACCCGGCCACGCTCGGCGAAGCGGTGCGGATCATCGTCGGCGAGGGCTGGGCCGACCACATCGACCTCAACCTGGGCTGCCCCGTGCCCAAGGTCACCCGCCTCGGCGGCGGCGCCGCCCTGCCGTACAAGCGGACGCTGTTCCGGAGCATCGTGCGCGCCATGGTGAGCGCGGCGGAACCGGCGGGGGTCCCGGTCACCGTGAAGTTCCGCATCGGCATCGATGACGACCACCTCACCTATCTGGACGCGGGCCGGATCGCCGAAGCCGAAGGCGCGCGAGCGGTCGCGTTGCACGCTCGCACGGCCGCGCAGCGGTACTCGGGCCAAGCCGACTGGACCGCGATCGCCCGGCTCAAGGAGGCGGTCACCTCGATCCCGGTGCTCGGCAACGGTGACATCTTCTCCGCCGCCGACGCCGTCCGCATGATGGACGAAACCGGGTGCGACGGTGTGGTCGTCGGTCGCGGCTGCCTTGGCAGGCCGTGGCTGTTCGCCGAGTTGCAGGCGGCGCTGCGCGGTCAGCCGCTGCCGGAGGCGCCCGATCTGGGCCGGGTCGGCGCGGTGCTGTACCGGCACGGCGCGCTGCTTTCCGAGCATCTCGGCGAGGAGAAGGCCATGCGTGATCTGCGCAAGCACATGGCGTGGTACCTGATGGGCTTCCCGGTCGGCTCCGATCTGCGACGTGCGTTCGCCACCGTGGGCAGCCTCGCACAACTGGAAGACCTCGTCGGCCAACTCGACCCGACGGTTCCGTTCCCGGAGGACGCGGAAGGTCCGCGCGGCAGGCAGGGCTCGCCGGGCAAAGTCGCGCTGCCACACGGCTGGCTCGATGACCCGGACGATCCCGCGGTGCCTCGCGCGGCAGATGTGATGCACAGCGGAGGCTGATCGGCAATCGCACAGCGAACGCTGGCGTCGAACCGTTGTGACCTGTTCGATTTCGCCGTGGGGTGGCCTGCCGTGGCGGAATCGTTATCATTGCGGGATCGGTGCCGCCGGTCCGGTATGACCCAGGCGGAAAGCAAGACGAAAAGCGAGGTTCGTTGGTGGGTGACGATCGGCACGGGCGTTCGCCACGGCCCGGAGGTCGCGCCCCGTGGGAGCGGTATCCCGCGGCGGATAACCCCGAAGGAGACGTCGCACGCACGTCTCGTCGTTCCCGCCATACCGACGCCGCTCCTGACCAGAGTTCCGCGCCCCTGACGGTGCAGGATCTCGTCCAGCGAGTCGACAACGAACGCACCGGCCGCCGCGGTCGCCGCGCGGAACCCACGCCACCGGACCCGACCGCCCCGCCGAGCCGAGGCCGCCGCGCGGAACCCAAACCACCGGACCCGACCGCCGCGCCCATCCGAGGCCGCCGCCCCGAGCCCGGCCCACCGGACCCCGCCGCCGCGCCCATCCGAGGCCGCCGCCCCGAGCCCACGCCACCGGTTGCGGGCTCTCCGACGAACCGAGGCCGCCGCCCTGAGCCGGTACCCCCGCAGGCAGGCCCACCATCCGCACGAATCAATCGCGCCGAGCCACGTCAAGAAGCTCCGCGCCGACCCGCCGACCCGGCCGCCGCCAACGGCCGTGGCGCGGCAGCCGGTCCCCGGCGCGCACCGGACTCGCCACCGCCACGGCAGACCGGTAGCTCACCGGTGGTCCAGGACATCACGGGCGCGACACCGGCCGCCCGTCCCGCGAACCGCCGCCCTGCCGAGCGCTCGGCATCCGCCGCACCACCCGTCGCTCCCCCAGAACCGGAACAGGCCGAAGAGGTCACCGACGTCCTACCTCCGCTCGACGAGCCCACGCGCGCCAAGCGCAAGGGCGTGAGTTGGCCGACCAAGGACGGCAAGGACGCCAAGCCGAAGCCCGTCGGCACCGCCCAGACCCGTCTGCAGGCTTCCAAGGAGCGCCGCAACAAGCGTCTGCGCACCGCGGGAAGGGCGGGGGGTGCAGTGTGCGCTGTGCTCGCTCTGCTGGTCACCGGCGGCGGCTGGAGCTACTTGCGGTCGACGACGGACGGCTTCACTCAGGTCAACGCCCTTGATGAGAACTCAGAGGACATCATTGATTCCAATGCCCAGCTCGGCGACGAGAATTACCTGCTCGTCGGCACCGACACACGCGCAGGGGCCAACGGCCAGCTCGGCGCGGGCACTTTGGACGACGCCGAAGGTGCCCGCGCAGACACCACCATGCTGGTCCACATCCCGAAGGACCGGAGTCGGGTCGTCGTAGTATCTTTCCCGCGCGACCTGGACGTGACCAGGCCCCAGTGCAATGGGTGGGACAACGAAAAAAACGCGTATTCCGACGAGAAGTTCCCGTCTGCCATAGGTGACAAGCTCAACGCCGTCTACAATCTCGGCGGCCCGATGTGCCTCGTCTCCACGATTCAGCGCCTCACCGGCGCGTCGATCAATCACTTCATCGGCATCGACTTCGCCGGTTTCGAGTCGATGGTCAACCAAATCGATGGCGTCGAGGTCTGCGCGTCCAAGCCGCTCGTCGACGATGTGCTCGGCACCATCCTCGAGCACCCGGGCAAGCAGCGCATCGACGGCCAAACGGCGCTGAAGTATGTGCGTGCCCGGCATGTCTACGGCGAGGAGCGCAGCGACTACGACCGCATCAACCGGCAGCAACGCTTCCTCGCTTCGCTGCTGCGCAGCACGCTGTCCAGCAAGGTGCTGTTCAATCCGGGCAAGTTGAACGGCTTCATAACTGCGCTTCGCGAGCACACCTGGGTCAACAAGGTCGAAACGACCGACCTGCTGATGCTGGGTCGTTCGCTGCAGAAGATCGATGCCGGCGTGGTCACCTTCATCACCGTGCCGACCGCGGGAACCACCACTTACGGCAACGAGATCCCCCGGGAATCCGACATCAAGGCGATCTTCAAGGCGATCCGCGACGATCAACCTCTGCCAGGCGAGAAGCCGACCGTTCAGGCGAACGTACCCGCGCCGGCACCGACCGCTCCGACGCCGACCAAGTACAAGGCGGTAGATCCTTCGACTGTCTCGCTGCTGGTGTCCAACGGCTCCGGAGTCGAAGGGCTGGCGCGCACGGCGGCCACCAAACTCGGCAACCAGGGCTTCACGATCTACAACACCGGAAACTACGCCAACGGCACCTCCACGACAACGAAGGTCCGCTACGCCCCGGGTCTGGAAGCGGAGGCTGCCACAGTGGCTACTTCGATTCCCGGCGCGACCATCGAGGCCGCCGACGATCTCGGCGGCATCGTCGAGGTCGTCATCGGAGGCGACTCGAAGACCGGCGTCACAGTGAAGGCGCCGACGCCGGTCGGTGACGAGATCACCAACGTCACGACGAGCACCTCGACGAGTTCGACGCCCGCCGTCCTGCCCTCCGACCTGGAACACGTCAACGCTGCCGATGAGGTCTGCAAGTAGACGACCGAGTGCACCAGCACCCGACCCACCCCCGCAGCCCAAGTTCGTGTTGACTCACGTTCTACCGCAACGATATTCGCTTGATCCGCTCGTTCGATCGCTGCTAGCGTCGGGGACGTCGATCATCGATACGGAGGGGATTTCAGTGGTACGCAAACTAATCTTCGGAGCAACTGCAGCGGCGGCCGCCATGGCGCTGTTCGCAGGTCCTGCCCAAGCAGACGGGTGGTGGCAGTACGACACGCCACAGGAATGTGAGCACTCCCGGCAGTGGTTTGTAGACCACGGAAACCGCGTAAGCGGGTGCGAGTTGGTCCCCAACGGCAGCGCGTTTGGCGGCGGCGACGCCTGGGGTTTTCACATTTACAGCTAGTTCGGGCCGAACTCCGATGGTGACTGCGCGAACGCTGTGTCACCCCTCGGAGTTCTCGCGGTGACACGAGTCAGTCACCCTGTCCTCCGATCTAGAGCACATCAACGCCGCCAACGACTGCAAGTCGCACCCGGCATACACCGCAGGACGAATGCGACGCAGATCACAACTCGTCTCGATGTCGTCGTTCCCAAGCCGCGAGGGTGCGGATCGCAGTCGTTGAATCGTCAACGGCAATTCCCACGCTAATGATGCACACCGGTCATTCACTCCCTGTTCGTGACTTGGTCAGCGCGGCGAACTAGTGTCAGTTTCCATGCGTGTCATCTACAACGAGCAAATGGCTGAGCTCGCCCACCTGCTGGGTGAGATGGCCGGGTTGGCCGGCTCGGCCATGGAGCGGGCTACCCAGTCGCTGCTCCAGGCGGACCTCGCCCTGGCGGAGCAGGTGATCAGCGAGTCCGACCGGATCGCCGAGCTGATCCAGGACGCCGAGGAGAAGGCCTTCGCTCTGCTCGCGCTGCAAGCTCCGGTCGCCGGTGATTTGCGGCAAGTGGTGAGCACGATCCAGATCGTCGCCGATGTGAATCGGATGGGCGCGCTGGCGCTGCACGTGGCGAAGGTCGCGCGCAGGCGTCATCCGAACCACGCGCTACCGGAGTCCGTCAACGGCTACTTCGCAGAGATGGGCCGCATCGCCGTGAACATGGGAGCCAGTGCGCGTGAGGTGCTGGAGACCCGTGACCCGGAGCGCGCCGCGCAGCTGAACGAAGACGACGAGGCGATGGACGATCTGCACCGTCACCTGTTCACACTGCTCATGGACCGCGACTGGAAGTACGGCGTCGCGGCTGCCGTCGATGTCACGCTGCTCGGTCGCTACTACGAGCGCTTCGCCGACCACGCGGTGGAAATCGGCCGCCGTGTCATCTTCTTGGTCACCGGAGTGCTCCCGCCGGACCCCGACTCGGAGTCGTAAACGAAAAGCTTGCTGCGCTTGACGTTTCGCAGGCGGCGAATGATAGATTGAGCCGCACAGGGCGAGATTGCTCTGGTATAGCGTTACGCCGGAGGGGAACCGGCATGAAGGGGGGCGTTATGGACGTCGATCCAGCGGAGCTGCGCGCACTGGCCGCGTCGATGGACAAAATCGGCGGCGAGATCGGCGCATTGACCGTGCGTGCGACCACCGACGCGCTCGGTGGCGTGCTGCCCGGTTCGACGGTGGGTGAAGCGTGTTCCACAGCGGGTTCGAACGTCGAAGACGCATGGCGGCGAATGGCCATGCGCTGCAAACGAGTTTCAAATATCGCGAAAGGCGGCGCCGCGAATTACGAGGTGTCCGACCAGGAGTTTCGCGCGGGTCTCGACGCGATGGGCGCACAGCTGTGAGGTCTACGAGCAGTACGCCAACCCTCAGCCAGGTGCGGTCGGAATGGCAGCCGTGGAAACTGAGCGAAGCCGGTACCGAAATACGCACGCGCAACGGCGAATTCGTTTCCCTGATCGATCAAACGGTGACGCAGATCCGGGCAGCGGGCGCGCATTGGAGCGGTGACGCCTATTACGCCGCGTACGACCGCATCGCAGGCGACCGCGACACGGCGAACAAGGTGGCGTTGGATACCGAGACGCTCGCCCAGACATTGATCGACAGTGGTACCAGCCTCGTCGGATTCCGCCAAACGTTGCTGGACAAGGTCGATGAGGCCGTCGCGGCCGGATTCACCGTCTCCGAGGACTGGCAGGTCACTCCCGGGCCGGGCGCCTCGGACGAGGACGGTGATGCGCAGTTCACCTACCAGACCGCCATCACCACCGCCATGAACGAACTGCTCGGCACCCAGACGGACGTCGCGGCGAAGATCGAGCAGGCGAGCGGCGACGTCAGCACCCGAGCCGCTCAACTCGGCGACGGCGACCCGCTCGACAGCGACAAGTCCGCCGACGGGACGGACCCGGCTCTCGCGTTGTACAGCAACCAGTCCGACGCCTCGGCCACGGACCAGGCCGCAGGCACACCAGCGGACGACAGCAAGCAGTCCGACCAGACGGCCCCCGCGAGCACACCGCAGGCGAGTCCGATCGCCGCCCAACAGCAGTCCGCCGACCAGACCGGCGCCGAGAACAAACAGGACAGCGGCGAGTCGGGCGATGGTAAGGACAAGAAAGAAACGGCCGACGGCAAAGACAAGCAAGACACCGGCGACGGAAAGAACAAAGACACCGGGGACGGCAAAGACAAAGGCACCGGCAACGGCTCCGAGGACAAGTCCGCCTCCACCGGTGCGGCCAGCGACCCGAACTCGTGGAAGCCGTCGGATGTGACGAGTTTGATCACCTCGGTCAGCCAGATCACCGGCAATGTGCCCACGCTGATCGAATCCATCGGCAAACTCGACGACGATCTCGACGACATCATCAAAGCAGGCGGGGAGGCTGGAAAGGGTCTGATCGAGGCCGCCGGTACCAGCGCCGAGAAGTTCGCGAACGCCGTCGACACGATCGCCGGAACGCACCAAACGGACGGCACGCACACGGACTCACCGTCCACGGGTGACCCCGCCGGAACCGGGACCCCGAAGCAGGATCCGGCGGCCACCGATCCCACGACCGGACAACCCGCAGCCACCGATCCGAACGCGAAAACGGAAGATCCGAACGCGAAGTCCACCGATTCGAAGACCGACCATCCGGCAGGCACCGAGAACAGCAAGACGGATAAACCGAATTCGTCGCAACACGCGGAAACCAAGCAGGACCAACCGGCGTCCGTCCGGCAGGCGAGCTACACCAATGCCGACTCCGGCAGTCCGAGCACTGCTCCCGCGTCCGCGTCCGGTTCCCCGTCCACCGCACCCGCGAGCACCGGACTGCTCGGAGGAATATCAGCGGCGAATCGTGAATCGGATCCGGAGCACACGCGCCGAGTGCAATCCACGCCGACGCCGCTGTTCGAGACCCCGCCTCTCGACGAATAGCCGAGGCCCGAATATCCGAAGGCCCTGGGGGTGGTCACCGCCCAGGGCCTTCGTTTTGCGTATGCGGCGCGTCCGCGGATGCGGAACCCGCCTCGAGATCAGCCGAAGCGACCGGAGATGTAGTCCTCCGTGGCCTTCTGCGACGGGTTGGAGAAGATCTTCTCGGTGTCGTCGATCTCGATCAGCTTGCCCGGCTTGCCCTGGGCCTCCAGGTTGAAGAAACCGGTCTGGTCACTCACGCGCGCGGCCTGCTGCATGTTGTGGGTGACGATGACGATGGTGAATTCCTTCTTCAACTCGGTGATCAAATCCTCGATCGCCAGGGTCGAGATCGGGTCGAGCGCCGAACAGGGCTCGTCCATCAGCAGCACGTCGGGCGAAACCGCGATGGCGCGCGCGATGCACAGACGCTGCTGCTGACCGCCGGAGAGGCCGCCGCCCGGCTTGTCCAGGCGGTCCTTCACCTCGTTCCACAGGTTGGCGCCGCGCAGCGAGCGCTCGGCGACCTCGTCGAGTTCCTTCTTGTTGCGCACGCCCTGCAGCTTCAGACCCGCGACCACGTTGTCCTTGATGGACATCGTGGGGAACGGGTTGGGCCGCTGGAAGACCATGCCGATCGTGCGGCGCACACCCACCGGGTCGACCTGCGTGCCGTAGATGTCCTCGCCGTCCAGCAACACCGCGCCCTCGACCCTGGCATTCGGGGTTACCTCGTGCATGCGGTTGAGCGAACGCAGCACGGTGGACTTGCCACAGCCGGAGGGACCGATGAAGGCGGTCACGCTGCGCGGCAGCACGGTCAGCGAGACATCGGA
Organism: Nocardia sp. NPDC003999; assembly: GCF_053604885.1. NCBI lineage: Bacteria > Bacillati > Actinomycetota > Actinomycetes > Mycobacteriales > Nocardiaceae > Nocardia > Nocardia sp. NPDC003999. The sequence goes on from NZ_JBSGIB010000002.1 coordinate 512,118, forward strand.
CACGGCGTGGAACTTGCCGTAGTAGATGTTCAGATCTTTGACGTCGATCCGCTTGGCCATTGTCGGTAATCCGTTCCGCTTCTATCGGTTCCGGGTGAGCAGGCGGTTGAGGACCGCAGCCGCCAGGTAGAGGAGGGCGATGATGAGGATCAGGGTCAGTGCCGCGCCCCAGACCCGCTCGCGTCCGGCAGCTTCGGGGTTGGCCAGCTCCTGGTAGATCAACAGCGGCAGCGACGCCATGTTGCCGTCGAAGATGTTCGTGTTGATCGACTTGCTGTAGCCGACCAGCACCAGCACGGGAGCGGTCTCGCCCATCACCCTGGCGATGGCCAGCAGGATGCCGCTGATCATGCCGGGCAGCGCGGTGGGCACCACGATCCGCACGATGGTCTTCCACTTCGGGATGCCCAGCGCGTAGGACGCTTCACGCAGTTCGTCCGGCACCAGTTTCAGCATTTCCTCGGTGCTGCGGACGACCACGGGCAACATCAGCAGCACCAAGGCCAGCGACACCGCCAGCGAGCTCTGCGGGAATCCGAGCGTCGCGATCCACAGCGCGAAGATGAACAGCGCCGCGACGATCGACGGGACGCCGGCCAGGATGTCGACCATGAAGGTGGTGACCTTGGCCAGCAAGCCGCGGCCGTACTCGACCAGGTACACCGCGGCCATGATGCCGAGCGGCACCGCGATCACCGTCGCGACCAGCGACTGCACGAGGGTGCCGTAGATGGCGTGGTAGACGCCGCCGGCCATCTGGTTGGGCAGCACACCCTTCAGCGAGTTCTGCCACCAGTCCGCCCGGACCACTGCGCTGAAGCCCTTGCTGATCACCATGATCAGGACCCAGGCCAGCGGTACCAGCGCGACCGCGAAGGCCAGCCACACCAAGCCGGTCGCGACGTTGTTGCGTACCTTTCGCGCCAGGCTCACATCGCGGAAGGTGGGCGGCTTGATCGGCCGGTCCAGAGTCGAGGAGGTCATCACCCGTTCACCCTTCCGCCCGCGGCCAGTCGAGCGAGCGCGTTCACGACGAAGGTCAGCGCGAACAGCACGAAGCCTGCCGCGATGTACGCGCCGGTCGGCAGCGGGGCACTGAACTCCGCGGCGGCCGAGGCGATTTTGGAGGCGAAGGTGTAGCCGCCGTCGAACACCGACCAGTGTCCTGGCTGCGCGGCCGTCTTCAGCACGATCAACACGGCGATGGTCTCACCGAGCGCGCGGCCGAGGCCGAGCATGGCGCCGGCGATCATGCCGCTGCGCCCGTAGGGCAGCACCGTCATCCGCACGACTTCCCACTTCGTCGCGCCGAGCGCCTGCGCCGCCTCGATGTGCGCACGGGGGGTGAGGTTGAACACCTCACGGCTGACCGACGTGATGATCGGCAGGATCATCACCGCGAGCACGACGCCCGCGGTGAAGATCGTGCCGCCGCTGGCGAGCGGGATGTTGCCGTCATCGAAGAGGAACAGCCATCCCAGGTTGTCGTTCAAGAAGTTCTGGATCGGCTCCAGTTGCGGAGCGAGCACCAGGATTCCCCACAGACCGAACACGATCGAGGGCACCGCCGCGAGCAGATCGACGAGCACCGAGAACGGCCGTGCCAGCGTCTTCGGCGCGTAGTGCGTCAGAAACAGCGCGATGCCGATGCCGATCGGAACGGCGATCACCAAGGCGAAGACCGAACTGAGCACCGTCACCATGAACAGATCCCGGATGCCGAACCTTAAGTGGTTGGCGTCCGAGGTGTTGAACTCGGTGCTGGTGAAGAAGTTCGCCTCGTTCGCCAGCACCGACGGCACCGCCCGGATGAGCAGGAACAGCGCGATCAACGCGATGGACGCGACGATGATCGCACCGGCCGTCGTCGCCAGCGAGCGGAAGATGATCTCCGCCCGCGGGCTGTGCTGGCGACGGCTCTTCGCGGTCGGTTCGGTGCTCGGCTTGCTCGGCATGAGCGCAGTATCTCCGCCTGCTCGCTGGTCGGTCGAATCAGACGGACCAGCGGCGGCAACCTCGTCGTGCACGGTCATGTGGGACTGCTATCAGGAGATGGCGTTGATGGCGGTGGTCAGCTTGGTCTTGAACTGTTCCGGGATCGGGATGTACCCGGCCTCGTCCAAGCCCTGCTGGCCGTTGGTGACCGCCGAGGTGAGGAAGGCCTTGACCGCCTTCGACGTGTCGGCGTCGGAGTACTTCGAGCACACGATCTCGTAGGTCGGCATCACGATCGGGTACGCGCCCGCCACCGACGGCTTGTAGAACGAGGAGGTGTCGATGACCAGGTCGTTGCCCTGGCCGGAGACCTTCGCGGACTCGATCGCCTTGCCCGCCGAGGCGACGCTCAGCGTCACCGGGTCCTTGCTCGCCGAGGTGATGATGCGCGCGATCGACAGGTTCTGCGCCTTCGCGAACGACCACTCGTTGTAGGTGATCGAGTTCTTGGTGCTCTTCACCGCGGCCGAGGTGCCCTCGTTGCCCTTCGAGCCCGCGCCGACGCCGCCGTTGAAGGCCTTGCCCGCGCCCTTGCCCCAGGCGCCGTCGGAGGCGGAGTCCAGGTAGAGCTGGAAGTTGTCGGTGGTGCCCGACTCGTCGCTGCGGAAGATCACGGCGATCGGCTCGGACGGCAGCTTGGCGTTCGGGTTCAGCGCCTTGATCTCGGGCGCGTCCCAGGTGGTGACGGTGCCGTTGAAGATCTTGGCGGCGGTCGGGCCGTCCAGCGCGAGATCGGTCACGCCGTCGATGTTGTAGGTGATCGCGACCGGGCCGAACACGGTCGGCAGGTTCCACGCGGGCGAGGCGCAGCGGTCGGCGGCCTTCTTCGGCTCGTCCTTCTTCGCGCTCAGCGGGGAGTCGGAACCACCGAAATCGGTCTGGCCACCGAGGAACTCGCTCACACCGGCGCCCGAGCCGCTCGAGGTGTAGTTGAGCGTGGCGCCGTCGCAGTTCTTCTCGTACGCGGCGATGAAGCGCTCCATCGCGTTCTTCTGCGCCGAAGAGCCGCTGGCCTTGAGGGCCTTCTTGCCGCCGCAGGCGACGTCGACCTTGGCCACGTTGCCCGAATCGGCCGAGGTGTTGTCGTCGCTGCCACAGGCGGCCAGCGCCATGGCGCCGACGGCCAGCACACCAACGAGGGCGCTGCTGCGCTTGAGATTCACTATTCCTCCGGAATGGCGTCCTACTCGTCCGGTCCCTCACCGGCCCGGACGGGTGTTGTGGTGCTGTTCGCGGGGAACTCGCGCACCAGGCAGCAGTGTGCTGCCCTCACTCAACCTAAGGTCATGTGGTTGACAGTTGGACCGACCTGAGTGAACGGAGAGTGAACAGCCCGGCGCGATTGCGCCTGGTAGATGTGACGTTTGCCGCAGTTTTACTGGCGCGCATCCATTCTGCCGCCTGTTATTCAACCTCCGCCGCCGCGTAGGCGACGTCGACATGTGCCGGAGCGAATCCGAGACGGGTATAAGTGCGCACTGCGGCGACATTGTCGGCCTCGGTGTAGAGCAGAACCTCGGCCAGCCCGCGCTCCCGCAGGTGATGCAAACCGGTCAAGGTGAGCAGCCGGCCGAGTCCGCGCCCTTGCGCCGCCGGATCGATGCCGACCACGTAGACCTCGCCGAGCGGCGGTTGCTCCGCGTGATGCACCTTGGTCCAGTGGAATCCCAGCAGACGATCAGGGGCCGCGGTGTCGAATGCCAGGAACAGGCCCGCCGGGTCGAACCACGACTCGTCACGGCGGATCTCGATGTCACGCCGGGTCCACGCGCCCTGTTCCGGGTGCCAGGCGAAGGCGGCGCCGTTCACTCGCAGCAATTCCGCGTCGTCGGCGGGACCGGCGTAGGTGCGCAGCACGATGCCGTCCGGCACGGCCAATTCCGGTAGCTCAGGAGTTGCTAGAGACCGGCGCATCTGCCACAACTCACGCACGGTCCGCAGCCCGAGCCGCGCTGCGACGGCTTTGGCCGCCGGCCGGTCGCCGTGCGCCCAGACCCGCGCGCCCGGACCGCCCGCGGCCAGCGCTGCCGCGACCAGATCGGTACCGACGCCGTGACCGCGCCGAGCCGGGGCGACCGCGACCTCGGCCATAGCAGGGTGTTCGCCGTGGGCCGGAACGAGATTCGCGTAGCCGACGACGGCGCCTTCGCGCCGCGCGAGCAGATGGCGCGCTCCGGTATCCGCGCCCGAAGTCAGCGACAACACGGCCTGTTCCGAGACCGGGGCGACACCGTCGGCCTCGGTGGCGCGCGCGAGCAGATCGGTGACCGCCCGCGCGTCGCCCGCGTCGGGGCGGTCGGTCCACTGTGTCGTCGCGCCGCTCATCGGCCTCCGTTCATCGAGCCTGCGGACCCCGCATGGAGTCCACTCCTGGCAACGTCGTAGCGGCAGGTGGCATTTCAGCCCCGCCGAAGCGATGCGGGCACGGTCCGCCGACGATTACTGCACGGAGCCGTTGACCGGCGTGAGCGGTGAATCGTCGGTGCCCTCGTTGTCGTCGTCCGGAAAGCTCACCGGCTCCCCCTTGACCGCCGCGCGCGAGGGGCGCACGGCCTTGTAGCCGACATTGCGCACCGTGCCGATCAGCGACTCGTATTCGGTGCCGAGCTTGGCGCGCAACCGCCGCACGTGTACGTCCACGGTGCGCGTGCCGCCGAAGAAGTCGTAGCCCCAGACCTCTTGCAGCAGCTGCGCGCGGGTGAACACCCGGCCCGCGTGCTGCGCCAGATACTTCAGCAGCTCGAACTCCTTGTAGGTGAGATCGAGCGGGCGGCCACGCAGACGCGCCGTATAAGTGCCCTCGTCGATCACCAGCTCACCGAGGGTGATCTTGCCGGTGTTCTCCGGGCTGGCCACGCCGCCGTTGCGGCCGACCAGCAGCCGCAGCCTGGCGTCGAGCTCGGCGGGGCCGGTGCCGGGCAGCAGGATGTCGTCGAGTCCCCAGTCCGCGTTCACGGCGACCAGGCCGCCCTCGGTGAGCACCGCGACGACCGGCACCGATGACCCGGTGCTGCCGAGCAAGCGGCACAGACCGCGGGCGGCGGCCAGGTCCGTCCTGGCGTCCACCAGCGCGACATCCGCCGTGCCTGCCTCGAGCAGCGAGGCCACCTCAGTGGGCGCAGGGCGCACGTTGTGCGCGAGCAACGCGAGCGAGGGCAACACCGACTCGGGGTTGGGGTCGGAGGTAAGCAGGAGCAGCTCCACGGGCCCTCCTCCCATCTCGTAGCCACGTGGATGCGGCAGCACCGCCGCGGCCACGTCGCTAATCACAGGTAATCGGATGCAAGATTAGCGCGTAACAAGGCATGACCACGCATTCCGGGGTCGGCGAGCGCACCGGAGGACACTCGGGAGCCCCGCCCGGGCCAACCGATATGGTGCGTACATGGGTTACGTATCGGGCATGCCCGCCGTCGGCGAGGCTCCCGAGGCGGTAGCCGAACGCGCGCCGCGCGGCTCCCGGCCGCCGCGGCCCGAGACCCGGAGAGACGGGGGAGCATGCGCAAGCTGATCATCGGCCTGCTGTGTCTGGCTGGGTTCGCCGTCGTCGTCGACTTCAGTACCGCGGCCTATTCGGAGTATCGCGTGTCCCGAGCGCTGCGCGACGGCGCCGATCTCACCGCCGATCCCGAAGTGACGATCCACGGTTTCCCCTTCCTCGGCCAGGCCTGGGACAGCCGCTACGACCACGTGGAGATCCGGGCCCGCGCGAAGCGACTGGACATCCCGGGGGAGATCGCGCTCGAGGCGACGCTGACCGGGGTGCGGCTGCCGGTCGGCGAACTCGTCGACGGCAGCCTGCGCGGCGTCCCGGTGGAGCGCGTGGACAGCCGGTTGCGAGTGGAGCCGACCGAACTCGGCAGGCTGTTCGCCATTCCCGATCTGCAGGTGCACTCGCGGCCTGCCGACAAGTCCGACGGGACCGGCGGATCGGGCGGTTCCGGCATGACCACCACGGGCGCACTGGTGCTCACCGGAACCATGCCGGAGACGCCCGGCGCGCAGTACGGCGGTGAAAAAGTCAGCGTGCAGGCCGATCTGCTCCTCGACGGCGATCAGGTGAAAATCGTGGCGACCGGGTTCTACCGCGGCCCGCCCGGCACCGAGACCATGCCTGTGGCGGTGATCACCGAGGCCGATCGCCCGGCGGTCCTCGCCCGCTTCACCCGTACCATCGACACCAAGGAGTTGCCGTTCGGTGTCCGGCCTACCAAGGTCTCCGCTCAGGGCGGTCAGATCGTCGTGGAGGGCAAGGGCGTGAACGTCACGATCGACCTCGACCGATTGCAGCGACCATGATCCAAGTCACCATCCTCGCAGTAGTACTGCTCACCGCGCTGGCGGTGGGCGTCCTGCTGCGCCGGCGCGACGGCAAGATCCGCGCGGCCGACGGCATCGACCTGTCCCACACCGCCCGCGCGGAACTGCTGGCGTCCGTCGGCGTGACCGGCGCCGGTCCCGCGGTACTGCATTTCTCCGCCGAGTGGTGCGGACCGTGCTCCGCTGTTCGCCGGGTGGTTGCCAACGTCACAGGCCAGCTCGCGGGCTCACCGCAGCCGCCGCAGGACATCGAGGTGGACATCGACGCCGAGCCTGCGCTCGCCCGGGAGCTGAACGTGCTCTCGCTGCCCACCACGTTCGTCTTCGACATCGCGGGCAGGGAACGGTTCCGCATCTCCGGCGTGCCCAAGGCCACGGATCTGCACTCCGCGCTCGAGCCGCTGACCGCGGCGGCCTGAGCTGCGACGACAAGCCCCCTGGACGGAAGTGATCCACCCCGGGTCCATATTCTCCCGCCGAATTGGGTAAACTGCTGACGTGCTTACCAACCACGAGCTGATGCTCACCCGACGCCGCACAGTGGATCTGTGTCGGCTCGGTGGTTGTTGCTGCCTGTGCCGCTGAGCGGTCGGCTTTTCCGGATTTCCTGACGCCGACCCCTGTCCGCCGCGCGAGCGATCTCACGATCCCCCGGCGAATTGGCAAATTTTCAGTCATCGGACTTATTCAGCGCAGGAGTACGCACAATGTCCACCGAGATCCGTAATACTTCCGAAGCGATCCCCGTTTCTTCCGACCGGGTCGACGTGCGCGGACCACGATTCGCCGCATGGGTGACCACCGGCGTCCTCGTCGTGGTGCTGCTCGCCGCCGCGTTCTCGCCGGTCGCCGCGGGGGTGTTGATCGCCCTGCAAGCAGTCGTCTTCGCGGTCGGCGCCGCCCTCGGCCCGCGCCGCCACCCCTACGGCCGGATCTACGCGGCCGTCGTCGCGCCGCGTCTCGCGCCGACCACCGAGACCGAGCCGACGGCCCCGCTGCGGTTCGCGCAGTTGCTCGGTTTCGTGTTCGCGGCCGTCAGCCTGCTGGGCTTCGCGCTCGGCTCCACGATCGTCGGCGCGGTGTTCGCCGGCTTCGCCTTGTTCGCGGCGTTCCTGAACGCGGCGTTCGGGCTCTGCCTGGGTTGCCGGATCTATCCGCTGGTAGCCCGCCTCCGCCGGACCCCGTCACCGGCATCGAACTGACCCTGCACGTCATCTCTGAAAGGAAAACAATGGCTCGCTCCGATGTCCTGGTCTCCGTTGACTGGGCCGAAGAGAACCTCAACGCCCCCGGCGTCGTGTTCGTCGAGGTCGACGAGGACACCTCCGCCTACGACGGTGGTCACATCGAGGGTGCCGTCCGGCTCGACTGGAAGAAGGACCTGCAGGATCAGGTTCGTCGCGACTTCGTGAACCAGGAGCAGTTCTCCGACCTGCTCTCGGCGCGCGGCATCTCGAACGACGACGAGGTCATCCTGTACGGCGGCAACAACAACTGGTTCGCCGCGTACGCCTACTGGTACTTCAAGCTGTACGGCCACAACAACGTCAAGCTGCTCGACGGCGGTCGCAAGAAGTGGGAACTCGACGGCCGTCCGCTGTCGACCGAGCCGGTGAACCGGCCCGCCACCCAGTACAAGGCGTCGGCGCCCGACCTGAACATCCGCGCCTTCCGTGACGAGGTCATCGCGGCCATCGGCACCAAGAACCTGGTCGACGTGCGTTCGCCCGACGAGTTCAGCGGCAAGATCCTGGCGCCCGCCCACCTCCCGCAGGAGCAGAGCCAGCGTCCCGGCCACATCCCCGGCGCCATCAACGTGCCGTGGAGCAAGGCCGCGAACGAGGACGGCACCTTCAAGTCCGACGCCGAGCTGACCGAGATCTACCAGGAAGCCGGCCTGGACGGCGAGAAGGAGACCATCGCGTACTGCCGGATCGGCGAGCGTTCCTCGCACACCTGGTTCGTGCTGCAGGAACTGCTGGGCCACCAGAACGTCAAGAACTACGACGGCAGCTGGACCGAGTACGGCTCGCTCGTCGGCGCTCCGATCGAGTTGGGAGAGTAATCCATATGTGTGCAGCACCTACCCAGGGCCAGGCAATCCCGGCCGGTGTCGACGTGGAGAAGGAGACGGTCATCACCGGCCGTGTCCTGAGCACCGACGGCCAGCCGGTGGGCGGGGCGTTCGTGCGCCTGCTCGACGGCAACGGTGATTTCACCGCCGAGGTCGTCGCGTCGGGCACCGGTGACTTCCGGTTCTTCGCGGCTCCCGGCTCGTGGACCGTCCGCGCGCTGTCCTCGGCGGGCAACGGCTCCGCCGAGGTGCGCCCCGAAGGCGCGGGCATCCACGCGGTGGACGTCGCGGTCGCCAAGTAAGACCTCGCAGTCGTCGAACGGCCCCGGTCGCTTTCCGCTCCGCGGAAGCACCGGGGCCGTTTGCGCGCCGCGAAAGCGAGGTCGTTAGACTCGAAACGTGGTCCTCTTCTTCGAGATTCTGCTGGTGGCCGTGGCCGTCCTGATCGGCTGGTTCGGCCTCTACGTCTTCTACCGGCTGTTCACCGAATCATGAGCGAACTCGCGAGCGAAGGTTCCAATCCGGCCGAGCGAGCGAGTGAACAACTGAACGGCAACGCTCCGGCTGATTCCGCCGGTCGCCGCAGCGGCGACCAGGCCGTAGCCGAGGCTGCCGAACGGGCGAAATCGACCGGTGCCCGCAACATCCCGGTCCTACCGGATCTTCCGCTGCCCGAGGACACAGCCAACTTGCGCCTCGGCCCGGACCTCAGCGCCTCGATGCTCGCGCTGCTCCCGCTGGTGGGCGTGTGGCGCGGCGAGGGGGAGGGCAACGATCCCGAGCGCGGGGACTACCACTTCGGCCAGCAGATCGTCGTCTCACACGACGGCGGCGACTATCTCGCCTGGGAATCCCGGTCCTGGGTCATCGAGGCCGACGGCGCCTACGGCGGCCCCGACTTGCGCGAGAGCGGCTTCTGGCGAGTCGGCATCGACGGCAACGACGAGGTCATCGAACTGCTGCTGTCACACAGCGGCGGCATCGTGGAGCTGTTCTACGGGCAAGCGCTGTCCCAGTCGTCCTGGGAACTGGCCACCGACGTGGTGATCCGCAGCCAGTCCGGCATCGTCGTGGGCGGCGCCAAACGCCTCTACGGCATCGTCGAGGGCGGCGACCTGGCCTACGTCGAAGAACGCGTGGTAGCCGACGGCCCCCTCCAACCCCGCCTCTCGGCCCGCCTCCAGCGCTACATCGGCTGAGAATTTCTCCTCGCCCAGCACGGCACCCCGCCGCGCTCGGCGCTGCCCAACGCAATCGCAGGCTAGCCGCAGCGGAACGCAGTACGTGGTCTGCTGCAACCCCTGACCGACTCCACCCCAACGCAACACCTGATCTCGCGAGCACATGGGTAACTGACCGGGAACGCCCAAAACCCACCCACATCCCCAACGCAGGCCCTGTGACCAACCCACACCCCACCCCACTGGTACGGCCTGAATACCCGGAGAGGCGGAACAGAACAGCCCCCGAGCCATACCGGTGCGATTGTGGTCGCACGGGTCCGGTCGGACGGACCGGGGCTCGGGGGCCGGGTGACTGCCTGGAATTCGCTAGCGCTCGCGCGGGCGAAATCCACCTGCAGCGGTGGCGCTAGCGGACAGCCACCTCACGTGTCCTATGAATAATCATTCTTCGAACCACCTCCTTCCTGTGTACGAACGAATCTAGCGATGCGTCAGTAGCTCGGCAACGGATTTTCTCGGTGGGCTGAATCGGCGCTGCCACATGGCGTTCCGTGCCCCGCGAAGTCCGTCGTGACCTGCCCTGATGCGGATACTCGCAGCACCGCGTCGGCCCGATGGTCTTCCGGGAGCTGATGCGTGACGACGACCACGATCCGATCCGGTTCCACGAGACCGTTGTCGGCGTCCAACAGGTCGCGCAGCAGCTTCGCCCCGGCTTCGGCTTCCAAGTGCTCGGTCGGTTCGTCGAGCAGCAATACCCGCGCCGGTGACACCAGGGCGCGCGCGAGCAGGATCCGGCGACGCTGGCCACCCGACACGGCGGCCGCTCCCCCGACGAGATCGGTGTGCACACCCTGCGGAAGCCCGTCCAGCCAGTTCCCGAGACCGACCGTTCGCAAAGCTTCTTCGGCTTCTTCCGCGGTCAGATCACCGCGGGCGACCCGCAGATTCTCCAGCACGGAGGTGCCGAACAGGTGCGCGTCTTCGGCGAAGAAGGTGACGCCGGGGCGCGGCGTGTCGAACAACCCGGCCCACTTCATGAGCAGAGTCGTCTTGCCCGCGCCGCTGGGGCCGACCACCGCGATCCGCCGTCCGCAGGGCAGTTCCGGCACATGGGCGTCGATGGGAAGAGTCCGAGCGACGTTCGCCGCGTCCTTTGCATGTGGAGGGCGGGTGGTCTGCCGCGCCGACGGGCCGACCGACGCACTCGGGGGCGAATCGGGGTCGAGTCCATCCAGGCGATGCAGGGCCGCGCGGGCCGTGGTCAGCGTCTGCGCCGCCGTGGGCAGCGGGCCGACCGCTTCGAAGGCCGACAAGGGCAAGAGGACCAGGACGACGAGCGCCATGGGCGTCATCGCGCCTGGCGAGCCGCCGTCCGGGCCGTAGAGGGTGATGCCGATCAGCAGCGCGCCGAGGACAGCCGCGCCGATGGACAGGGGCGTGGCAGCGGCCGACCAGGCGCTGCGCGCGGCCGCCCCATCTTCCGCGGCGACCGCACGGCGCGACGCTTGCCCGGCCGCGGCGAGGGCGGCATCCAGGCGACCGGCTACGCGTAGTTCCGCGGCGTGGTCGAGCACGGTGAGGGCCTGAGCGGTGAACTCCGCCCGGTCGGCCCGCACGGCGCGTTCCGCCTCGGACGCCGCCTTGGCCGACAACCACGGTGCGACGATGCCCGACAGGACCAGCGCACCCGCCAGGATCGCGGCGGCGGCGGGCGAGATCGTGGCCAGCAGAGCGACGGCGGCGAGTGAGAGCGCGAGGGCGACCGCGACCGGCACGAACGCGCGGACCACCACGGCACCCAAGTCGTCGATGTCGCTGCCGATCCGGACCAGGAGATCTCCGCGGCGCAGCGGCTTGCCCGACCGATCGCCGCCACTCGGCGACACCTCGGGTCGGCGCAGCCAGAAATCCGAACGAGCCAGCGTCCGGTAGACCGTGGTTCGCGCTGTTGTCATAGCGCGCAGTGCGACGTCGTGCGTGGCGAGACGTTCCAGGTACCGGCACAAGCCACGGGAGATGCCGAGCGCGCGCACCGCCACCACGGCGATGCTCAGATCGAGCACCGGCGGCATCTGCCAGGCACGCGCGATCAGCCAGGCCGCCAACGCGGCGAGCCCGAGCCCGCTGCCGAGCGCCAGCACGCCCCATCCGATCGCCACCGCGACCCGCCAACGGGACAATTCGAGCAGCGCCCACATTCGGCGCAGATCACCGGGCACCGTGGAACCGGTGGCACGCGGAACGGCCCGCGTCGCGCGTCCGCCGGTGTTCATCCCGGCACCTCCTCTCGCGAGGTGCGCAGGTCCGCGCGCACCTGCACGACATGGTCGGCGGCGGCCAGCACGGTCGGGCGGTGGCCGACGACGACGACCGTCGCGCCCATACGGGCCCTGGCTTGGAGTGCGGCCAGCACGGTGGCTTCGGCGGCGGCGTCGAGGTGCGCGGTCGGCTCGTCCAGCAGCAGGATCGGGCGATCGGTGGCCAGCACCCTGGTCAGCGCGAGGCGCTGGCGTTGACCGAGCGACAGGCCGACGCCGCCGGGGCCGACCACCGTGTTCCAGCGCTCGGGCAGTTCATCGAGCACGGCATCGAAACCAGTTGCCAGACAAGCGGCTTCGAGATCATCGAGGACGCGCGCCGGGCCGTGTGCGGCGTGGTCCACCGTCCGCGCGCCGAGCAATTCGAGGTTGTCGCGCAATGTGCCGGGAACCAGCACCGGCCGCTGCGGCAGCCAAGCCACACGCGCCCACCATTGGTCCTGGTCCAGTTCGCGGACGTCCACCCCGTCGACGGTCACGGCACCTCGGTCGGGTGTGATCAGGCCCAGAATCGCCTGTACCGCGGTAGATTTACCGCTTCCGTTGGGACCGGCGAGCACCGTGAGGGCACCGGGCCGCAAGATCGCCGACAGGCCCGCGGGAGCGAACCCGTCCCGCGCCCGGACCGACAGGTCGCGGAGTTCGACCGTGCCGGGCCACTCGGAGCTGCCGCGGCGAGCCGTCACCCCGGCTTCCTCCGGCAAGGCACAGCGGCCGCATGCACCGGCGCGCGTCGACTCGTCCCGCACCGCATCGACGCGCGCCACCCCCTGCACGCCCCGGCTGGACAGCGACTCGACCGGCTCGTGGTCAGGCGCCGTGGCCGCGCCGGAGTCCTGGGGACTGCCGCGGCGAGCCGTCACCACGGCCTTCTCCGGCTCGGTGCGTCGACAGTCGCATGTACCCGCGTGGGCCGACTCGTCCGGTGCGCCCACACCGGCGTGCGCCGCCGCGCGCCGCGCGCCGTGGCCGGGTAGCCGCTCGGTCGGCTCGGCGGGCGTGGACTCGAGGATCGCGAACGCTCGGTCCGCGGCCGCCATACCGTCCTGGGCGGCGTGGAAACGTTCGCCCACCATGCGCAGCGGCAGATACACCTCCGGGGCGAGCACCAGCACCACCAAGCCCGCGTAAAGACTCATCTCACCGAAGACCAGTCGCAGCCCGATGGAGACCGCGATCAGTGCCACGCTCAGCGTGGCGAGCAACTCCAGCACCATGGAAGACAGAAAGGCGATGCGGAGCGCGCCCATGGTGCGCCGGCGCAGCGCGTCGCCGAGATCGCGAACACGGTGCCGCATGGTGTGCGCGTGTGCGGTCGAACCGCCCGTCCCGGTGTCGTTCCGCTGTCCCCGCGCAGTGGGCTCGGGCTGCGCGTCGCCGGTCTCGCGGCCGAGCGCACGCAATGTCGGCATGCCCGCGAACAGATCGAGCATTTGGTCCGACAGCCGGGTGGTGGCCGCGAGCGTGGCTTCCGCCCGGCCCTGGGTCAGCAGCCCGATGAGGATCATGAAGATCGGGATGAGCGGCAAGGTGATCACCACGATCACACCGGAAGTCACATCGTGGGCCGCGATGACCGCGAGCACGATCGGTGGAACCAGCACCGCCAGCAGCAGAGCGGGCAGGTAGCCGACAAGATATCCGCGCAGCCCGGACAGGCCCGTGCCGACGACCACGGCCAATTCCGTTCGACGCGCGTCGAGTTCGCGAGGCGACAGCCGTGCGCCCGCACCGAGCACCGCGCCTTCCAGCTCCGCCACCACGCTCGCGCCCGCTCGGTGCGCCAGCCGGGACTGCGCCCACGTGGCGAGCACCCGGGCCGCGATCGCGACCGCGAGCACGACGAGTTCGACCGTCCACGCGCCGAGCGTGCGCGCACTCGGATCGGTGACCACCCCGGCGAGCACCCGCCCGATCAGCACCGCCGCGACCACGATCGCGCCGGTGACGACGAGCGACAGCGCCACGCTCAGCGCGAGGTAGCTGCGTGCCGAGCGGGCATAACGCCACAGGCGCGGATCGATCGGCGGGCGGGCCATGGCGTCAATCCTGCGCGACCCGCAGGGGCAGGCCGACCGGGGGCGGGATCTGCTCGACGGTGATGCGCTTGCGGAACACCCAGTACGTCCAGCCCTGGTACACCAGCACGACCGGCGTGACCAGCGCGGCGGCCCAGCTCATCACCTTCAGCGTGTACGGCGTGGAGGACGCGTTGTAAACCGTCAGGTCGAACGCCGCATCGATCGTCGAGGGAAGCACCGCGGGGAACAGCGAACCGAACAGCAGCGCGGTCGCCGCCGCGACGGTCACCGTGGTGCCGGTGAACGCCCACCCGTCGCGCTGCGCGAGATCGGCCGCCGCCGCCACGACCAGACCGAGCACGGCCAGCCCCAATGGGATCCAGGTCCAGCCGTTCCCGTAGGCCAGCTGCGTCCACAATCCGAATCCGCCGACGACGACCACGGTCGGGACGAGCAGCAGCCGAGCGGTGCGTCGTGCGTCGTCGCGGACCTCGCCCGCGGTCTTGAGCACCAGGAACATCGCTCCGTGCAGCGCGAACAGCAGTCCGGTCGCCAGCCCGCCGAGCAGGGCGTAGGGGCCGAACAAGTCGGCGACCGAGCCCGCGAACTGCTTCTTCTCGTTCAGCGGGACACCGTGCACCACATTGGCGAACACCCAGCCCCACGCCAGCGCCGGAACCCAGGAGCCGATGCCGATGCCGATGTCGCAGCGGGCCCGCCAGCCCGGATCATCGATCTTGCCGCGGTACTCGATGGCGCAGATCCGCAGGATCAGCGCGACGAGCACCAGCAGCAACGCCAGGTAGAAGCCGGAGAACAGGCTCGCGTACCACTCCGGGAACGCCGCGAACATCGCGGCGCCCGCGGTGATCAACCAGACTTCGTTGGCGTCCCACACCGGCCCGATCGTGTTGAGCACCGCGCGCCTGCGCCGGTCGGACCCCTTGCCGAGGATCGGCATGAGCATGCCGACGCCGAAATCGAAGCCCTCCAGCACGAAGTAGCCGGTGAACAGCACACCGATCAGGACGAACCAGAACTCTTGCAGACTCATCGCCGGCTCCTAGTAGGCGAACGAAAGTTGTTCGACGGCGGGCTCTTCGGGGCGACGTTCGCCCGAAGTCGTATCCGTGTCGTGCGGCTCGGCGGCGGGCGCCGCCGGATCCGGTCCGTGGATCACGTACCGGCGCATCAGGAAGAACCACACGAACGCGAGCGCGCCGTACAGCAGCGTGAAGGTGATCAGCGAGAACAGCACGACGCCTGGCGCGTGATCGGAGACGCCCTGCTGAACGGTGAGGCGCAGATTCGGGTCGCCGGTTGGGTTGGGCGCGACCACCCAGGGCTGCCGCCCCATCTCGGTGAACACCCACCCGGCGCTGTTGGCCAAAAACGGGGTGGGGATGGCCAGCAGGCTCAGCCAGGCGAACCAGCGCTGGTCCGGCACTCGTCCGCGGCGGGTCAGCCAGAGCCCGGCCAGCGCGAGCAGCACCGAACCCGCCGACAGCCCGATCATGGCACGGAACGACCAGTAGGTGACGAACAGGTTGGGCCGGTAGTCACCGACACCGAACTTCTCGTTGTAGGTCTTCTGCAGGTCGACGACGCCGTCCAGCGTCACACCGGTGAATTCCCCCTTCGCCAGCCAGGGCAGCACATAGGGCACTTCGAGCACGTGCGTCACGCTGTCGCAGTTGTTGTGCGTGCCGACGGTCAGCACGGAGAAATCGGGGTCGAGGGCGGTGTGGCACAGCGATTCCGCCGAGGCCATCTTCATCGGCTGCTGCTCGAACATCAGCTTGCCCTGCACGTCGCCGGTGTAGACCAGAGCGGCCATCGCCGCGATCACCACGACGATGCCCGCTCGCGCGGCGGGCCGCCACATCTCGCGCGCGTCAGCCGACTTCGCCTCGTCGCCACTGCGCGCGTTGCGCACCATCCACCAGCCGGCGATGCCGACGACGAAGGTGCCCGCCGTGAGGAAGGATCCGGCCACCACGTGCGGGAAAGCCGCCAGCAAGGTGTTGTTGGTGAGCACCTTCACGATGCTCTCCAGCTCCGCGCGACCGGTTTCCGGGTTGTAGCGGGCGCCGACCGGATGCTGCATGAACGAGTTGGCCGCGACGATGAAATACGCCGAGGCGTTCACGCCGATCGCGACCATCCAAATCGCGCCGAGGTGCAGCAGTTTCGGCAACCGGGTCCAGCCGAAGATCCACAGTCCGAGGAAGGTCGACTCCATGAAGAAGGCGATCAGCCCTTCCAGCGCGAGCGGGGCGCCGAACACGTCACCGACGAAGCGGGAGTACTCGCTCCAGTTCATGCCGAACTGGAACTCCTGCACGATGCCGGTCGCGACGCCGAGCGCGAAGTTGATCAGGAACAGCTTGCCGAAGAACTTCGTCAGCCGCAGCCAGTGCTGCTTGCCGGTGACGACCCATGCCGTCTGCATGGCAGCGACCAGCGGCGCGAGACCGATGGTCAGCGGCACCAGCAGGAAGTGGTAAACGGTTGTGATGCCGAACTGCCATCGGGAGATGTCCAAGGCGTTCAAGCCGGCCTCCTGCGTGTCTACGACATGTCGTAGTAAAGCCTACGCCGGAGCAGACCTCGAAAAATGAGTCCTAGGCCACGCCACCAGGGCTGATACTGCCTGTTCGGCCTGTTTTCCGTGTTCATCACCGCCCCGTGCCCGCCCGAGTAGGACGGAGATCACGGAGCGGCGCACACTCACCAGTCGCCGATGGCTCCCGCCCGCTCGATACCGCGATCGACCAGCCCGATGATCTCTTCGGCGTTGTCCGGCGCGGACATCCGCAGCCCGTCCAGCGAATTCACCCGCGCCGCAAGCGAAATGCTCGACAGCATCCAGATGCTGTCGCAGGTGAGCAGGTCGGCGGTGAACAGCGAGTCGTAGCGGCATTGCCAGCCGGCCTTCTCGGCTTCGGCGAACAGCGCGCGCTGAGTGACGCCGGGCAGCACACCGTTCTTCGCGGGCGGCGTGATCAGCTGCTTGTCGCGGGCGATCACCACGGTGGATCGCGGCCCCTCCAGCACCCGGTTCTCCGTGCTGGTGAAGATCACGTCCTCCGCGCCCATCCGCGCGGCGAACCGCAGGGCGGCCATATTGGTGGCATAGGACAGCGTCTTGGCACCGAGCAGTTGCCATGGCGCCGCTTGCGCGAGGTCGACCGAGATGCCCCGCGACAGGCTCACCACGGCGACGCCCTCGGCGCGGGCCTTCTCGACGCGCTCGGGCACCGGCACCACGAGCACGAAAGCGGTCGGCACGGGCACGGCGGCGGCGAGGTCACCGGTCTTGACCTTGTCGGGCGTTGCGGCCAACTCGGAGTCGCGCCCGCGGGTGAGCACCAGCCGCATCACGCCTTCGCGCTCGCTGCCCCACTCCTTGGCGGCGGTCTCCACCGCCTCGCGCCATTTGCCCAGTTCCGGCTCGGGCAGATCGAGCGCCTGGGCGGAGCGGCGCAATCTGCCTAGATGAAATTCGATCGCACACGCGACGCCCGCGCGCACGAGCACCGTTTCGAAGACACCATCGCCACGCAATACGCCAATATCGTCCGCAAACAACAACGGCGCATCCGCATCCCGGACCGCGCCATCGAGAGTTACCAGAACTCGATCCACCATGCGACGAGCGTAGGCGGTGTGAGCGGACAATGCCTATGTCACGGCCGCTTTTGCCAGACCTTTTGTGCAGCCGCCCCACGCGGCCCGCTGTAATGCTCGGACAATGCCGATCGGCTATGCCGTTCTCCGACGCCCTGGCCCGGTTCGCGCACCGCCGGGCGGGCCCGCCTAGAGTGGGAGAGGTGTCCGTGGTCGTTGCGCCCAGCCCCATGCTCAGTGTGTCGGGAGCCGTCGCGGGAGCGGCGGGTTCGCCCGACGCCGCCGTCGCGTGGCATTACGGCGATCCGTTCGGCGAGCAGCGCGCCGCGGTGCAGCGCGCCGCGATCGTCGACCGGTCACACCGATTCGTGCTGCGCATCACCGGCGCGGAGCGGCTCTCCTGGTTGCACACCATCTCCAGTCAGCATGTCGCCACCCTCGGCGACGGGCAGTCCGCCGAGAACCTCGACCTGGATTTGAACGGCCGGGTGCAGCATCACTTCGTGCTCACCGAACTGGACGGCGCCGTCTGGATCGATACCGAAGCCGAGCGCGGACCCGACCTGCTCGCGTTCCTGCAGAAGATGGTCTTCTGGGCCGATGCCAAACCCGAAGCCGCCGACTACGCGGTACTCAGCCTGCTCGGCCCCGGAGTGGCAGACCTGGCCGAAACACTCGGCATCACCGCCCTTCCCGGCGTGTACGAGGCGACGCCGCTGCCCGGCGGCGGATTCTTGCGCCGGATGCCGTGGCCGACGGCCGACTCCTTCGACTTGGTCGTCCCGCGCGATCAGCTGACCGGCCTGTGGGACCGGCTCACCGCGGCAGGCGCCGTTCCCGCCGGAATGTGGGCGTTCGAGGCATTGCGCGTCGCGGCCGTCCGGCCGCGGATCGGATCGGACACCGACGAGCGGACCATCCCGCACGAGGCCCGCTGGATCGGCGGCGTCGCCGAACACGGAGCCGTCCACCTGGACAAGGGCTGCTACCGCGGCCAGGAGACGGTGGCCAGGGTGCACAACCTCGGCAAGCCGCCGCGGCACCTGTTGCTGCTGCACCTGGACGGCTCGGCGGACGAGCGCCCGGTCATCGGCGACGACGTCACCGCCGGCGGCCGCGCGGTCGGCAGGCTCGGCACGGTCGTCGACCACTTCGAACTCGGCCCGATCGCCCTCGCGCTGGTCAAGCGCGCGGTTCCGGCCGACACCGCGCTGGTCGCCGGCCCGGTCGCGGCGTCCATCGATCCCGATTCGATGCCCTCCGACGACGAACCGCAAGCGGGCCGGCTCGCGGTCGACCGGCTGCGTGGGCGCTGACCTGTTGACCGGCCACCGGCAAGCGGGACGTTTTCCTCAGCCGACATCCGCACTCTTGCTCAGCGCCGAGCTCCCCATTCGTGACGAGAGGAGCGCCGTTCATGCGCGTCGGTGATTCGGGAGAGGTGCTCGCGGCGTGCGTCGTGCACGCCGATATCGAGGTACCGGGAAGGGTCGGTCGCAGCGCCATCGACAAGCGCCCGGCGGCGGGACGAGTCGCGGTACGCGCCCTCGGCTTGGACGGCGACCACGTCTGCAACACCAAGCATCACGGCGGCGTGCACCAGGCCGTCTACGCCTACGCCGACGAGGACGCCCGCCGCTGGGGCACGGAGCTCGGCCGGGAACTGCCCGCGGGCTGGTTCGGCGAAAACCTGCGCGTGCGTGGCCTTCCGGTCAGCGACTCGGTGATCGGCGCGCGCTGGACGGTCGGTGACACCGTGCTGGAGGTGAGCGCTCCGCGCGTGCCGTGCGCCACGTTCCAGCACTGGAGCGGCGAGCAGCAGTGGGTCAAACGGTTCACCCTGCGCAGCGATACCGGCGCCTATTTGCGGGTGCTCACCGAGGGCACGATCGCGGCGGGCGACCGGATCTCGGTGGTACACGTCCCCGAGCACGGCATCACGGTCCGCGATCTGTTCACCGGCGCCGATCCGGATCTGCTGGCGATCCTGCTCGCCGACGAGCCGACCATCTCCGACGACGTGCGCATGCAAGTGGAACGGCACGCGCGCAGGCATGGCAACGCCGTGCGCGCCACCGCGCACCGGCACGCGACGACGAGCACCGACGACATCGGCACGGGAGCGAAATCGTGAGTGTGGAACTGGTCGAAGTGGTCCGCTCGGGCTTCCGTGAATGCGTGCACCGCGGCTCGGTGGTGGTGCTCGACGCCGCGGGCGAGCCCACCCTCGAACTCGGCGAAGTGCACCTGCCGATCTTCCCGCGCTCGACGAACAAGCCGATGCAGGCGATCACCCTGCTGCGCAACGGTTTCCAGCCGGTCGATGACGCCGAACTGGCGATCGCCACCGCCTCGCACTACGGCGAACCCGACCATGTCGCGCTGGTGCGCAGGCTGCTGGACCGGTTCGGCCTGCCCGAATCCGCCCTGGCCTGCCCGGCCGATCTGCCGTACGACGAGGGCGCCCGCACCGCGCTGCTGTCCGGCGGAGGACAACCACGCCCCATCTACATGAACTGCTCGGGCAAACACGCGGCGATGCTCGCGACCTGCGCGATCAACGGCTGGCCGACCGAAGGCTACCAGGACCGGGCGCATCCGCTGCAGCGCGCGGTGATCGCGACCGTGGCCGACCTGACCGGCGAGCCGGAAGCCGATCTGGGCATCGACGGCTGCGGATTGCCGATCATCCCGGTCTCACTCGTCAACCTCGCGCGGGTGTTCTCGACCATCGCGACGGCCGAGCCGGGGAGCCCGGAACGCCGGGTCGCCGACGCGGTGCGCGCGCATCCGCGAGTGATTTCCGGCACGAACGCGCCCGATCTGCTGACCATGCTGGCCACTCCCGGGCTGGTGTGCAAGATCGGCGCGGATGGTGTGCACGCGGGCGCGCTGCCGGACGGATCGGCTTTCGCGTACAAGATCGAAGACGGCCACGATCGCGCGCGAATGCCGCTGACGCTGGCGATTCTGCACCGAATGGGAATCGAGTGGACCGATGCGCACGCGGAGCTGGCGGCCCCCGCGGTGCTGGGCGGGGGTATCCGAGTCGGTGTGATTCGTGCTATACCCGGGGTCGTCTAGCTATTCCACGGCAGGGCGACAAGCGGGCAAACGGCACTGGTTCCGGAGTTCTTCACCCACTCCTGGAAGCGAGACCGCCGGACACACGCTAAAGTGTCTGTCAGGAAGAGTATTAATTCGAACGGGGCCGCCACCAAACCCCAGGCCGCCCCGCTGTGACGCGAGGGGGTCAGCCATGGGCCGTGGCCGGGCTAAGGCAAAGCAGACCAAGGTCGCACGCGAGCTGAAGTACAGCTCGCCCACGACCGACTTCGCGAGCCTTCAGCGCGAGCTTTCGGGAAGCCCCAACTCCCAGCGGAGTGGTGGTGTGCTGTCCGATGAGCACGACGCGGACGACTCCTTGTCCCGCTGGGACGAGGACGACGACTACGACGACTGGCGCCGCTGACTCGGATTTACGTCTGAAGGGGGAGGCCGACGGGCCTCCCCCTTCGATCGTTGTCGCGGGTTGACGTCTCTGGCGCCGAAAAGGCTTGCAACACACCGGAGTCCCGCATCGTACATAGATGCGGGACTCTCACGTGTCTTCACCGCGAATCAGAACCGCGGATGCTCACCGACCAGCACGGCGCGCGCGGCGTCGGCGTCCTTGGCCTTCTTGACCGTGCCCAGCGTCCAGCACTCGATGTGCCGTGCGGTCAGCACCGCCAGCGCCCGGTCCACATCCTCGGGAGCGACGACGGCGACCATGCCGACGCCCATGTTGAACGTCTTCTCCATCTCGGGCCGCTCGACCCGGCCGCGCTGGGCGATCATCTTGAACACCGGCGCCGGGTTCCAGGTGCCTCGATCCAGCTCGGCCACAATGCCCGCGGGCAGCACCCGGGCGAGATTGGCCGCCAAGCCACCGCCGGTGACGTGGGCGAACGTGCGCACATCGGTTTCGGCGATCAGCGCGAGGCAGTCCTTGGCGTAGATCCTGGTCGGCTCGAGCAGTTCCTCGCCCAGGGTGCGGCCGAACTCCTCGACGTGGCCGGTGAGCGACATGCGATCGATCTCGAGCAGCACCTTGCGGGCCAGACTGTAGCCGTTGGAGTGCAGTCCGGAGGACCCCATGGCGATCACCACGTCGCCGGGACGGACCCGGTCGGGTCCGAGCACCGCGTCGGCTTCGACCACGCCGATGCCGGTGGCGGACAGGTCGTAGTCGTCCGGATCCATCAGCCCGGGATGCTCGGCGGTCTCGCCGCCGAGCAGCGCGCACCCGGCGCGCACACAGCCCTCGGCGATGCCGGAGACGAGTTCGGCGACCTTCTCCGGGACGACCTTGCCGATGGCGATGTAGTCCTGGAGGAACAGCGGCTCCGCGCCGCAGACCACGAGATCGTCCACCACCATGGCCACCAGGTCGAGGCCGACGGTGTCGTGTTTGTCCATCGCCTGCGCCACCGCGATCTTGGTGCCGACGCCGTCGGTGGAGGCCGCCAGCAACGGTTCCCGGTAGCCGCCCTTCAGCGCGAACAGCCCGGCGAAGCCGCCGAGGCCGCCTTGGACCTCGGGCCGGGTCGCCTTCTTCGCCAATGGCCCGAACAACTCGACTGCGCGATCACCTGCCTCGATGTCCACGCCTGCCGCGGCGTACGAAGCACCACCACTGGGGGTCTGTTCAGTCATTTTCGGGGAAAGCTCCAAACCGAATCGGCGGATAGATGCCTGCTCACGCTACCGGAGCCGGATAACGACCCCGCACCGGTGTTGGCTCGCCCTCTTGACAATAGGGCAGAGCCAACCGTAAAGCGGACGATCAGTCCGTCTCGTCGCCATCGAACCCCGCGGCCTGTGCCCGGCGGTGGCGTTGCCGCACCGGATCCGGTACCGGCACCGCGGCGACCAAGCGGCGGGTGTACTCCTCCCGTGAGGCGCGCAGGATGCGATTCCGATCGCCCGCTTCCACCACCGCACCGTCGCGCAGCACCACGATCCGGTCGGCGAGCTGGTCGACCACGGCCAAGTCGTGGCTGATGAACAGGCAGGCCCAGCCGCACTCGCGCTGTAGCTGACCGAACAGCTCCAGCACCGCGGCCTGCACCGAGACGTCCAGCGCGCTGGTCGGCTCGTCGGCGACCAGCAGGTCCGGGTCGAGCACCAGCGCGCGGGCGAGGCTGGCACGCTGACGCTGCCCGCCGGACAACTCGTGCGGGTACCGGCGTTCGACGCCCGCGGGCAACCGCACGTCGTCGAGTAGCAGGCGCACCCTGGCGCGAATCTCCGCCGAGCTGCCCGCCTTGTGCACGAGCAGCGGTTCGGACACGCACTCGCCCACGGTGAGCCGGGGATTCAGCGAACTGGCCGGGTCCTGGAAGACGAATCCGAAGCGCCGCCGAATCGGTCGCAGCTCGCGCTGTGACAACCCCACGATGTCGCGCCCGCGCACTCGCACCGTTCCGGAGGTGGGCCGTTGCAGTGCCGCGACGCAGCGGCCGATGGTCGACTTGCCCGAGCCGGACTCACCGACCAGGCCGAGCGTCTCGCCGGGACCGATGCGCAGACTCACGCCGTCGACAGCGCGGAAACGCGGCCTGCCGAACGGGCCGGGAAATTCGACCACCAGATCACGGACCTCGAGTACCGGATCGCCCTCGGTCTCGGCACTGTCGGGCGGGCCGTGCTCGATCTGCTCGGTACCCAGGTACGGGACCGCGGCAAGCAGGGCGCGGGTGTAGTCCGCCGTGGGACGCGCGAACAGTTCATCCACCGGCGCCTGCTCGACCACCGCTCCGTCGCGCATCACCACCACGCGGTCGGCGATGTCGGCGACCACGCCCATGTTGTGGGTGATCAGCACGATCGCGCTGCCGATCCGGTCGCGCAGGCCCCGCAGCAGGGCGAGGATCTCGGCCTGCACCGTGACGTCCAGCGCCGTGGTCGGCTCGTCGGCGATGATCACCTTCGGCTCGCAGGCGATGGCGATGGCGATCACCACGCGTTGTTTCTGCCCGCCGGAGAGCTGATGCGGGTAGTAGTCCACCCGGTGCTCCGGATCGGGCAACCCGACCAGGCGCAGGAGTTCCACCGCCCGCGCCTTGGCCGCCTTCTTGGTCAGGTCGGTGTGGGCGCGCAGCGCCTCGCCGATCTGGAAGCCGACGGTGAACAGCGGGTCCAGGGCCAGGCCTGGTTCCTGGAACACCATCGAGATCGCGCCGCCGCGCAATGCGGTGAGCTGCCTCTCGTTCATCGTGGTGACCTGCTCGGTCCCCAGGGTGACCAGGCCGCGCACCGTGGCCGTCTCCGGCAGCAAGCCCATCGCGGTGCGTGAGCTCACGGACTTGCCCGAACCGGACTCCCCCACGATGGCCAGCACTTCGCCGGGGTAGACCTCGTAGGAGACGTCGGTGACCGCGTGCACCGGCCCCGCGTCGGTGGCGAAGGTGACCGACAACGATTCGATGGACAGGGCGGGGCGGCCCCGCTCCGTCGCGGAGGACTCAGGCATCGGTCGCGTCCTTTCCGCCGCCGTCCGGTCCGGCCACCGCCGCGGCGCGGCGGGTGCGCAGGACGGGGTTCAGCACTTCGTTGAGGCTTTCCCCTACCAAGGTCATGCCGAGCACGACGAGCACGATGGCGACACCGGGAAAGATGCCCGTCCACCAGATGCCGTTGGACACGTCCGGCAGCGCTTTGTTCAGATCGAAACCCCATTCCGCGGCCTGGGTCGGTTCGATGCCGAAACCGAGGAAGCCCAGGCCGGCCAGGGTGAGGATGGCTTCCGACCCGTTGAGCGTGATGATCACCGGCAGCGATTGAGTGACATTGGCCAGGATGTGCCGGAACAGGATTCGCGTGGTCGACGCGCCGGTTACCCGCGCCGCGTCGACGTACGGCTCCTGCTTCACGGCCACGGTCGCGTTGCGCACCACCCGGAAGTACTGCGGGACGAAGACCGCCGTGATGGCCACCGCCGCGGACAGCACACCGCCCAGGCTGGTCGAGCGACCGCCCGCGACCACGATGGACACCACGATCGCCAGCAACAGTGTCGGGAACGCGTACATCGCGTCCATGAACAGCACGAGCAACCGGTCCGGCCACCGGCCGACGTAGCCGGACAGCAGTCCGAGCGGTACCCCGATCAGCAGCGAGAGCAGCAGGGAGATCGTGATCACCCACAAGGCTGTCCGCGCGCCATAGATCACCCGGGAGAACACGTCTTCTCCGCGAACCGAGGTGCCGAACCAATGCTCGGCCGACGGTGCTTGCTGGCGAACGAAATCGACGCCGTCAACGGCACTCTGGGCGAATCCGTACGGTGCGATCAGCGGAGCGAAGAGCGCGGCGACCACGAAGACACCGACCAGAGCCAGGCCGAGGACCAGCGTCGCACGCTGCAAACCGGAGGTCATCGAGAACAACCGGAGGCCGGGTACACCCCGCCGCGCCGCGGGTGGCGTGACCAGGGTTTCGTTCAGCAGTTCCGGAGCCGTCATCAGAACCTCACCCTCGGATCGATCAGGGCCACCAGGACGTCGACCAGGAAGCTCATCACCGCCACGATGAGCGCGATGAACGCGACGATGCCCTGCACGGCGATGAAGTCGCGCGCCGAGAGGTATTGCGCGAATTGATAGCCGAGGCCTTTCCACTCGAACGTGGTCTCGGTGAGCACCGAGGCGCCGAGCATCATGGCGATCTGCATGCCCATCACCGTGACGATCGGGATCAGCGCGTTGCGGAAGGCATGCCGCCCGGTCACCACGCGGCGGGACAAGCCACGGGCCCGTGCCGCGTCCACGTAGTCGGCGCGGAGGGTCTGGATCAGGTTGATCCGCACCAGCCGCAAGAAGATGCCCGCGGTGAGCAAGCCGAGCGCGATGGCGGGCAGCACGGCGTGTTTCAGCACGTCGAGCAGGTATCCGGCGTCGCCGTAGAGGATCGCGTCGATCAACATGATGTTGGTCTTCGGCGAGACGTGTTGCAGCCGCAGTTCCACGTTGGTGCTCGCCCGGCCCGCCACCGGCAGCCAGCCGAGTCGCACCGCGAACACCAGCTTCAGCAGCAGGCCGACGAAGAACACCGGCGCGGCGTAGAACAAGATGGCCAGCAACCGCAACGTGGTGTCGGCGGCCGAATCCCGCCGGGTGGCGGCGTACCTGCCCAGCGGGACGCCGATCGCGAACGCGACCACGAGTGCCCAGCACACCAGTTCCAGCGAGGCGGCGCCGTAGGTGACCACCACCTCGCTGATCTCCCGGTTGTCCTGGGAGCGACCGAGATCCCCGTGCAGAAGCCCGGACAGATAGTCCCAGTACTGGGTCAGTATCGGCCGGTTCAGCCCGGCCGCCTCCTTGCGCGCCTCGATCTGTTCCTGGGTCATGCGTCCGCCCATCGCCGCGCTGATCGGGTCGCCGACCACGCGCATCAGGAAAAACACGACCGTGACCAGGATCCACGCGGTCACCGGAATCAGCAGCAGGCGGACGCCGAGGTAGCGCAGCAACGCGCCGTGGCGAGAATCGTCGCCGCCCTTGCCGGTTCGCCGCAGGGCGAAGGGCCGGGCCCGGACGGGTGTCGGCGCGATGTCCGCCGATGTGGTCGCCCCGGGCCCGGCCGGACCGCCGGAACTCACTTGCTCAGCACCGTATAGCGGAACTTGAACGATGCGTCGAGCGTCTGTTCCACACCCTGCACCCCGGTGGCGGAGACCGCGATCTGCTTGCCGGACAGCAGCGGGACGATCGGCAGGAAGTTCTGCGCGAGATCACGCTGCACCTGCTGGATCTGCGCGAGCCGCTTGTCCTTGTCGGGCTGGGTCGCCTGGGCGATCAGCTGGGCGGAGATGCCGGGGTCTTCGAAATGCGACTGCAGGAAGTTGTTCGTCCCGAAGAACGGGGAAAGGTAGTTGTCCGGGTCCGGGAAGTCCGGGAACCAGCCGAATTGGAAGAGCGGGTAGGCATCACGGGCGCGTTCTCGCTGGTAGGTCACCCATTCGGTGGATTGGAGATCGACCTTGAACAAACCCGTTGCCTCCAGTTGCGACTTGATCGCCGCGTACTCCTCGGAGCTGCTGGAGCCGTAGTGGTCGGGGTTGTACTGGAGATTCAGCTCGACCGGCGTCGCGACCCCCGCGTCGGCGAGGAACTTCGCCGCCTGGTCCTTGTTCGGCTGGGGGCCGTAGATTTCCTTGAACGGCTCGGCCGCGCCCGGCATGCCCTGCGGCACGGACGAATACGCGGGCAGGTAGGTCTTCTTGTAGACGCCGTCGGCGAGCGCGGCACGGTCCACGGTGGCCGCGACGGCCTTGCGCACGGCCAGTTTCTGCGCGGGCGTGCCACCCGGCATGGTGTTCAGATTGAACACGATGTACCGCAGTTCCCCGCCGGGGCCCTCGTGCACGGCGACCTTGCCGTCGTTGCGCAGCGACTCGATGTCGGTGGGCGTGAACGACCGATATCCGACGTCGAGCGAACCGTTCTGCAGGTCGAGCTTCATGTTGTCGGTGGTGGCGTAGTACTTGGTGGACACCGTCTCGGTCTTCGGCTTGCCGAGGATGCCGTTGTAATCGGCGAACGCCTGGTACTCGACGAGTTTGTTCTTGTCGTAACTGGCGATGACGTACGGGCCGGAGTAGCCCTTGGCCTTCACCACATCCTCGTCCGGCATCACCTTGTCCGGCGCGTATACCTTCTCGTCGACGATCGGCCCGGCCTGGGTGGGCAGGATCGCGGGGAAGGTCTGGTCGTCGGCCACCTTCAACGTGAACGCGACGGTGCGCGGGTCCACTACGTCGGTCTTCTCCAGGTTGCCGAGCAGCGAGGCGGGACCGTTCGGGTCGTTGATCCGCAGCATCCGGTCGAAGGAGAACTTCACGCTGGTCGCGGTCAGCGGGTTGCCGTTGGCGAACTTCAGGCCGTCTTTCAACGTGCAGGTATACACCGTGGGCGTGGTGAACTCGCACTTCTGGGCCGCGTCCGGCTTCGGCGTCGCGTCACCGGGTGCGAAGTTGAGCAGGTACTGATAGATCTGCGTCTCGGCGACCAGCGACCCGTTGTCGTAGGCGGCCGCGGGATCGAGCGAGAAGATCTTGTCGGTGGTGCCCGCCACCAAGCCGCCGCCGTCACCGCCCTCCCCGGTTCGCCCGGAACCGCATCCTGCCAGCACCGAACCCGCCAATGCCAGCAAGCCGAAGGCCGCGATGGTTCGCGTCCCGATCTGTCGCCCCAACCTCGAATTCCTCATCACGGCCCCACTTCTCGAGCGCCGCACGCGTTGCCCTGGATCGCAGGCCCGGTGCGGACACGGGTGAACTTCCGATCTGATCGGCACCGTACCTACGAAGCATTTTCGGCACGTTACGTTTTCGAAGAAAATCCGCGGCGCTCTCAGCAGGTGTTATGCGCGGCGACTACGACCGGCCCGAAAAACCGGTCGTACGTCCAGAATCGCCGGACGGTGCACGGCGTGATGTCTCGAGCAGGCCACATCACCGCGCGAGACAGCGAACAGCATCAGCAGCGCATCGCGTTCGCGCCAGCAGCGCGACTGGCCCGAACCTCAGCGGTGGTTCGTGATGGTCAACGACGTGCGGGGTCACGGCACACTGACTCCCAACTGCCCTATTGGCGCCACCATCGCACGTGTCCTCGGACACGACCACACCGCCACCCCGCCGCTCACGCCCGCCGCCAGCGGATGAGTGTTCGGATGTCTCGGGCACACCGGCCACACCGGTGACTCGCCCGCCGTCCACAACGCCTCTACCGCCCACTCGTGCGCCTTGTCGGCGAGATACGCCACCTGCTCCGCGTAGTCGTCGCCGACCAGCGGTCCGATCCCGGCGCCGCTACCGTCGGGCTCGTAGAACATCACCCAGTCCATGCCCTGGTGCGTCTCCTCGACCACGATGGGCTGGACAGCGCAGGTAGCGGCCAGATCCCGACGCACGGGCTCCAGCGCGGCGGCGTACTTCGCATCCATGCGCTCATTGTGCGGCACGCGGTGAGCGAGTTCGGCTACGCGGATCCCGAGCGACGTCCCGCGTCACGGACGGCTCAGCGCGCTCGCATTCGCGTTGTCGCCCAGCAGCTCGGCCTCGGTCTGACCGGTGAGCATGCCCTCGAGCACGTTTTTCCCGATCGCGGCCTCGGTGGGCAGCGGGATCGGATAGTTGCCGTCGAAGCACGCGGCGCACAGCCGCGAGCGCGGCTGTTCGGTGGCGGCGATCATGCCGTCGAGCGAGATGTAGCCGAGGGTATCGGCGCCGATCGACCGGCGCACGCCCTCGACCATGTCCGCGACGTCGCCCTCGGTGCCCGCTCCGTTGGCGATCAGTTCCGCCCGCGAGGCGAAGTCGATGCCGTAGAAACAGGGCCACTTCACCGGCGGCGAGGCGATCCGCACGTGGATCTCCAACGCGCCCGCCTCGCGCAACATCCGGATCAGCGCGCGCTGGGTGTTGCCACGCACGATCGAGTCGTCCACGACGATCAGGCGCTTGCCGCGGATGACCTCGCGCAGCGGATTGAGCTTGAGCCGGATGCCGAGCTGACGGATGGTCTGGCTGGGCTGGATGAACGTGCGGCCGACGTAGGCGTTCTTCATCAGGCCCTGGCCGTAGGGCACGCCCGACCCCTGCGCGTAACCGACGGCGGCCGGTGTGCCGGATTCGGGAACCGGAATCACCAGATCGGCGTCGACCGGGTGCTCCTTCGCCAGGCGACGGCCGATCTCCACCCGGGTGGCGTGCACCGACCGGCCCGCGATGGTGCTGTCCGGCCGCGCCAGGTACACGTATTCGAAGACGCAGCCCTTGGGCTCGGGGTTGGCGAAGCGCATCGAGCGCACGCCGTCGGCATCGATCGCCAGCAATTCGCCGGGTTCGATCTCTCGGACGAAGGCGGCCCCGACGATGTCCAGCGCGGCGGTCTCACTGGCAACGACCCAGCCACGCTCCAGCCTGCCCAGGCACAGCGGGCGCACGCCGTGCGGGTCGCGCGCGGCGTAGAGGGTGTGCTCGTCCATGAAGGTCAGGCAGAACGCGCCCTTCAGGGTGGGCAGCAGTTCCATCGCGGCCCGCTCGATGCTGGAGTCGGCGGCGGCGTGCGCGAGCAGCGCGGTGACCACGTCGGAGTCGGAGGTCGCCGCGGCGGGCTGCGGGCGCCCGCCCCGGACGGAGGCGAGCAGGCCGAGTTCCCGTGCACGGCCGGCCAATTCGGCGGTGTTGACCAGATTGCCGTTGTGCCCCAGGGCAAGTCCGGAGCCCACCGCGGTGGTGCGGAAGATGGGCTGAGCGTTCTCCCAGGTCACCCCGCCCGTTGTGGAGTAGCGACAGTGACCGACGGCGATGTGACCCGGCATGGCCGCCAGCGTCTGCTCGTCGAACACCTGGCTGACCAGTCCGAGATCCTTGAACACGAGGATCTGCGAGCCGTCCGACACCGCGATGCCCGCCGCCTCCTGGCCACGGTGCTGCAGAGCATAAAGCCCGTAATACGTGAGTTTCGCCACTTCTTCGCTCGGCGCCCAGACTCCGAAGACTCCGCACTCCTCGCGCGGCTCGTTCTCGTCGACGTCCGGGGTGGGACACGAGGCGGCGGAAATGCTCTGGACCGGCAGTTCGGCGTTGGTCACCGTTTGCTCCCTGTTCGGGCGGGCTGGGGGCAGATTTCATTCTACGGATGCCGCGGCGGTGCCCGCGCACCGCCGCCGCATCCGAGCAGCAATTCCAGGTGACCGAAGCGGGGTCGCCGCGACGCCTTCGGCTGTTACGGTGCGGACCGTGACGACTACGGACGACGCGGGCACGACGGGGCCGGTGCGCAGGCCATGGCCTCGGATGGTGCTGTTTCCCATCGCGGTGTTGAGCCTGCTCACCGCGCTGCTGGGCATCATGTACCTCGACTATGTCGTCGATCCGGAGAAGAACCTGCACGACTTCCCGATCGCCCTGGTGAACCAGGATGTCGGCGACACCATCGGCAGCGGGAGCGCCGAGCAGAAGGTCAATTTCGGCGATCAGATCACCAAGGCGCTGGCCGCCGGAGTGCCGTCGGACAAGGTCGACCTGCGCGTGCTCAGCATCAACGAGTCCGAGCGGCAGATGCAGTCCGGACAGGTCTACGGCGCGATCGTCATCCCGAGCGATTTCAGCAAGCAGCTCGGCAATCTGGGTGTGGGCAGTGTCATACCCGGTGACATCCCGCGCCCGATCATCACGGTGCAGACCAACCCGCGCGCGGGCGCGTTCGGCACGCAGATCGTGCTGCGGGTCGGCAACGAGGCGCTGACCGAGGTGAACAAGCAGGTCGGCAAGCAGTTGCTCGACCAGGTGAACGCGCAGCTGGCCCCGCGTCCTGGCGGTCCGCCCGCACCCGAACTGACCGGCGCGACCAGGGTGGCGCTTGCGTCGCCGATCGAGGTGGTGCAGCAGCAGTACCACCCGCTGCCGCACGGTAGCGGCCAGGGCCTGACCGCGTTCTTCTACGCCCTGTTGCTGCTGCTGGCCGGCGTGGTCGGCGCGATGGTCATCCACACCATGATCGATGCGCAGCTCGGTTTCGTGCCCACCGAGTACGGCCCGTGGTACGTGCACTACCCGCCCACGCCGATCTCGCGGTTCAAGACGCTGCTGATCAAGTGGGGCGTGTTCGTGCTGGCGGCGAACATCGTCGCCGGAGTGTTCCTCGTCGTGGGCGAACTGCTGGACATGCCGATCGGCAATCCGCTGGCCCTGTACCTCTACAGCGCGCTCGCCATGATCGCCGTCGGCGTGACCGGGCTGTCCATGCTGGCGGCGATCGGCTCGGCGGGCCTGCTGGTGAACCTCATCCTGTTCGTCATCCTCGGCCTGCCGTCCTCGGGCGGCACCGTGCCGATCGAGGCGACGCCGCGATATTTCGGCTGGCTCGCCTCCTTCGAACCCATGCACCAGGTGTTCCTGGGTGTGCGGTCGATCCTGTACTTCGACGCCGATTTCGAGGCGGGGCTCACGCGTGGTGTGTGGATGGCGGTCCTCGGGCTCGCGATCGGGCTGATCTTCGGCGCGTCGGTCACCCGCTTCTACGACCGCAAGGGGCTGGAGCGCCGCAACATCGTCCGGGCGTGAACTGTCCGCGCCGCAACGATCGGCTCGGTCTCAGTCGACTCGGACGATCGGCAGCCAGTGCGTGATCTCGGCCGCGCGGGTGCCGGACGCGCTCACCGCGCCGGAGTCGAGCGCGTCGTCGAACTCGAGCAGTCCGGTGGCCAGTAGCAGCCAGGTACGCGGGTCGGTCTCCACGACGTTCGGCGGTGTACCCCGGGTGTGCCGCGGGCCCTCGACGCACTGCACCGCGACGAACGGCGGCACCCGGACCTCGACCGAGTGCCCGGGCGCGGAGGCCGCCAGCGAGCGCGCCGTGGTACGCACAGCCGCCGCGAGTTCGGCGCGCGCGGGCGCGTCGACCGACTCGTCACGCAACCATTCGCTCACCACCGCCACCGCTGCCCGCGTCTGCGCGGGGTCTACCGTGCCTCGTCCTGCCACCTGCCCGACCCTACTTCGCGCTCCGTACGCCTCGCGCCCGTGATCGACCTCAGCCGTGCTTCGGCGAGGGCGGTCGACACGACGGTGTCGGCGCGGCTTCGGGACGGCGGCGGCGCGGTGCCCGGCGTCGGCCGCCCCGTCAACGGGCTCGCGGTATATCCGAAGCCGGAGTTGCGAATTCATCCACAGTTGTCCCGAGGTCCGAACGTGCCACCCGCATCGCACGCGCGGAACCCGGGAAGTGGCGGGCCAGGCGCGGAGCGATCGCTCCGCCCGCGTTCATGGCGAGATGCAGCAGCGCGGGGGCGGCGGTGCCCGCGGTGCGGCGGCGCAGCAAACCGAACACGAGTCCGCCCGCCGTAGTCACCGCCACAGTGGCGGGAACACTGTCGCCCACGGCCCGCGCGGGAGTGATGTGCCAGAGTCCGAAGGTCGTCGCGCCGACCAATGCACCGGCTCGCGGACCGAAAAGGCGGTCCAGCATGGGATCCAGCGTGCCGCGGAAGACGAGTTCCTCGCTGTAGACAGTCCCGAGAGGAATGTGCACAGCCACCCACTCCTGCGTCGACACAGCGGGCGCCCGTTCAGCGAGTTCGGCCAGTTGCCATCGCAGCGACGGAACGGCAAGGGCCGCTGCGTAACCGGCCACGACGACCGACGCGGCGAGCAGCCCGCAGCGCACGCCGCTCTTCGACCACCGGCCAGGTTCCGCGCGCAGCGCGACCGCGTAGGCGGTGGCGAAACCGGCATTGGCGGCGGTTCGTCCGCGGATGCCGAGACGGAGGCGGGGCAGGACCGCGTTGCTCCAGAACAACGGAACGGCAACGGCCGCCATGGTTCGCACGGCCCGTTCCTGGCTCACTTGATCTTCCGCTCGAATTCCTCCGCGGCCTCGACTTCGACCCGGATCCGCTCGGAACGCTCGGCGGTCCAGTCCGGTGGCGCGGCGATGGCGGCCCAGCCGTCCAGGACCAGGCTGCCGTAGCGGTGTCCGTGCCCGTCGGTGACGCCCTGCGCATTGGTCAGATCGGCGGCCACCTGCCAGAAGGTGACGAACGGCCACCAGCGCATCTGGGAGGAGACGTCCGAACCGCGCGGCTCCGACAGCCAATCCGGCCGCGAGAAGATCAGATCCGGCGACCACCAGACGATGGGATCGGACGCGTGCTGCAGATACGCGATGCGCGGCGGCCGCCATTCCGACGACGGGCGCGCCAGGTCACCGCTGTCGGAGGCGAACCGGACCACCAGCCCGTCGGCGTACAGCGGCTCCACCTCACGGGAGCCCGGATCGCGGCGGGCGACGAACTGCTGCCACAGCCGGTTGGAATTGGGCGGGCCGACCCACAGCGCGCCGTCGACCTTGGCGCGCAGATCGGCCAGACCGTCGAACGCCGCCTCGGAACCCTGCGAACCGAGGCTCTCCCCGTACACCAGCAATTTGGGTCGTGCCTGCGGCGGACGCGCGGTCCAATGCTGGTACACCGCGTCGAACAGATCCCTGCCCGCCGCGGCGGCCTTGCTCCGGTCGGCCAGGAAGGACAGCACGCTGGGCAGATACGAGTACTGGGTGGCGACGATCGCGGTGTCGCCGTCGTACATGTACTCGAGCGCGGACGCGGCCAGCGAGTTCACCCATCCGGTCCCCGTGGTGGTGACCACCACGAGCGCCTTCCGGTCGAACGCACCGGTTCGCTCGAGCTCGGACACCGCCAGCTCGGCCGGTTCCTGGTTCCCATCCACCGACTCCAGACCGACGTAGGCCCGGACGGGCTCCTTGGCCGGGCGGCCGGTGAGCGAGGTGATGTGGCTCGCGGTGGGTCCGTGCGAGACGAACCAGCGCCCCTCGAATCCGAGGGTCTCCCATTTGGCCAGCGAGGCGGGGCTGCCGGAGCGCTCCGGTTGCTGTGGCTGCACCGCGTTCACCGAGGTGTGGTCGTTGCGCACGCTGAACGCGGAGTTGGCCACCGCGAAGAACGCTTGCGTGGCGACACCGTTGAAGATCGTCACCGCCAGCACCACCAGCACCAGGAATCCGGCGGCCGGAGCGAGTTCGCGGGGCACCTTCACCCACCGGTTGAGCAGGCGGGCCAGGAACAGGATGAACTCGCGCACGGTCCGGTAGACCGCGACCGCCGCGGCGCCGACCGCCATGCTCAGCAGTCCGGTGCGCAGATAGGCGGGCGTGGTGGTGCCCGCCATGCCCATCAACGCCGTGATCTCCCGCTGCCAGCGCGCCGACTGCACCAGCATCAGCGCGGCGCTCAGCGCGGCGGTGAGCAGCACGGCGGACTTGACGGCGTAACGCGCCCACGTCGGCGGCGGCGCGATCTTCAGCCGCGGCCGCACCCACAGCCGGAACAGCCACTCCAGCAAACAGCCGGCGCCGTATCCGATGGCGGCATTGATCCCGCTGATCAGCCCCTGGAACAGCCAGTCGCGCGGCAGCAGCGACGGCGTCACCGACAGCGCGAAGAACACCGTCGCCACCACCAAGCCGACGTAATTGAGGTCGATGACGTCCTCGACGCGCCGGATCACCGCGACCGCGCGCGTGCGCAGTTTC
The DNA here is from genome assembly GCF_053604885.1 of Nocardia sp. NPDC003999. Taxonomy (NCBI): domain Bacteria; kingdom Bacillati; phylum Actinomycetota; class Actinomycetes; order Mycobacteriales; family Nocardiaceae; genus Nocardia; species Nocardia sp. NPDC003999. The sequence continues at coordinate 546,771 of NZ_JBSGIB010000002.1, forward strand.
CGCATGGTCCCCGCGGTCTCCAGCATTCGATCAGTATGGCGGTCGCCACCGACGGCCCGGCGCGTCGCCCACCGTGACGCGGGCGCGCACGACGCGGATCACACCCTGCGCGACCCCGTGATCGGACGCGTTCGCGCGGATGGCAACTACCCATTTCGCTCGAGTAGTTGTACACGGGTGCGCGGGTCGCGCCATCCGGAAACTTTGGTCCATGAGCACAACGACCGCGGCGCAGAAAGCCAGCGCCGCTTACGTCGCACAGGCCGCGATCGCCTTCGGCATCAGTTTCGTCGGCATCGGCATCGGGATCTACGCGCTCCCGCTGGACGTCTGGCAGCGCGGATTCCTCGGTATGTCCGTGTTCTTCCTGGTGACCAGCACCTTCACGCTGGCGAAAGTGGTGCGCGACCAGCACGAGGCGGCGACCGTTCACGGTCGCATCGATCAGGCGCGGATGGAGAAGCTGCTCTCCGAGCACGATCCGTTCAATTCCGTCGCCTGAGTACGCGCACCTGGGCGGGCCCGGTAACGAGGGGTTCAGGCCCGCCCAGGTGGGCGTCTCGTCAGACGGTTCCGGCGCCGAACAGCTTCGGCAGCGTGCCCTCGTGCGCGGTCCGCAACTCGTCCATGGTGATCGAGAACTGGCCCTGCACCTCGACCGAATCCGAGCCCTGATCGACCACGCCGATGCGCACCCACGGCAGTTCGCGCGCGGTGCACATGCGGGTGAACCTGGTCTCCTCCGAGCGGGGAACCGCGACCAGCACACGGCCCGCCGACTCGGAGAACAGCGTGACGAACGGATCCGCGTCCTCGGGAAGCAGGATGCGGCAACCGGTCTCACCGGCGAGCGCCGCTTCGACGACAGCTTGAGCGAGACCGCCCTCGGACAGGTCGTGCGCGGCGCTGATCATGCCGTCGCGCGAACCGGCGGTCAGCACCTCGGCGAGCAGCTGTTCGCGGGCGAAGTCGACCTTCGGCGGGACGCCGCCGAGATGGTCGTGCGCCACCTGCGACCAGATCGACCCGCCGAACTCGTCGCGGGTCTCGCCGAGCAGGATCAGCGTCTCGCCCGGCTCCAGGCCGATCCCGGTCGGGATGCGGCGGTGCACGTCGTCGATCACGCCGAGCACGCCGACCACCGGGGTCGGCAGGATCGCCGTCTGGCCGGTCTGGTTGTAGAAGCTGACGTTGCCGCCGGTGACCGGGATGCCGAGCGCCACGCAACCGTCGGCCAGGCCGCGCACCGCCTGCTGGAACTGCCACATCACCCCGGGATCCTCGGGCGAACCGAAGTTCAGGCAGTTGGTGACCGCCTTCGGCGTGGCACCGGTGCTGGCCACGTTGCGGTAGGCCTCGGCCAGCGCGAGCTGCGCACCGGCATAGGGGTCCAGCTTGGTGTAGCGGCCGGACGCGTCGGTGGCCAGCGCGATGCCTCGGCCGGTCTCCTCATCGATCCGGATGACGCCCGCGTCGGCCTGATCGGCCAGCACGGTGTTGCCGCGCACGTAGCGGTCGTACTGCTCGGTGATCCACTTGCGGCTGCACAGCTGCGGGCTGGAGATCATCCGCAGCAGCGTCGCGCGCAGTTCGTCGGCGGTTTTCGGACGGGCGAGCCGGTCCGGGGTGTCGGCGATCAGCGCGTCCTGCTCGTCGGGGCGCGCGACCGGGCGCTCGTACACCGGACCCTCGTGCGCGACGGTGCGCGGCGGCACGTCGACCACCGTCTCGCCGTGCCAGGTGACCACCAGCCGGTCACCGTCGGTGACCTCGCCGATCACCGTGGCCAGCACGTCCCACTTGCGGCACACGGCCATGAACGCGTCCACGTTCTCGGGAGTGACGACCGCGCACATGCGCTCCTGCGATTCGCTGGAGAGCACTTCGGCGGGCGTCATGCCGGTCGCGCGCAGCGGCACCTTGTCCAGCTCGATGTGCATGCCGCCGTCGCCGGCCGCCGCGAGTTCGGATGTGGCACAGGACAATCCGGCGCCGCCGAGGTCCTGGATGCCCACCACCAGCTTCGCCGCGTACAGCTCTAGACAGCACTCGATGAGCACCTTCTCGGTGAACGGGTCGCCCACCTGCACCGACGGCAGCTTCTTGCGGCCGGAGCCGGATTCGTCGCCGGAGAAGGTGTCCGAGGCCAGCACCGAGACGCCGCCGATGCCGTCCAGGCCGGTGCGCGCGCCGAACAGCACGATCTTGTTGCCGGTGCCGGAGGCGAAGGCCAAGTGCAGGTCCTCGACTCGCATCACGCCGGCGCACAGCGCGTTCACCAGCGGGTTGCCCTGATAGGAGGCGTCGAACACGGTCTCGCCGCCGACGTTCGGCAGGCCGAGCGAGTTGCCGTAGCCGCCGACACCGCGCACCACGCCGTCCACCACGCGACGGGTGTCGGCCGCGTCCGCCGCGCCGAAGCGCAGCTGGTCCATCACCGCGATCGGGCGCGCGCCCATCGCCATGATGTCGCGCACGATGCCGCCGACGCCGGTGGCCGCGCCCTGGTACGGCTCCACGTAGGAGGGGTGATTGTGGCTCTCCACCTTGAAGGTGACCGCCCAGCCGTCACCCACGTCGACGACGCCCGCGTTCTCGCCGATGCCCGCGAGCATGGATTCGCGCATCTCGTCGGTGGTGGTCTGGCCGAAGTAGCGCAGGTGCACCTTGGAGGACTTGTAGGAGCAGTGTTCGCTCCACATCACCGAGTACATCGCCAGCTCGGCGTCGGTCGGCCTGCGACCGAGGATCTCCTTGATGCGGGCGTACTCGTCGTCTTTGAGGCCGAGTTCTTTGTAGGGTTGCGCCACGTCGGGGTTTGCTGCGGCTGCGCTGACGGTGTCGACCTGCGGAGTCACGGAGTACCAGGGTCCTTTCGGCCGGGCATGGGGGTCGGCAAGCCGGCGGAGCCGGCGGGGTGGGCGAGCTCAGCGAAGCGACGAGCGTTGTCACTGGGCGGCGGCGAGATGCCTACGTGTAAGTCTAGAGGCACTGGGTACCGACCATGCGCACCGGCTACTCTGGGCCCGTGAACGAAGGATCGGGGGTCGCGAATCCGGGTGAGAGATCGGTCACCTCGGATGCCGCGCCGACCGGCAGCGGCGGATCGGGGACCACATCCGGTCACGCGTCGCCGAACCCACTGACCCCGCAAGTACGCTGGCTGATTGCTGCGATCGCGTTGTTCGCGGTGTCGGCGATCGTCTCACTGCTCGCGCACTGGTGGCACGGCTACATCGACCTCCAGGTGTATCGCAACGGCGCCCGGGTCTGGCTGGACGACGGCGACCTGTACGGCCCGATGCCGCCGGTCGAGGGAATCGGACTGCCGTTCACCTATCCACCCTTGGCCGCGTTGTTCTTCGCGCCGCTGGCCCTGATGCCGCTGGTCGCCGCCGAGGTGCTGGTGGTCGTCACCAATGTAGTCAGCCTTGGCATCTCGCTGTGGCTGGTGCTGACCCGCCTGCGGCCCGAGCTGTCGCGCCCGATCCTGCTCACGCTGGTCATCGGCGCGGTCGCGGTGGCGCAGTTCTTCGAACCCATCCGCCAGACCTTCGGCTTCGGCCAGATCAACCTGGTGCTGATGGCCGCGATCACACTGGACTGCCTGGCGCGCAAGCCTTTCTGGCCGCGCGGCATGCTGATCGGCATCGCGGTGTCGGTGAAGCTGATCCCCGCCGGTTATCTGCTGTACTTCGTGCTGCGCAAGGACTGGAAAGCCGCGGGCACACTGGTGGTCTCCGCGATCGCGGCGGTGGGTCTCGGATTCCTGCTGTTCCCCGGCGATTCCGTGGACTATTGGTTCCACACCCTCGCCGACACCGGCCGGATCGGACCTCCTTACTTCGCGGGCAACCAGTCCATCAAAGGCATGGCCTTCCGCCTCGGCATCGGCGACACGGCGGCCACACTGGTGTGGATCACCTTGTCGGTGCTGGCGGTCGCGCTGGCCGCGGTGTGGATGCGCAGGCTGATCGAGGCGGGCGCCACCGTGGCGGCGCTGCTGGTGAACGCCGCGGCGGTGCTGCTGGTCTCGCCGGTGTCGTGGTCGCATCACTGGGTGTGGATCGCGCCCGCACTGGTCGTCGCCGCCGACCTCATGGTGCGCGGTGCGCGCAGCCCGCGGGCGATCGGCGTGGTCACGGTCGCCGCCGCGCTGTTCCTGGTCGGCCCGCACTGGCTGCTGCCGCACTCGCGCGACCGCGAGCTGGACTGGGCCTGGTGGCAGCAGATCATCGGAAGCAATTACGTGCTCGCCACTTTCGCCGTGTTCGTCGTCGCGGTGTTCACCTATCGCCCGGTGGTCTCGGGCGTGAGGAAGGCGGCCAGCGCGGCGGCGTAGGCCGGAACGTCGAACGCGCCCATCAGCTCGCGCGCCGAATGCATCGCCAGCTGGGGCGCACCGACGTCGACGGTCGACATGCCGGTACGCGCCGCGGTCATCGGCCCGATGGTGGAGCCACAGGGCAGGTCGGCGCGATGGACGTAACGCTGCAACGGGACCGCGGCCTGCGCGCAGGCCAGCGCGAACGCGCCCGCGCCGGTGGAGTCCGTGGCATAGCGCAGATTCTGGTTGACCTTCAGCACCGGCCCGCCGTTCACCTCGATCCGGTGCGCGGGCTCGTGCCGCTCCGGATAGTTCGGGTGCGTCGCGTGCGCCATGTCGCCGGACGCGCACACCGAACCGGCCAGTGCGGCGAGATATTCGGCGCGGCCGCCGCCGCGCGCGAGCACGATCCGCTCCAGCACCGCGGGCAGCAGATCGGACTGCGCGCCGCGGTCGGACTGACTGCCGACCTCCTCGTGGTCGAACATGGCCAGCACCGGGACGGCCGCGCCCGGCTCCTCGATCGCGGCCAGGAACGCCTGCAAGCCCGCGAAGCAGGTGCCCTGGTTGTCCAGTCGCGGCGCGCTGACCAAGTCCTGGTCCCGCCCGATCAGCCTGCTCGGCGTCAGGTCGTGGGTCATCAGCTCCCAGCCGAGCACGTCGCCCGGATCGACCTCGGCCCAGTCGGCCACGAAATCGATGAAGGCGGCCGCCTCGTACCCCGCGCCCCACACCGCGTTGACGTGCCGCTGCGGATCCAGCGTCACACCCCTACGGTCCTCGGACAGATGGATGGCCAGCTGCGGCACCCGCAGGATCGGCTCATCGATGCGAACCAGGCGCTCGCGCATCGTGTTTCCGTCCCGCACGCTCAGCCGACCGGAAACACCCAGCTCCCGGTCGAGCCACGAGTTCAGCCACGCACCGCCGTAGGGCTCCAGCCCGACCAGCTGCCAGCCCGCCGAGGTCAGGTCGGGATGCTGCTTGACGCGCAGGTTGGGACTGTCGGTGTGCGCTCCGACCACGCGGAACCCCGTCGCGGCCGCGGTGTCCCCCGCCGCCCAGGCGACCAGCGACCCACCGCGAATCACGTAATGCCTGCCCGGGCTCTCCGCAGACCAGGTCTGCGACTCGGCGAGCCGGGTGAACCCGCGCGCGTCCAATTCCGCGGCGACCGTGCGGCAGACGTGGAACGGCGACGGGGACGCATCGATGAACGCGCACAGCCCGGCGGCCGTGGCTGCGGTGGTGGAGACGGGCATGCCTGCGATCCTAGGCAAGCGGGGCGCGACCGGCGTGTCCCGGTCGCTGGGCACGCGTGGCGAATACCGTCCGAAACGGTGCGGACTATGCCGTTATAGCCGCACCGAGATCAGCTCGAGGCGCCCGTCGATTCATCCCACAACATAAGGGCAAGAATGGTCCGGCGACCGATCACGAATCGGACGTACGCGGCATTCATCGGACGAATGTCCGGTACGCTTGAGTATTTACTCCGAGGCGATGGAAACCAGGTCGAGCAATCGCATGAGTTCGGTATATCGGCGTGCGCCGATTCGCCCGCGCAACTCCTGCTCGGCGCGCGCCTCCTCCGCGCGCACCTCGCCGACCAAGTCGGCGCCGAGCCTGCTCAGGCCGATCAGGATGCGGCGCCGATCGTCCTGCGCGGCGAGCCGGAAGATCAGGCCGCGCTCGGCCAGATAGTCGGCATGCCTGGTGGCAGAGGACGGCGCGAGCTGCGATTTGGCCGCCAGCTCGGTCATCGTGATACCCGCGTCGCCGCACAGATTCGACAGCATCGACCACTGATCCGGCGAGAGCTGCCTGGCGCACAGCGCCGCGTCCAAATGCCGTACCCAACCGCGCTCCGCGGCACGCAGCGCGCCATGCAGCGTCGAATTTCCGCTTACAATGGACGTCATTATTTCCCGCCTGCCGTGAATTCCGTTCGAACGAGAAGAAGAGTACCGAATGTCGACGCCGATCGAGAGCCCCGACGGCACGATCGAGGTCCTGAACATAGTGCCACGGCAGGGACCTGGCGGTATCGTCGCGCCGTCCTGCGATGCGGCGATATCGCTCGCGGTCGACGAAATCAACCGAGGCGCGGGAATTCTAGGGCGGGAAATTCGTACTACGAATATCGACGGGGGACGGTCGCCGCACGAGGTGGCCGCCGAGGTCTCCGCCCTGCTGGCCACCGGCATGGTGCACGCCATCACCGGCTGGCACACCTCCGCGGTGCGGCGGGCCGTGGCGCGAGCCGGTGCGGGCCGGGTGCCGTACCTGTACGCCACCAGCCACGAGGGACTGACCGACGAGCTACCCGGCGTGCTGATGCTCGGCGAGCACCCGGCCGGACAGACCGTGGCCGCCGTGCACTGGCTCGAACGCGAGTACGGCGTGCGACGCTGGGCCGTCATCGGCAACGACTACATCTGGCCGCGCCGGTCCGCCAAGGCGATTCGGGAAAGCCTGTCCGACCCGGCCGCGATCGTGCTGGAAAGGTATGTGCCACTGGGATACGCGGATTTCGCGGACTTCCTCGCCCATCCGGCGCTGGACTTGGCCGACGCCGTGGTGATCCTGATGGTCGGCGCCGATGTCGCCCGCTTCAACCGGCAGTACGCGGCCAGTGGCCGTGCCGCGACGCAGTTGCGGGTGAGTCCGGCCGCCGACGAAAACGTGCTGTTGGCAGCGGGAGCGGAGGCGAACCACGACTTCTTCGTGGCGTCCAGCTTCTTCCTCGACGACCGTATGTCCGACGGACGCGACCGGATGACCCGCTATCGCGCGCGGCACGGCGCGTTCGCTCCCGCGCTGACCAGCTTCAGCAACGCCACCTACGAAGCCGTCCACACGCTGGGCGCGCTCGCGCGGACGGTCGGATCACTGGAGGTGCCGGAGATCCTCGACGCCCTCGACCACGGCCTGCACCTCGAAACCCCTTCCGGAATCAGGGGTTTCCGAGGCAATCAGGCGATTCAGCACGGCTACATCGCCCGCGCGAACGGCGTCGACTTCGAGATCGTCGACCGGATCAGCTGACCCGACGCCGCGGGACGATCACACCCCGACCAGCGTGTCCAGCACCGAGAGGAACAGGCCGAGCCCGTCGTCGCTGGGGCCGGTCAGCGGCTCGGTGGCATGTTCGGGATGCGGCATCAGGCCGACGACGCGACCGTTGGCCGAGGCGATACCCGCGATACCACGCTGCGAGCCGTTCGGGTTGTCGCTCGCGTAGCGGAAGACCACGCGGCCCTCGCCTTCGAGCTGGTCCAGCACGGCCTCCGACGCCTGGTAGCGCCCCTCCCCGGACTTGAGCGGGACGAGGATCTGCGCGCCTGTCTCGAAGCGGGAGGTCCACGCGGTCGACGCCGACTCCACGGTGAGCCACTCGTCGCGGCAGATGAAGTGCAGCCCCTCGTTGCGGGTCAGCGCGCCGGGCAGCAGGCCGGCCTCGCACAGCACCTGGAAGCCGTTGCAGATGCCGAGCACCGGCAGCCCGGAGCCCGCCGCTCGCACGACCTCGCCCATCACCGGGGCGAAACGGGCGATGGCGCCCGCACGCAGGTAGTCGCCGTAGGAGAAGCCGCCGGGCACGATCACCGCGTCGACGCCCTTCAGGTCGGCGTCGGCATGCCACAGGTCGACCGCCTCGGCGCCGGCCAGACGCACCGCCCTGGCCGCGTCGATGTCGTCGAGCGTGCCGGGGAACGTGATGACCCCGATGCGCGCGGTCATGAGACGCGAACCACCTTCCACTCCTCGATCACCGTGTTGCACAACAGCGATTCGGCGATCTGCTCGAGCGCCGCGTCGTCGACGCTGTCGTCGACGTCGAGTTCGAATCGCTTGCCCTGCCGCACGTCCGAGATGCCCTCGAATCCCAGACGCGGGAGTGCGCCGACGATGGCCTGCCCCTGCGGATCCAGGATCTCGGCCTTCGGCATCACCTCGACCACGACTCGTGCCACGCGTTGCTCCTCATGTGGTTGGGGGGTTACCTCAGCAGCGTAGTTGTGCTGGTCGCGTGCGTCATCCGCGGGGTCGGCCGAGACCGTGGCGCTGTCGTGGAGAACACACCCGGCGTGGTTAGCATGGCGGCATGCGCATAGCCCACTTCGGTCATTCCTGCCTCCTCGTCGAGCTGCACGGCAAGAAGATCCTGTTCGATCCGGGCACCTTCTCGCACGGCTTCGAGGGCCTCACCGGCCTGGACGCGATCGCGGTCACCCATCAGCATCCCGACCACATCGACCCGAACCGGATCGAGGCGCTGATCGACGCGAACCCCGGCGCACGGTTGCTGTCGGACCCGCAGACCGCCGAGCAGCGCGGCGAACGGTGGGAGGCGGTGCACGCGGGCAACGTGCTGACCCTCGGCGATCTCCGGATCACCGGCGGCGGGGGCAGGCACGCGGTCATCCATCCGGAGATCCCCGTGATCGACAACACCGTCTTCCAGCTGGGCACCGCCGACGACCCGGCCCAGCTCGTCCACCCCGGCGACTCGCTGTGGGTGCCCCCGGTCCCGGTCGGCGTGCTCGCCGCACCGGCCGCCGCGCCCTGGATGCGGATCAGCGAAGCCGTCGATTACCTCCGCGCGGTCGCTCCGCGTGTCGCGCTGCCCATCCACTACGGCATCATCCGGGAGGAGGCGCAGGGCATCTATTTCGGCAGGCTGTCGGAGATGGCCCCGGCCGGAACCGAATTCCGGGTGCTCGAGGCGGAGAAAGACACCGATCTGTAGCGCTACCCGGCGTAGGTGGCGAGGAATATCGCCTCGGCCAGCGCCATGTGTTCGATCTCCTTCGGATCCACGCTCTCGTTGGGCGCGTGGATCAAGGACTTCGGCTCCTCGACACCCATCAGCATGATCTCCGCGTCCGGATAGGTGGTGGCGAAGACGTTGCACAGCGGAATCGAGCCGCCCTGCCCCTGGGTGGTCGCCGGGCGGCCGTAGGACGCGGCCAGCGCCGCTTCCATCGCGGCGCGCGCGGGCCCGCCGGTCGAGGAACGGAACGGCGCTGCGGTGCCTTCCAGCTCGACGGTCAGCCTGGCGCGCCACGGCGTGTTGGCCTCGAGATGCGCGAGCAGCGCCTGGTACGCGTCTTCCGGGTCGGTGCCAGGCGGAATACGCAGGTTGAGGCGGGCCCGCGCGGTCGCGGGGATCGCGGCGGCCGATCCGACCACCGGCGGCGCGTCGATGCCGAGCACGGTCAGCGCCGGTCGCGCCCAGAGCATGTCGGCGACAGTGCCGTCACCGATGAGTTCGACGTCGCGCAGGACGCGCGCGTCGGCGTGGAACTGCTCGCTCGGGTACTGGACCCCCGGCCAGACCTGATCGTTCGACAACCCGTCGATGGTGGTGTTGCCCCGCTCGTCGCGCAGCGAGGCCAGCAAGCGGATCAGCGCGGCCAGCGCGTCCGGGGCGGGGCCGCCGAACATGCCGGAATGCAAAGGGCTGGCCAGCGTTTCGATGGTGACCACCACGTTCACGCCGCCGCGCAACGTCTGGGTCAGGGTCGGCACACCGGCGGCGAAGTTGCCGCAGTCGCCGACCACGATCGCGTCCGCGCGCAGCAGTTCCGGATTGGCCTCGACGAAGCGCTCCAGTCCTCCGGTGCTCTGCTCCTCGGAACCTTCGGCGACGACGGTCACCCCCAACGGCAGATCCGGGCCGAGCGCACGCAACGCCGTCAGGTGCATGACGATGTTGCCCTTGCAGTCGGCGCTGCCGCGTCCGTACCAGCGCCCGTCGCGCTCGGTCAGTTCCCACGGCGGGGTGCGCCACGCCGCCTCGTCCATCGGGGGCTGAACGTCGTAGTGACAGTAGAGCAACACCGTGGGCGCGCCGTCGGGGGCGGGCCGGGACGCGACGACCGCCTTGGTGCCGTCCGGCGTTTCGTGTAAGCCGACCGTGGTCAGCCCGGCGGCGACGAACGCGTCCGCCACCCACTGGGCCGCCATGTCGCACTCCTCGATCGGATACTGCCGTGGATCGGCCACCGATTGAAACGAAACAAGCTGCGCCAAATCGGTTTTCGCCTGGTCCATCAATCCGGCCACGGCACCGCGCAATTCCGCCACCCGCACATCCTCCGCCATTCCCCCACCCTATCCCCCGTTCCTCGGGCGGAGTTCGCGCCGCCTGCCGGGTGTTCGGACGGTCCGCACGCGGAAGCGGGAAGTGCGCCCGATGGTGGAAAGGGTGTGCCAAGCTGAGCGTCGAGGGCGTTGGCTAACTGTCGGCATCCTCGGCAGGCACACCCGCACAACGTCTAATCGGGAGGCCGTTCTCATGTCCGAAGCAGCCGATGACCTGTTCGCCCTGCCGGGGCTCAGCCGGTCCGCGCCCCGGTCCGGATTCCCCGCGCACGAGATGTTCCCTCAGGTCGCCTACGAGATCGTGCACGACGAACTGATGCTCGACGGCGTCTCCAGGATGAACCTGGCCACGTTCTGCACCACCTGGGTGGACGACCAGGCGCGCAGGCTGATGTCCGAATGCCTGGACAAGAACATCGTCGACAAGGACGAGTATCCGCAGACCGCCGAGCTGGAGCGCCGAGCCGTCCGGATGGTCGCCGATCTGTGGCACGCGCCGGATCCGGCCGTCACGCACGGCACCTCGACCACCGGATCCAGCGAGGCGGCCATGCTCGGCGGCTTGGCGGCGAAATTCCGCTGGCGCAAGCGCGGCGGCACGGGGACACCCAACTTCGTCTGTGGACCGGTGCAGGTGTGCTGGGAGAAATTCGCGCGCTATTTCGATGTCGAGATCCGCCAGATCCCGCTACGTGGCGAGCGGCTCACCATGCACCCCGACGACCTCGCCCAGTACTGCGACGCGAACACCATGATGGTCGTGCCCACCTTCGGGCAGACCTACACCGGCCTGTTCGAGGATGTGGCCGGGATCAGCGCGGCGCTCGATGCCTTGCAGCGCGAGAAGGGCCTGGACATCCCCATTCACGTCGACGCGGCCAGCGGCGGCTTCCTGGCCCCGTTCGCCGCACCGGATCTGGTCTGGGATTTCCGGCTGCCCAGGGTCAAGTCGATCAACGCCTCCGGCCACAAGACCGGGTTGGCCCCACTCGGCGCGGGCTGGGCGATCTGGCGCGAAGCCGACGACCTGCCGGAGGAGTTGATCTTCGACGTCGACTACCTCGGCGGCAGCATGGCCACCTTCAACCTGAACTTCTCCCGGCCCGGCGGGCAGGCGATCACGCAGTACTACCAGTTCATCCGGCTGGGGCGCACCGGCTACGCGCGGGTGCAGTCCGCGATCTACCGCGCGGCGCAGCACTTGGCCGCGGGAGTGCGCGGGCTCGGGGTCTTCGAACTGATCCACGACGGCGACCCGCAACGCGGCATCACGGCGGTGTGCTGGCGCCTGACCGGCGATCCCGGCTTCAACCTCTACGACCTGTCCGACCGGCTGCGTTCCCGAGGCTGGCTGATCGCCGCCTATCCGCTGCCCGCCGACCGGAACGACGAGACGGTGATGCGGGCGGTGCTGCGCCACGGCTTCACCATCGACATGGCCGACCTGCTGCTCGCGGACCTCGACCGCTGCATGCGGCAGCTGCGGCAGCGGCCGTTCTCGACCTCGCTCACGCGCGCCGAGGCGGGCGGCTTCACACACGACGCTGCGCCCGCCGTAGCGAAGCCGTCGATCGCCGCGTCCTGACAGCGCCGCCGCCCGGCTACGCCATTCGCGGGCGGCGGCGCCGATCGGTCGCGCGAAGGCGGTCCCGACCGGCCGCGGGCGATGGAGCCGACCCACCGTCGCCCGCGGCGTCAGTCATGCGGCCCGAGCCGCCGCGAAGGGCTCCCACCGGTAGGTGGCGCCCACCGCACCGTGGAACAGCGCGAGGTCGACGGCGTCGAGCACGGCTTGGCGCGGGCCGGACCGCCCCAGCTGTGCGGCGGACACGGCCAGCCGCAGCAACCCGCCGCGACGGGCGGTGCGCGCGGCGCCCATGACCAGGGCGCGGCACCACCACGGTTCCGCGCGGAAACCCTCGCCGATGCCGTACACCCTGGCCTTCTGCGCCGTGTTGCGCTCCAGGTCGACGATCGACGTGAGGCCGAGCGCCAGCCGGAAACCGGCTCCTGGCAGCGCCTCGAGCGCCCCCGTCGAGGCATCCCAGCGGGGAGCGGCGAACAGCCGGGTGCGCAGGTCGGCCTGCTCCAGCACCCGGTCCGCCGCGGTCAGCCGCAGCCGCGCCTCGTGTCCGGGCAGCGTGGCGAACTCGGCGCGCCGCCGCTTGGTGGCCGCCTGGTCGTAGCCGTGTAGCACGATCGCGTCGCCGCGAGCCCGCCTGCCGCGCAGCCAGGCCTGCGTCGCGGGATCCTCCAGCAGCCGGTATTTGCCCTTCAGCCGCGGCGCGACCAGCAGCGAGAGCGGCACGCCGCGCCGATCCATCTCTTCGGCGAATTCGATCGCCGTGTCCCGGGTGGTGTCCCTGATCCCGGAAATCGACACGATCAACTCAGCGTTCATGACCCCACGGTGCCAGCCGCACGTGTCCGTGATGTGCAGAGTGTATGACCACGTGGCGAACACTCCGCCACGCCTGTGCCGAGTGGTCGCCCCGCGGTCGGCGTGCCGATGCCACCGGATGGCGGGCGTCGGCGCGCCGGTGCGCTACGCGCCTGCGAGACCGAGCGTGTCCAGAATCCAAGCGTGCTCGAAGGCCACTTCCCGCCATTTCTCGTAGCGCCCGCTGACCCCGCCGTGGCCCGCGCTCATCTCCGTCTTCAGCAACAGCGGCGCATCACCGGTCGCGGTGGCGCGCAGCTTGGCGATCCACTTCGCGGGCTCGACGTAGAGCACGCGGGTGTCGTTCAGGCTGGTGATGGCCAGGATCGCCGGATAGTCCTTGGCTTCGACGTTCTCGTACGGCGAGTAGGACTTCATGTACGCGTAGACGTCCTCGTCGGCGAGCGGATTCCCCCATTCGTCCCACTCGATCACGGTGAGCGGGAGCGACGGATCGAGGATGGAGGTGAGCGGATCGACGAACGGGACGTTCGCCAGAATGCCCGTGAACAGTTCGGGGGCCAGGTTCGCCACCGCGCCGACCAGCAAGCCGCCCGCACTGCCGCCGTCGGCGATCAACCGGTCCGGGGCCGTGACCCCGGTGTCGACGAGATGCCGTGCGGCGGAGACGAAGTCGGTGAAGGTGTTCTTCTTGGTGAGCGTCTTGCCGTGCTCGTACCAGAGCCTGCCCATCTCGCCGCCGCCGCGCACGTGCGCGACCGCGAAGACCATGCCGCGATCCAGCAGCGACAATCGGGCAACCGAGAAGGACGGGTCGATGCTCGCCTCGTAGGAGCCGTAGCCGTACAGCAGCAGCGGCTTCGGCCCCTCGGCCGTCGTCTTCTTCCGCACGAGCGAGATCGGAATCCGGGTGCCGTCCTCGGCCACGGCCCAATCCCGGTGCTGCTCGTACTCGTTCGCGTCGTAGCCGCCGAGCACGGGCTGTTCCTTGCGCAACAGCAGCTCACCGGTGACCGGGACGTAGTCGAACACCTGCATCGGCGTGATGAACGAGGTCACACCGATGCGCAGGGTCGGCTGCGCCCACTCCGGGTTGGAGCCGACGCCGACCGCGAAGAGTTCCAGATCGAAGTCGAGTTCCCGGCGCTCGCCGTAACCGGAGTCGGTCAGCGGCCACACCGCGATCCGGGTGAGCGCCTCGCGCCGGTAGCTGAGCACCAGGTGGTCGCGGAACGCGTCGATATCCTCCAGCCGCACGTCCTCGCGATGGCCGATCAGCTGGGTGAGGTTCGACGGGTCGTCCACCGGCGCCTCGGCGAGCACGAAGTTCTCCGCCTTGAGGCCGTCGACCACGTCGTTGTGCAGGATCAGGAAGCGGTGCTCGCCGCCGATCACCGCGTGCTCGGCGGAGTACTCGACGCCCTCGCGGCGCGGCAGCAGCACACGGAACTCGCCCTCGGGATCGTCGGACTCGAGGACCCAGCCCTCGCTGGTGATCTTGGAGCCGACCCAGATCATCAGGTATTTCTCCGAGCGGCTCGCGCCGATGCTGACCCAATAGCGCTCGTCGGGTTCGTGGAACACTTTGACGTCGGGATCGGTGGCGCCGAGCCGGTGCCGCCACACCGTATCGGGCCGCCACGACTCGTCGACGGTCTGATAGAAGACGTGGCTACCGTCCAGCGACCAGGTCGCGCCCGGAGCGGTGCCCGCGATCTCGTCGCCGAGCAGTTCGCCGGTGCGCAGGTCCTTGAAGCGCAGCACGTACCGCTCGTCACCGACGTTGTCCACCGAGTAGGCGAGCAGCGTGCCGTCATGGCTGATCGAGAACGCGCCGAGCGAGAAGAAATCGTGTCCTTCGGCCAGTTCGTTGCTGTCGAGCAGCACCTCTTCGCCCTGCACCTCGGTCTCGGCGTTCAGCTGCGGCGGAGTCCACGCGTCGATGCCTTCGGCGCCCGCCGCGATCGGGCACCGGCAGTGCACGCCGTACTGCTTGCCCTCGAAGCTGCGCGAGTAGTACCAGTAGTCGCCCAGCCGGGTTGGCACCGACAGATCGGTCTCCTGCGTGCGCGCTTTGATCTCGTCGAAGATCGTCTCGCGCAGCGTGCTCAGGTGCTCGGTCTGCGCCTCGGTGTAAGCGTTCTCCGCCTCCAGGTAGGCGATGACGTCGGGGTTGTCCTTGTCCCGCAGCCACTCGTACTCGTCGACGAACACGTCGCCGTGGTGCACCCGCTCGGTGGGCACCGTCTTGGCGACCGGCGGCGCCACCGCGCCGCTACCGGGTTCGGAGATCGTTCCGCTGTCGAGAGCCATGGCGTCCACCCTACTGTTCGGATGCCTCGCCGCCCGCCGCCTGGATGATGCCGTCGAGCACGTCACCGGTCCGGCGCAGATCGCGCATCGCCTGATCGATCCTGGCGCGCTCCTCGGTGAGCTTTTCCACCAGGAACGGCGTCGCCCTGGCGTTGGGCGTGCCGTCGACGTCGTGGATGCACGGCAGCAGTTCGCCGATCGTGTCGCTGTGCAGGCCGGCGGCGAACATCTGCTGGATGCGCCGGACGCGGTCGACCGCCGTCTCCGCGTACTCTCGCTGCCCGCCGGAGGTCCGCTCCGAGGCCAGCAGTCCCTTGGTCTCGTAGTACCGCAGCGACCGGACGCTCACGCCGGTCCGCTCGGCGAGTTCACCGATCCGCACCATCGCTCCTTGACCTAACATCAATGTCAGGTTTTACGGTACAGCCATGCTGCTGTTGACCGAATACCGCAACCACCCGCTCGACCTCCCCAACCGGATCGTCATGGCGCCGATGACCCGGCTGCGTTCGCTGCCCGACGGCTCGCCGACCGGCGACGTCGCCGCCTACTACGCCCAGCGCGCCACGGCGGGACTCATCGTCACCGAGGGCATCTGGCCGCATTCGACCGGCCAGAGCGAAGCGTGGGTGCCCGGCTTGCAGACGCCCGCGCACGTCGCGGCGTGGCGCCGGGTCACCGAGGCGGTGCACACGCGCGGCGGACGGATCTTCGCGCAGCTCATGCACGGCGGGCGCAAGGGTCATCCGCTCGCCCGGATCGATGGATCCCGGCCCGCCGGACCGTCGGCGGTGCTGGACGACGACAGAGTGCACCTGATCGACGGCGGCAAGGCCGATCCGATCACTCCCGCCGCACTCGATCGCGCGGATATCGAGGCCACGATCGAGCACTACGCCGCCGCCGCGCGCAATGCCGTGGCAGCGGGCTTCGACGGCGTCGAGATCCACGGCGCGAACAGCTATCTGCTGCACCAATTCCTCGCCGACAACACCAACCTGCGCGACGACGAATACGGCGGTTCGATCGCCAACCGCATGCGGCTGCCTCTCGCGGTAGTGGACGCGGTGAGCGAGGCCATCGGCGCGCACCGCACCGCCATCCGGCTCTCGCCGGGCAATCCCCAGTTCAACATGTACGAGGCGGACCCGGCCCCGCTCTACCGCGCACTCGTCAGCGAACTCGATCGGCGCGAGTTGGCCTACCTGCACCTGACCGACAACGACCGCTACCCGGCGCTGGCCGACCTGCGGCCGCGCTGGCACGGCACGCTCATCGCGAACATCGGCGAGAATCGCGAGCCGACCACGGCGGCGGGCGCGGAACAGGTGCTGCGCGCCGGTCACGCCGACCTGGTTTCCTTCGGCAGGCAGTTCATCTCGAATCCCGATCTCGTGCACCGCATTCGGCATGACCTGCCGCTGGCTCCCATCCGCGAGGAATACCTGTACGGCCGCACCGCCGAGGGCTACAGCGACTATCCGAACTGGACCGCGGCCGAACTGGTGCGCGACTGACTCGTCGCTACGGGAAACGCGGGCGCGGCCGATTCCTCGCGTCCCGCGAAAACCCGAGAGGCCGGGACATCACCGCGCCGATCGATGACGCCTCGGCGATGATCGCCGACCATGAGCCGAGCGGCGGCGAGCTCAGTCCAGCGCGCCGCGGATCGAGGAGGCCAGGTAGTCCAGATCCTCCCGCCGCGGACTGGTCGGGCGGCCGCGCAAGCCGAACCCGTCGCCCGGAGTACGCGGGATCACGTGCAAGTGGACGTGGAATACCTCTTGCCCGGCGGTAACTCCATCCGCCAGAAAGAAATTCACCCCGTCGCACCCCACCTCACTGGCCCGCAACGCCGCCGCGAGCCGCTGCCCCACCTGGAACAACTTCCCCCCGACGACCGGATCGAGCTCCGCAAGACTGCGCGCCGCCACCTTCGGCACCACCAGCAGATGCCCCGGCGTCATGGGCCGAATGTCCATGAACGCCACGACATCGTCGTCCTCGTAGACCTTGCTCGACGGCGCCCGCCCGGCAACGATATCGGCGAAAATCGTGTAGGGATTCACGACTCGCAGCCTATGCGGTCGTCTGTCTCTTCGTGCTACGCAATCCCTTCCGGTTCCCGCCCGCGCGACGAAGGATTTCGCCGCGAAAGGCGCAGTCCGCTAGAGGATCGGTGACGGCGAGTATCGGGCCGCGTCCGGGTACCGGTCGACGAGTTTCTGCACCTGGCCGATCACGTCGGCGACCTGGGCTTCGGCGGCGCCGACGAAGACGGACTTGTCGGACAGCGCCGCGTCGAGGGCGGGGCGGTCGAGCGGGAGGCGCGGGTCGGCGGCGAGGCGGTCCAGGAGGTCGGGTTCGCGGCCCTGCTCGCGCATGGCCAAGGCGACCGCGACGGCGTGCTCCTTGATCACCTCGTGCGCGGTCTCGCGGCCGACACCGGTCCGGACGGCTGCCATGAGGATGCGGGTGGTGGCGAGGAACGGCAGGTATCGGTCCAGTTCGCGGGCGATCACCGCCGGGTAGGCGCCGAACTCGGCCAGCACGGTGAGGAAGGTCTCCATCATCCCGTCGATGGCGAAGAACGCGTCCGGCAGCGCGACGCGGCGGACCACCGAGCAGAACACGTCGCCCTCGTTCCACTGCGCACCGGCCAGCTCGGCCGCCATCGAGGCGTAACCGCGCAGCACCACTTGCAGACCGTTGACCCGTTCGCAGGAGCGGGTGTTCATCTTGTGCGGCATCGCCGAGCTGCCCACCTGCCCGGGCTGGAAACCCTCGGTGACCAGCTCGTGCCCGGCCATGAGCCGGATGGTGTGCGCGAACGAGGACGGGCCCGCGCCCACTTGCACCAGCGTGGACAGCACATCGTGATCCAGCGAGCGCGGGTAGACCTGGCCGACGCTGGTGAGCACGGTCGCGAAACCCAGGTGCCGGGCGACCTGCTGCTCCAGCCGGGCGAGCTTGGCCGGGTCGCCGCCGAGCAGGTCGAGCATGTCCTGCGCGGTGCCCATCGGGCCCTTGATCCCGCGCAGCGGGTAGCGGTCGATCAGCTCGCGCAGCCTGGTGAGCGCGATCAGCAATTCGTCGGCCGCGGAGGCGAACCGCTTGCCGAGGGTGGTGGCCTGCGCCGCGACGTTGTGCGAGCGGCCCGCCATCACCAACGCCTGGTATTCCGCGGCGCGCTCGGCCAGTCGCGCGGCGATCGCGACGCCGTGCGCGTGCACGTGCTCGAGCGAGAGCCGGATCTGCAGCTGCTCCACGTTCTCGGTGAGGTCGCGGCTGGTCATGCCCTTGTGCACGTGCTCGTGCCCGGCCAGCGCGTTGAACTCCTCGATGCGCGCCTTCACGTCGTGTCGGGTGACCCGCTCGCGTTCGGCGATGGAGGACAGATCCACCTCGTCGAGCGCCCGCTCGTAGTCGGCGATCACCCCGTCGGGCACGTCGACGCCCAGCTCGGCCTGTGCCCGCAGCACCTCCAGCCACAACCGCCGCTCGAGTACGACTTTGTGCTCCGGCGACCACAGATGCACCAGCCCGGGACTGGCGTAGCGGGTGGCGAGGACATTGGGGACGATGCTCACGTCCGGTCAGTCTAGTGCTCGGTAACGATCCACTTGCTGGGGCGTGGCACGCACGGGGCTGTCCGCAGCCGCGTAGGCCGCCGCCTCCGGAGGCGCCGACCGCGCCGGGGGCGCGACGATGTCGATCACTTCCAGTAGCGCGCCGCGAGCCATCCGCCGGGGCTCCGGGTCCATCTCGGTGAGCGCGGCGACCACGGCTCCGTCCACCACCGCGACGAGTCGGCGCAACTGTTCCGGCCGCACCATCCGGTCGGATCGGCGCAGCACGTCGGCCAGCAGCTCGTCCAGCTGGGCCCGCAGCCGTAGCTGGACTTCGCGTAGCTCCGGGTGCCGCGCCGACGCGACCGATCGCTCGTAGCGGGCGATGAGCTGCCCGCGCGCGCCCTCGTCGGCCCCGTCGCTGCCCACCAGCAGGTCGAGCACCAGGTCGACGGTGGCCTCCGCGCCGCGGCGGCGGTGGCTCACCTCGCCGACGCGCCTGCGCATCGCGTCCAACTCGGCGTTGCCGCTGAACTCGACCGCTCGCGCGATGAGGTCGTCCAGCGATTCGAAGTAGTAGGTGGTCGACGCCAGAGGCAGATCAGCGCGCGTCGCAACCGAACGATGCCGCACCGCCTCGAATCCGCCTTCGAGCAACAGCTCGGCAGCGGCGGCTATCAAAGCCTGGCGACGCCGTTCGCCTTTCGGGGTCGTCGCGGTGATCACCGTGCCATCGTGCCAGTCGTCATCAGTTCTTCCAGGGGAAATCAGCGAGGAAAAGCAACCATCGTTGTTTTACCGCATCCGCGCGGCCGGGGTGCCGAACTGCGAAAAGTTCTTGCCGGGCAAAGCTTTCAAACGCGTAGATAGTGCCCTAGACGCAGCAGCGCCGCCTCGATGTCGGCGGTGGCTCCGGCAAACGAGAAACGTACCGTTCGGTGTCCGTTGACGGTGTCGAAATCCACTCCCGGTGCGAGCGCGACGCCGGTGTGGTTCAGCACGTCGGCGCACCAGGTGCGGGAGTCGTCGGTGAGGTGGCCGATGTCGGCGTAGGCATAGAAGGCGCCGTCGGCCGGGGCCAGGTCGGTGATGCCCAGTTTCGGCAGTCCGTCCAGCAGCAACCTGCGGTTCACCGCGTACCGGCGGACGTGCCCGTCGAGTTCCGCCTTGGCCTCCGCGCCGAACGCGTGCAGCGCCGCGTACTGCGAGATCGCGGGCGGGCACACCGTCAGGTTCGAGGCCAGGCGCTGCAACGCGGGGCGCAACCCGCTCGGCACCAGCATCCAGCCCAGCCGCCAACCCGTCATGGAGAAGTACTTGGAGACCGAGCCGATCACCACCGCTTCCCGCGATGTTTCCCACGCCGACGAGGTCGCGCTGTCGGCCCCCGTGTCATAGGTGATGCCGTGGTAGATCTCGTCGGAAATCAGCAGCGTGCCGTGCTCCTCGCACCAGCGGGCCAGCGCCGCGAGCTCCGCCGGGGCGATCATGGTGCCGGTGGGGTTGGCAGGGCTGGCCACCACCAGACCGGCGGGCGGCTCCGGAAGCGCTTCGAGCATGGCGACGGTGGGCTGGAACCTGGTCTGCGCGCCGCAGTCCAGCTCCAGCACGCGGCAGCCGAGCGCGGCGAGCGTGTTGCGGTAGGCCGGATAGCCCGGACGCGCGACCACGACGGTGTCGCCGGGGTCGAACGCGGCGAGGAAGATCAGCGAGAAGGCGCCGGACGAGCCGGTCGTCACGACGACGTCGTCCGGATCGACCTGATAACCATAGGTCTCCCGATGATGTTCGGCGATCGCTTCCCGAATCGCCAGGATGCCGAAAGTCTCGGTATAGCCCAGCAATTCGGACTGAATGGCCAGTTGGGTCGCGCGCAGCACCGGCGCGGGCGCAGGCGTCGACGGCTGCCCCGCCGCGAGTACGAGCACATCACCGTGCGTCCGGGCGCGTTCCGCGGCGGCTTTCCACACATCCATCACGTAGAAAGGTGGAATGGTCGACCGGCGAGATTCTCTGGACACTCGACAGACGGTAGAGCACGCTTCACCGCGCAGTCGCGGTTATGGTCTACCCGATGCTCGATAAGTCTCGACGAGACGGACTCGACCGAGTGCGCGGAGTAGCCGGCATAGGCGTCATTCCGCGCGACTGGCGTGCGCGCCTACCGCGACGTTCCCGACCTCGACTTTTCGGGAGACTCGATCCGCGCGTGCTGTGGGCGCGCCGCCGCCACCTGCGGGCCTGGTGGCGGCGCAGGCCGGATCCCCGTGACCTGTGGCGCCGCAAACCCAGCGGCGAGGCGTTGCTCGGACTGGCGCGCAAGCACAAGGTGCTGCTCGGCGGGCTCGCGGCGACCGCGGTGTTCGCCGCGAGCGACATGTCGTTCGCCGGGACGGTCACCGATCGCACGCCCGCGCCGGACGCCGCCCAGCTCGTCGCCGTCGCATATCCACCGCAGATGCAGAACACTCCGCCCTCGGTGACCAGGTTGCTGAACGCCATCGCCAACGGTGAGCGGCTGCGCGAACAGGCGGTGGTCGCGGCCGCCGCACGCGCGACCCTCGAACGCGCGAAGGCCGAGGCCGCCGCCGCCGTCGCCGGTGAGCAGCAGCCGTGGATGACCGGAACCGCACCGGTGCAGCCCGGGGCGATGCTGCCGGGCGGCCGGGGCTTCGTTCTACCCGCCCACGGCGTCTTCACCTCCGGCTTCGGCTCGCGCTGGGGCACGTTCCACAACGGCATCGACATCGCGGGCCCGATCGGCACCCCGATCTACGCGGTCGCCGACGGCACCGTCATCGACGCGGGACCGGCGCAGGGCTTCGGCCTGTGGGTGCGAATCCGCCACGATGACGGCAGCATCACCGTCTACGGGCACATGTACGACTTCTTCGTCTCGGTCGGCGAGCGGGTGCCCGCGGGGATGCAGATCGCCCGCATGGGCAACCGCGGCGACTCGACGGGTCCGCACCTGCACTTCGAGGTGATCGTCGGCGGACAGCACGTGGACCCGCAGCAGTGGCTGGCGGTGCGCGGACTCACGTTCGGCTGAACCGCGACGCACCCGGTGGCTCGAGCGGCATCGGGGCACGCGCAACCGTCGGCACAGGAGCGGTTCCACGCACCTGCGGCGAGGACCGGCCCTGCGCTGGTGTGGACGACGGTCGGCCACGTAGCGGCATAGGAGATCGACGCCGCGGACCAGGCCCCGACCAGTAGCAGGCTCAGCAGTTCGAGCCCCATACTGCCGTCTGCTGGGCGGCTATCAGGGCCTGCGCCGACCGAGCCGGTTCGACCCCGATCCGTCGGCTCTGCTGTACGGCGACCAGGGCGGCTGCACCGACCGAGCCGGTTCGACCCCGATCCGTCGGCTCTGCTGTACGGCGACCAGGGCGGCTGCACCGACCGGACCGGTGCGACCCCGATCCACTGCCTCTGCTGTACGGCGACCAGCGCCTGCACCGACCGAGCCGGGTCGACCCCGATCCGTCGGCTCTGCTGCGCGGCCACCAAGGCCTGCGCCGACCGAGCCGCCCGCTCAGACCTCGATGCGGTTCTCGACGGCGGCCAAGCCGATATCCGTGCGGTAGTGGCTGCCCGGCAGTTTGATCGCGGCGATGCGGTCGTAGGCGCGGGCGCGGGCCTCGGAAAGGTCGGCGCCGACGCCGACCACGTTCAGCACCCGCCCGCCCGCGGAGAGCAGGGCGCCGTCTTCGCGCTGCGTGGTGCCCGCGTGCAGCACCGTCGCGTTCTCGTCGGACGCGCCCTCGCCCGCGCCGGAGATCGCGTCGCCGAGACGCGGACGCCCCGGGTAGTTCTCCGCGGCGAGCACCACGGTGATCGCGGAGCCGTCGCGCCAGCGCGGCGGGGCGACCTGCGCCAGCGTGCCGGTGGCGGTGGCGTGCAGCAGTTCGCCGAGCGGGCTTTCCAGCAACGCGAGCACCGCCTGCGTCTCGGGATCGCCGAAGCGGCAATTGAATTCGACCACGGCGGGCCCGGCCGCGCCGATCGCCAGCCCCGCGTAGAGCAGGCCGGAGAAGCCGCTGCCGCGCCGCACCAACTCGGCGGCAACGGGTTTCACCACGTCATCGACGATCGCGGTGACGGTCTGCGCGGGCAGCCAGGGCAGCGGCGTGTACGCGCCCATGCCGCCGGTATTGGGGCCGGTGTCGCCGTCACCGACGCGCTTGTGGTCCTGCGCGGGCAGTAGCGGAACCACCGTCTCGCCGTCGACCAGGCAGAACAGCGAGACTTCCGGTCCGTCCAAGAACGATTCCAGCAGTACGGGGTGGCCTTGTTCGAGCAGTTCGGCCCCGTGCTCGCGCGCGGCGGAGCGGTCGGCGGTCACCACCACGCCCTTGCCCGCCGCGAGTCCGTCGTCCTTCACCACCCAGGTAGGACCGAAACGGTCCAGCGCGTCGTCCAGCTCGGCCGGGTTGTCCACCACCTCGCTGTGCGCGGTGCGCACGCCCGCGGCGGCCATCACATCCTTGGCGAACGCCTTGGAGCCCTCGATCCGGGCGGCCGCGGCCGACGGGCCGAAGCACGGGAAGCCCGCCACCCGCAGCGCGTCGGCGACGCCGAGCACCAGCGGGACCTCGGGGCCGATCACCACCAGGTCGGCGTCCACCTCGGTGGCCAGCGCGACCACGTCCTCGGCGGCGCACGGGTCGACCGGGCGGACCTGCGCGTGCTGGGCGATCCCGGCGTTGCCGGGGGCGGCGAAGAGCGCGGTCACCGCGGGGTCCCGGCGCAGCGCCAGGACGAGGGCATGTTCACGGGCTCCGGAACCGATGACGAGTACACGCACGGCAGACAGCCTAAACGAGCCGTTCGGCGTCTTCGCCGCTGCCGGTGCGCGCGGAGGGGATGATGAAAGGGGACAACGGATGTGGGGCGTGACACGGCCCACACCGACCATTGTCGTCCTTTCCGGCACGAGCGGGGGCCTGACCACTCGTGCCGCCGGAGCACCCGAAGGAAGTGCTGAGATGGGTCTGATCGACGGACTGATGGGCAACGCCGGCCGGATCGATCCGGGGCAGGCGCAACAGGAGTACGCCAAGCTCCTCGGCAACGGCGAACAGGTCTATGCCGCGTACCTGCTGGTCCGCGACGCGATGCTGTTCACGAACCGCCGCCTGATCCTCATCGACAAGCAGGGCGTCACCGGCCGCAAGGTGAGCTACCACAGCGTTCCCTATCGCGCGATCACCCATTTCTCGGTGGAGACCGCGGGCACCTTCGATCTGGACGCGGAGCTGGCCATCTGGATCTCGGGCGGCGACGAGCCGCTGCTGAAGCGGTTCAACCGGCAGGTGGACATCTACGAGGTGCAGGGCATCCTGTCGCATTTCGTCGCGGTGTAGCGCGGGGCGGTCCGGCGCCTGGGCACACGGGCCGGTCTACGCTGCGGGACATGGCTTCCGTCTTCAGCGCGATCATCGCCGGTCAGCTCCCGGGCCGTTTCGTCTGGGAGGACGACGAGTTCGTCGGTTTCCTCACCATCGCCCCGGTCACTCCCGGTCACACCCTCGTGGTGCCCCGCAAGGAGATCGACCACTGGCAGGACATCGACACCGACACCCTCGCCCGGCTGACCGCCGTCGCACAGAAGATCGGCCAGGCCGTGCGCGCGGCCTGGGCCGCGCCGCGCGCCGGTCTGCTGATCGCCGGTCTGGAAGTGCCACATTTGCACGTCCACGTGTTCCCGGCCTTCTCGCTGGGTGACTTCGACATCTCCGGCGCCGACCCGAACCCGAGTCCGGAGTCCCTGGACGAGGCCCAGGCCAAGATCAAGCAGGCGCTGCGCGACCTCGGCCACGGCGACAACGTCCCAGGCTGATCCGCCTCTCCGGGTATTCAGGCCGTACTGGTCGGGGTGGTGCGTGATTTGCGTTCAGGTCCTGCGTTGCGTGCCACGTAGGTTTTGGGCGTACCCGGTGAGTTACCCATGTTCGTACGAGATCAGTCGTCGCCTCGGCTTTGGTAAGGGCTGGCCGCTCGTCGCGGTCGACCCTTTACCTTTCTCTATCTATCGGTCAGCTCGCGACGTCGTGCAAGGGTGTATCGACTCCGCCGATCGCGACCGTGGCCAGGGTTTGGCTCGGGGTCCAGTAGATCCGGCCGTGCTCGAAGTCCTGGTAGGTACCCGTGTCCCAGGGGATCTCGTCGGTCGTCGGCCAGCCCAGCGGGCCGGTCTGGTAGCCCGAGCGGTTCCAGCGGTCGCGGATCGCGCCGTGCACCCAGCACACGCTGTCGCTCGATTGGCGCCGGTAGAGCGCTCCGCCTTGGAAGCCTTGCACCTCACCCGTCGTCTGGCCGTCCGCCCCGTGCACGACGGTGCGGTCGGTGATCGGGTAGCCGAGCGGGCCTGCCTCCCAACCCAATGCTTCGAACTTTCCCCACAGCGTCTCCGGGATGGCGTGCGCGCCGGTGTCCGGATGCCAATAGATGTACCCGTGCTCGAACTGGGCGAAGCGCCCCGCGCCGTCGGGTGTCGCGATCTCCCCTGCCGTGATCCGCGTACCGAGCCACGGATTCGCCGCCGCGCAATCGTTGATCGCGTTCGGCTCCGATCCGCTCGGCTCGCCGGTGGCGAAGCCGCGCACGTCGTCGGCGAACACGTCCCAGGGGAAATTCGGTCCCACATCGGTGTGCGTGCCGATGCCGAGACACTCGGTGACGTACTTGTGGTCGGAAATGCCCTGGCGCCGCTGGTAGGGCGGCGTGATGACATACGTGTCGAAGCCGTATTTACGCGCGTCCTGCACCGCGAGCCAGGCCGCGATGCGGATATCGTCGCGGATGCGCAGCCAGTCGTCCCGGCTCCATGCGACGCGGCTGCCCGCGAAGCAGAGGTTGATGGTGAACGAGTTCGCGTCCAGCACCGACCAACTGGCCAGGTCGGTGTCGACCACATCGACCACCACGCCATCGCGGACGGTGTAGTGGTAGCTCACGCCGTTCGCCGGATTGTTCAGATAGTTGGCCAGGCTTTCGGCGGTTCCGTTGCCTTCCTGGGTATGCAGCAGGAAGTTCTCGACGCGCGCACCGTGGCGGCTGGACGCGGAGTCGCCCATCCGGTCCAATTCGACGTAATCGGGCTTCTGCATTGTTCCCCCTGAGTTCGGATTCGCCTTCGACCATTGGCCGTAGTCGGCGGCGAGGACTTTGTCGACATCCACGACGACGCCGCCGACCCGGTCGGCGTCGATGCGGATCTGATGGAGGTGCGCGGCGGGATGGTCGCCGTTGATCGAGGAATCACCGGACCAGTTGTGTTGCCAGAACCACGTGGCGACGCCGTCCTCGAGCGCCCAGTCGATGCACCGGGCGTTGCCGTACATGCCGGTCCATTCCAGACCGACGACCGATGCCCAGCCCCGGAGAAACGGCGCGATCAGCGAATTCCACTCGTCCAGCGACGGATTCGCGTCAACGGGGGCATACAGCGGGCGGGAATCCGGCCCGCCGGCCGCGCGGTGGTAACCGAGCGCGATCCGCGCGTGGCGCACGCCCGCGTCGTAACCGCCTTTCCAGTCCGACGTCTCCCCCTTGCCGTACTGGTAATTGGTGACTATCTCGAGCCCGATGGCGCGTAATCGGTCGCAGTATTCCCGCCGCAGCGGCTTCGCACCGAAATTCGTGCCAGGACGGGAATCGCTGAAGTAGCCTATGACGCCCGTGTATCCAGCGTCTTTGATCGCTTGCGGCTCGATGAGCGCGGCGGAGAAGTCGATCAGCTCAGTCATCGCGCGCCCCCTTGGTCGTACGAGCCCGCGCAACGGTCGGCGGCAACGCGTTGTATTCGTACATCTGAAGCAACTTTCGGCAGATGGAGAACCCGACAGAGCTAGAGTCACCCGAATGTGCGCGAAGTATGCCGAGATGTCCCGTTTGTGGCCCATCCGGTGTTTGCGCGTGACCTGAACATGCTCGTCACGAGAAATATTTGCGCACACCAGACTACAAACAGACTCGTAGCGGGAAACATGCTCGGCAGTCGGTAATCAGATTTGCCAACTGTTTGCTATCACTCTCGAACTGGTCAGCCGTTTGCGCTGAGCACTCGGGAGCAGGCCCGGATGACGAATTCTTCACCGCAGCCACCGAATTCGAATCGGCGCGTTCGGCGGTAGGTCTTCCGCGGCCACCGCGATCGTTCCCTCTGGCCGCGCCACAGCCCGCAGATCGTCCAACTGGCAGCGCAAGCGGTGCGCCCGGTCCGCCTCGGCTCTCGCCTGCCGCGACCGTGACGCCCTCTCGGAGACTCCCGAAAGCGCCCGGCCCGACCGAATCACGCAGCCGAACTCGAGCCGGAGACGACCGCGACAGCGACGAGCGGTGTCGGGGCCGCCGATCGAATCGAGCGGCATCCTGCCCGGCAGAGACCTCACGGGCTGCAACCACAGAGGTGCCGAATGGTGTCCCTGTCAGGATTGAACTGACGACCGCTCGCTTACAACATCGAGCACGGCCTCTACCACTGAGCTACAGACGCGCAGCGGCTGGACGGAGCCCCCTGTCAGGATTGAACTGACGACCGCTCGCTTACAC
>NZ_JBSGIB010000002.1:574146-801106 GCF_053604885.1 Nocardia sp. NPDC003999
ACAACATCGAGCACGGCCTCTACCACTGAGCTACAGACGCGCAGCGGCTGGACGGAGCCCCCTGTCAGGATTGAACTGACGACCGCTCGCTTACAACACCGAGCACGGCCTCTACCACTGAGCTACAGACGCGCAGCGGCTGGACGGAGCCCCCTGTCAGGATTGAACTGACGACCGCTCGCTTACAAGGCGAGTGCTCTACCACTGAGCTAAGGAGGCGGGAAAGCGGTTGTCATCATAGCCTGGTACGCCGTCCGCATCACAACGGAATCCGCGTTCGGCACCGAACGCGACCGTACCGGCCCGACAACCGCTTTCGAGCGAAGCGAGATCGAGCATGTGCCGTTCGCGGCCCAGCTCATAGCCGAGTGGCCGCCGCGTCCGCGACGAAGTCGCGAGCGGCGGTCACTCGGACGGGAGCCGTCAAGGAGTCACGAACACGCCGCGCCGGAGGCGCGGCAGATCAGACAGAGCCCTGACGAGCCGCGTCGTCCGCGGCCATGGCGTCGCGCAGGCTCTTCGGACGCATGTCGGTCCAGTTCTTCTCCACGTACTCGACGCAGGCGGCGCGGCTGTCCTCACCGAACACGACTCGCCATCCGGCTGGAACCTCTGCGAAGGCCGGCCACAGGGAATGCTGTTCCTCGTCGTTGACCAGGACGAAGAAGCGGCCGTCTTCATCATCGAAGGGGTTGGTGCTCAATTTCACCTCACTGGATACTGGCGCTATGTACGGGATCGCTCCTGGTTCGCACGGTGCCGGGTTGCTTCCAACCTCTGGCGCCGACAGACCCGAGCGTTGTTTCGACACTAGCAAGCAAGACGTTACGCCTGGGCGGTTACCTATGCCCGCACCTCGGCCGACTCGCAATCAGGACGCAAAGAAGTCCAGGAGAATCTTGTTCACCGCCTCCGGCCGCTCCAAATATCCGAAATGCCCGGCGTCCGGTACCTCCTGGTACCGCGCACCCGGAATGACCTCGGCGATCTCCCTGGACAGATACGGCGGAATCATCCGGTCGTCGGCGAATCCGACCGAAAGACATGGCACCCGGATCGCCCGGTAGGCCTGCACCCGGTCGAAATCGTGATCCATCCTGCGCTGGGCGCGAATGCCTGGCGAGACCGGCCCGCCGGTGAACTCGAACAGGTCGAGCCAGTCGCGCGCGGCGTTCGGCTCGGCCATGGTCGCAGGCGAGAGATTCATGACCGCGGTGATCGCCGCCTCGTATTTCGGCGGCAGTGTCACCCCGCCCGCGTCGAGTTCGTGTTCACCGAGCGAGAGCGTCTTCTGGAACTGGTCCAGCCGCCCGTGCCCGGCCATGAACACGGCCTTGCGGACCAGGTCGGGGCGGGCCAGTGCCAACTCCTGCGCCACACGCGCCCCCATCGAGGTGCCCACCACCAGCGCCGGGCCCTCGTCCAGGAATTCGATCAGGGCGGCGGTGTCGGCGGCCAGCTCGTCGATGGTCATGCCGGAGGCGGCTTCGAAGGACGGCGCGATCCCGCGGTTGTCGAACGTGCACACCCGGTAACCGGCCGCGACCAGGGCCGGAACCTGGTGCAGCTCCCACACCCGGCCGGGACTGCCGGTGCCCATGATCATGACCACCAGCGGCGCGGAGCCCTTGGCGCGGTCACCCTTCACCTGATAGTTGAGGGAAATCCCGTTCACCGTGGCCAGCGGCATGTCGACCCTTTCGTGGAGTTGGTGCTGCGCTCCCCACGGTATAGGGACCAGCGAGGAAGGCACTTCGACCGGGGTGTCCTGGCGGCGCGCGCCGCCATTGCGCCAACGCCCCGGCGGGCGCGCCTCCCAGCGTCGCATACCATTGACTTTTCGCAGGGTAAGAGCGCACGAGCCGGGAGGACTTGACGATGGCCGCGAAGGGCAGCGCCAACGACATTGCGGACGACGATCTGGAACCACTCGCCGACGAAACGGCGCGTCAGGCGCAGCGAGTGGTCGCGGCCTACGCCGAGGACGCGGACGAATGCCGGATGTTGTTGTCTATGTTGGGTATTGGACCGAACGCTCGAGGCGAATAATCTCGTTCTCGACGCCAACGGCGACGTCGACTACACAACTCCAGCGGGATACAGCAACGCGCAAAGGATGCGTGAGTGGACCAGATGAATCCGTCCGACGACTCCGAGCACGCCAGAGACACCTCGACTGCTGACGCCGCGGCGGAAACCACCGGCTCCGGTGCTGGCTCCGGTTTCGTCGTCGTCGCCAACCGGCTCCCGGTCGACCTCGAACGACTGCCCGACGGCAGCACCAGGTGGAAACGCAGCCCGGGCGGTCTGGTGACCGCGCTGGAATCGGTCTTGCGCAACAACAAGGGGGCGTGGGTCGGCTGGGCGGGCGTCCCCAATGTCGACGTGGATCCGATCATCGAGGACGGCCTCGAACTGCATCCGGTCCCGTTGTCGGCCGACGAGGTGGCCGACTACTACGAGGGCTTCTCCAACGGCACGCTGTGGCCGCTGTACCACGACGTCATCGTGCGGCCGGTCTACGACCGCAGGTGGTGGAGCGCCTATGTCACCGTGAACCGGCGCTTCGCCGAGGCCACCGCCAAGGTCGCCGCCGAGGGCGCGACGGTGTGGGTACAGGACTATCAGCTCCAGCTGGTGCCCAAGATGCTGCGCATGCTGCGCCCCGACCTCACCATCGGGTTCTTCCTGCACATCCCGTTCCCGCCGGTCGAGCTGTTCATGCAGATGCCGTGGCGCACGGAGATCGTGGAGGGCCTGCTCGGCGCCGATCTCATCGGCTTCCACCTGCCCGGCGGCGCGCAGAACTTCCTCTATCTGGCGCGCAGGCTGGCAGGTCAGCCGACCTCGCGCGGGTCGGTCGGCGTGCGCTCCAAGCTCGGCGTCGTCCAGGTCGGTTTCCGCACGGTGCGCGTCGGCGCGTTCCCGATCTCCATCGCCTCCGCCGAGCTGGACGAGCACTCCAGGCGCAGATCGGTGCGCGAGCGCGCCGCCAAGATCCGGGCCGAGCTGGGCAACCCGAAGAACATCCTGCTCGGCGTCGACCGGCTGGACTACACCAAGGGCATCGATATCCGCCTCAACGCGCTCGAGGAGCTGCTCGTCGAGGGCCGGATCGATCCCGCCGACACGGTCATGATCCAGCTGGCCACGCCCAGTCGCGAGCGGGTGGAGAGCTACATCCAGATGCGCGGCGACATCGAACGCCAGGTCGGCCGGATCAACGGCGAGTTCGCCCGGGTCGGCTACCCGGTGGTGCACTACCTGCACCGTCCGATCCCGCGCGACGAGCTGGTCGCGTTCTTCGTCGCCGCCGACGTGATGCTGGTGACGCCGCTGCGCGACGGCATGAACCTCGTCGCCAAGGAGTACGTCGCGTGCCACAGCGGGCTCAACGGCGCCTTGGTGCTGAGCGAGTTCACCGGCGCCGCGTCGGAACTGCGGCAGGCGTACCTGTGCAATCCGCACGACCTGGACGACGTGAAGGACGCCATCGTCGCGGCGTTGGAGGACGAGCGCGACGTCAAACGCAGGCGGATGCGCTCGCTGCGCAGGCAGGTGCTGGCGCACGATGTTGATCGCTGGGCGCGGGCCTTCCTCGACGCGCTGGCGCAGGACCAGGTCGCGGGCAGCGCGCTGCTGACCGACGACGATGTCTATCCCGAGGACCGCTGAGTCCGACGTTCACAGGAATCACCCAGCTTCGGTCCAGGAAGTTCGCAGGCGAACAGCGGACGATGAAGCCATGAGTGGCGCCCCCGTGCAGCAGACACCCGAGGCCAGGGTGCTGGTGGTCGACGACGAGCCGATGATCGTCGAACTGCTCGCGGTGAGTCTGCGCTATCAGGGCTTCGAAGTCGACACCGCGGCCGACGGCGCGCAGGCGCTGGACAAGGCGCGCAGCTTCCGTCCGCAGGCGCTGATCGTGGACGTGATGATGCCCGGCATGGACGGCTTCGGCCTGCTGCGCAGGTTGCGGGCCGACGGCATCGACGCGCCCGTGCTGTTCCTGACCGCGCGCGACGACGTGCAGGACAAGATCACCGGCCTCACCCTCGGTGCCGACGACTACGTCACCAAGCCGTTCAGTCTGGAGGAAGTGGTGGCCCGGCTGCGGGTGATCCTGCGCCGCGCCGGGCACGCCGCGCCGCAGCGGGAAAGCTCGCGCCTCCGTTTCGAGGACATCGAACTCGACGACGACACCCACGAGGTGTGGAAGGCGGGCGAGCCGGTCGCGCTGTCGCCCACCGAGTTCACACTGCTGCGCTACTTCATGGTCAACGCGGGCACCGTGCTGAGCAAACCGCGCATCCTCGACCACGTCTGGCGCTACGACTTCGGCGGCGAGGTCGGCGTCGTGGAAACCTACGTCTCCTACCTGCGCAAGAAGGTCGACACCGGCGATACCCGGCTGATCCACACGTTGCGCGGCGTCGGCTACGTGATGCGCGCGCCCCACCGCAAGAGCGGTTCATGAGCCGGGGCCGGATCGTCGGCGCGCGCGCGAAGGTTTCCGGCTGGCTGTCCGCCGTTCCGCTGCGCGTGACGCTGATGGTTCTGCTGGTGCTCACGGCGGGGCTCGGCTTGCTCGTCTCCGGCATGGTGGTCACTTCGGCCCTGGAACAGCAGCTGACCGCCCGTACCGACCAGCAGTTGCGCGGAGGCGCGATGGAATGGTCCCGGCGTGGGCCGCCGCCACCGGTGCTGCCACCCGACCCACGCCACGCCCCGAGCCAGTTCTGGGTGCGTTCGATACGCACCGACGGGCGCGCGTTCCTCATCCCGGCGTTCGCCGTCGACGCGGAGCCGGTGCTGCCTGCCACGCCGCCGACGGGCCCGTACACCGTCGACTCCGCGAACGGAGGAGCGATCCGGTGGCGGGTGCTGACGCTGCGCACACCGGAGGGCACGACGACGGTGGCGCTGCCGCTCACGCAGAACACCGACACGGTGCACCGGCTCGTGGTGCTGGAGCTGATCGTCGGGGCGGTCGTCCTGGCCGTGCTGGCGGTGCTCGCGTACTTCATGGTGCGGCGCAGCTTGCGGCCGCTACGCCGAGTGGAGAGCACCGCCGCGGCCATCGCCCAAGGCGACCTGCACCGCCGGGTGCCGGTGCGCGACACCAACACCGAGGTCGACCGGCTGTCCAGATCGCTGAACGGGATGCTGACGCAGATCCAGCGCGCGTTCACCGCGACCGCCGCGTCCGAGGAGGCGGCCCGCCGGTCCGAGGACCGCATGCGCCGTTTCATCGCCGACGCCAGTCACGAGTTGCGCACCCCGTTGACGACGATCCGCGGGTTCGCGGAGCTGTATCGGCAGGGCGCGACCGACGATCCCGCCGCGTTCATGGACCGCATCGAGCGCGAATCCCAGCGGATGGGCGTGCTCGTGGAAGACCTGCTGATGCTCGCGCGGCTGGACGCGCAGCGCCCGCTGGAACTCGGCCCGGTGGACCTGCTCGCCGTCGCCAGCGACGGAGTGCACAACGCGCGCGCCGTGGTCTCCGCCGGGCACGCCGACGGGCCCGTCCGCACCATCGAGCTGCGGATCGAACCCGGCGAGGGGACGCTCGAGGTGATCGGGGACGAGGCGAGGCTGCGCCAGGTGCTGAGCAATCTGCTGAACAACGCCCTCACCCACACCGCGCCCGACGCGAAGGTGACGGTATTGCTCACCCCCGGCCCCGACGATGTGCTGCTCGAAGTGGCGGATACCGGTCCAGGACTGACAGCGGAGGACGCCGACCGCGTCTTCGAGCGCTTCTACCGTGCCGACACCTCCCGCGCCCGCAGCAGCGGCGGCACGGGTCTCGGCTTGTCCATCGTGCAAGCGCTGGTGACGGCGCACGGCGGCGAGGTGGGCGTGCGCAGTACGCCCGAGGCCGGGACGACGTTCACGGTGCGGCTGCCGCGCACAGTGTCATCGGAATCGGCCTAGCGAATCCAGCGGACCGGCGTCAGACCGGCGTCACCGCCGACACCAACCAGTGCGAATCGGACTTCGTCAAGGAGACGCGTACCCGGCTGCCCGTGGTGGTGCCCTGCGGGGCGTCCTTGCTCGTCATCACCTGGTTGAGGAACAGCAGGACCTGCGCGTGCGAGCGGTCGGCGGAGATGACGCCGGCCGCCTGGGTGGTCGCAGTGACGGTGAGCTGCTTCTCCTTGGCGCCGGGAGCGATCTGCTTCTCGATCAGCGTCAGGTAGTCGGCGCGGAAGTCACCGCTGAGGTTGTCGGCGGATTTGCGCAGCTCGGTGTCGACGGTCTGCGGGTTGTAGGTGAACATGGCCTCGAGAGTGCGGCCCGCCGTCGCGACCGCGTCCTTGCGCGATTGCTCGGCCTGCCGGTCATCCCAGTAGCGGTAGCCGTTCACGCCGCCGACGACCGCGGCCGCCGCGACGACCACACCGAGGACCGCTAGCAGGATCTTGGCGCGAATGCCGTTCATACTCATGCTGTGTCCTCTCCGGCATGAACGGGGCCCTGCGTGGCCACGCTCCGCTGCCGCCTCCGGGCCTGACCGTTCATGCTGTGTCCGATTCCGGCATGAACGGGGCCCTGCGTGGCCACGCTCCGCTGCCGCCTCCGGGCCTGACCGTTCATGCCACGAACTCCACGTTGGACACCGACAGCCCCGAATCGCCGCGCGACACGGTGACCCGGAACCGGTAGTACCTGGTCTGCGGCTCGGCCTGGCCCGCGTTGGTCAGCGTCTGCTTGGCGGCGACCAGCACTCGTCCGGAGCGATCGTCGTCGCTTTCCAGCGCGGCCTCGACGATCTCGCCGCTGGAGACCACTTTGGCCTGCTGCACGATGCTGGTGAACGGGTCGACCCGGCCGTCGAACTCGGTCTTGAACTCCCCCGAGGCCAGCGAGAGGATCCGGTCGATGTCCTGCTTGGCCGTATCGGCGCGGATGGTGGTCAGGTTGACGATCGCCTGCCTGGCGGTTTCCACGTATTCGGCTCGGCGCTGGTCACGTTCGTGCGTCGCGTGCGTCGCGACAACCGACACGACCGCACCGGCCACGAGCGCCACGACCAGCAAGGCCGCGGCGGCCGCGGCGAGGACACGCGGGACTCCGCGCCGTTTGTTCCCTTCGGGCTCGGCCGGTGTTGCCTCGGAGTCGGGTTCGGCGTCGGTTTTCGTCACGGATACCTTCGCCGCATCGACGCTCGAGTCGTCCGTGACCGGCGCCGAAGCGGACGAGACCTCCGGCTCGGCCGCAACCGAACTCGTACCGCCGTCCGCGACGCCGGTTTCGGTCGCGGTGGCAGGGTCCTTCGCGACCACGGTCCGCACGCCACCGGTCGCGTTCTCCTCGACCGGCGGCCCGGCCGAGCGCACCGCACGCCGTCGCGCGCGGTGACCTTCTCCGTTGCTCTCACTCATCGTTGCTGCTCCTCGAGCATCGCCTGCCAGCTCGACGGTACCGCGCCCGAACCGCCCGGTCCGATATCGCCCTGTCGGTAGGTACGCCCGTCGGTGCCGATGTACACGCCGGTGGCCGGGTCGTACGACCGTGCGGCGGCTGGTGTGCCGCCACCGTAACTCGCGGGTGCGACGACCGGGGGCTCGCTCGCGGGCGCGGCGGCGGGCGCCACCGGACGCGGCGGCCCGAACGGCGGGTTGTCACCGATCGGAACGTACCCCGTGCGGCACAGTTCCGGCGTCGGGGCGCGCACACCGGGCACCTCGGCGCACGGCGTGTTGCGGATGCCGCGCACCGCTTCGGGTGCGTCCTGTGGAACCTTGCAGTACAGGCCCGGCGGTGTGTCCGGGGTGTCGAGCTCGCTCGGCGAGCGCCGCTGGTCGGGCGGGAGGAAGCCGGTCGTGCACGCGGGCGGGTCGTTGACCAGCGCCATGAAGTCGACCAGCGCGCCGTATTCCAGCGGACCGCGGACGGCGGTCAGCAGCGCGGCGACCAGCGGCGGATACACCACCAGGATCTGCTCCAGCCCCGCGTGATACGTGACGGCGACCTGACCGACGCTGACCAGATTCGACAGCAGCAGCGGCAGCGTCGGGCGCAGGTCCTCGAACAGGTTGGTCACCCGCTGCATCGACGACGGGCCCTCGCGCAGGATGCCACGCAGCGCGGGGTCGTGACCGCGTAACTGGTCGGTGACCGTCGCGAGATCGGCGGTCCAGGAACGGATCGCGGCGTCCGAGCGGGTCTGGGTGTCCAGCAGCGGCCCGATCCGGTCGAGCAGCTGTTTCGTCGGTTCCGCGTTGGCCTGCGCTTCCTGCACCAGCAACGACGCGGAATCGATGAACCGTTGCAGATCCGGTCCCGCGCCGTTGAACGCGAGGAACGCCTCGTCGATGACCTGTTTCAGCCGGGTGTCCGCGACGCTCGACAGCAGCCGGTCGGCCTGGTCGAGCAGCGCGCCGACGTCTTGCGGCAGCTTGGTGCGCTCCACCGGGATCACGCTGCCGTCGCGCAGGTTTCCGCCCGTGCGGTTCTGCGCGGGCACCAGGTCCACGTACTGCTCGCCGACCGCGGAGACGCTGCGCACCCACGCGTCGACATCCGAGGGAATCTTGTAGTCGCTGGCGATGGACAGCTTCGCGTCCACGCCGACCGGCGTCAGCCGGACCTCCTTCACCACACCGACGTTCGTGCCGCGATAGGCGACGTTGGCCGTCGGGTAGAGACCACCGGTCGCGGCCAGCTGCACGGTGACCTCGTAGCGCCCGATGCCGAACATCGCCGGCAGCTTGACGTAGGTGCCGCCCATGACCACCAGGCCGATCACCGTCAGCACGGAGAAGATGATCAGCTGGGTACGGACGAACCGGGTGAGTGTCACTGTCCCGGACCCCCTTGCGGCGCGGTGTTGCCCGGCATGGGCACGGTCAACCCGGGAATGGCGGGAATGCCGGGGATCGGCGGGAGTCCCGGGATCGTCGGGGCGGGCTGGCTCGCCGCGGGCGGCGGCGCCTGCAACGGGCCCGTGGCCGGGTCGCCGTTCTGCGCTGCCGTGCCGGGCGCGAAGCTGCCGAGCGCGCCTTCCACGCCGCCGAACCGTCCGCCCAGCGGCGTTCCGGTGAGGAAGTTCGAATCCAGCCGCTTGCCGGTGATGTCCACGGTCATGAACAGGTTGAGGTAGTCACCCTTGATCGCGTGGTCCAGGTTCTTCATCGGGAACGGGAAGGTGGCCAGGATCTTCAGCGCCTCGGTCAGATCGCTGCCGGTGTCCGACAGCGACTTCAGCACCGGCACGAGGCTGTGCAGGTTGGCCTTCAAGTCGTCGCCGCTCGCCGCGACGATGCGCCGCACGACGTCGCTCAGCTCGCCCAGCGCGGTGATCGCCCTGGTGATGTTCGCGCGGCGATCGGCCAGCACGGTCAACGCCGGATGGATCTGCTCGATCGCCTCCGCCACCACGTCGCGCTGCTCGGCGAGCTGACCGCCGAGCCGGTCCAGTCCGCTCATCGCGGCGATGATGTCGCCGGTCTGGCGGTCCAGGTTCGTGGTCAGCTCGTTCAGCTGCGGCAGCAGGTCCCTGATGGCGTCCTCCCGCCCGGTGAGCGCGGAATTCAGCTCGTGGGTGATGGTTTCCAATTGCGCGACGCCACCGCCGTTGAGCACCACCGACAGCGACGACAGCACCTGCTCGGTGGTCGGATAGGTTCCGGCACGCGCGAGCGGGATGACGTCGCCGGCCTTCAACTGGCCTTCGGGGGGCTGATCGGTCGGCTCGGAGAGCTCGAGATGGTTGGAGCCGAGCAGACTGGTCTGCCCGATCTTGGCGACGGCGTTCGCGGGCAGGTGCACGTCCGGGTTCAGCGAGACGGTGACCAGCGCGTGCCAGTCCTCCACCTCGATCTTCGAGACGGTGCCGACCACGACGTCATGCACCCGCACCGGCGAATTCCTGGTCAGCGTGGTGACGTTCGGCATCTGGACGCGCACCTCGTAGGAGCCGGGCGCGGTCCCCTCGGTGCCGGGCATGGGCAGCGAATTCAGTCCGTCCCACTGACAGCCCGTGACGCCGAGCGCCACCGCCAGCCCCGCCGCGACGGCGGCGGTGCGGCGCATCCGCCGCCTCGGCATCATCGCCCTCCTCCTGTCAGGCCCGGGATGGCCAGCCCGGCGAGGCCGTCCGGGATGCTCACCGGAGCGGGCTGCGGCTGCGCCGGATTCTGGCTCGCCACCCGCCCGGCCAGGCTGGGATCGGAGTACACCAGCTGGTCGGGAAACGCGGTCACGCCGCTGGCCGGGTTCGTCATGATCGGCACGTAGTTCATGCTCAGGCTGTTGATCACGGGCGCGAGGTATTGCGCGCACAGGTCGGCGCTGCGATCGGAGTCGTTGGTCTCCAGCGCGCGGACCGAGCCGCACAGGAAGCCGAGCGGGTCGGCCGGGTTGTTCAGCGCGATCGCGCCGGTCAGGGTGCCTTGGGCCGGTTTGTAGATCTGGTAGAAGTTCACCAGCGCGGTCGGGCCGGAGTGCAGGACGCGTTCCAATTCCGGTCGCTTGTCGACCAGCACTTGGGTGGCGTCGGCCAGCCGCTGAACGCCCTCGGTGAGTTCCGCTCCGCTGCCCTCGATGAACCGGCGCACGTCGACGATCGCCGCGTCCAGGTTGTCCAGGCCCGCGCCGAGATCCGAGGAGACCCCGGCCAGCACCGAGGACACCGACGCGAGCCTGCCTTCGAACTGCACGATCTGCTCGTTGCTCGCCGACAGCACGTCGACGAACTTCTGCAGGTTGCGCACGGTGCCGAACAGGTCGGTGCGGCCGTCCGACAGCGTGTTCAAGGTGGCCGACAGCTCCCGCAGGGTGTCGCGGAACCGCTGTCCGTTGCCGTCGAGGTTGTTCGCGGCGGTGTCGACGAAGCGGCCGAACGACCCCTGTTTGTCGTCGCCGACCGGGCCGAGCGCGGTGGCCAGCTTGGACAGCTCGGCCTTGATGTCGTCCCATTCGACCGGCACCGCGGTGTGCTCGATCGGGATCACGCTGTTGTCCTTCAATTTCGGACCGCCGGTGTAGGCGGGCGCGATTTGGATGAAACGCGCCGAGACCAGCGAAGGCGAGATGATCACCGCTTTCGGGTCGGCGGGGACGTCGACTCCGCGATTCAGGGTCATGGACACCTTCACCCGATCCGCGCCGGGCTCTATCGCGTCGATGCGGCCGACCTTGACGCCGAGCACCCGCACGTCGTCGCCCGCGTACAGGCCGGATGTGGAGGTGAAATAGGCGGTGACCTTAGTGGTCCCGATCCGGGTTATGCCGTTCCACGCGACGGCGACCACGAGCGCCGCGACGACCACTCCGGCCAGCACCAACGCCCAGCGAGGTAGTTTCCGTACGATATTCACCGCGGCGGCTCCTGTATCGCGGGTTCGATCGATGGGGACGGCGTGAGGTAGCTCTGCAGATCACTCGGCAGGTGCTGCGGCCACACCAGCGCGTCCACCAGCGGTTGCAGCGTCTTGCTCGCCGCGTTGATCACGTAGGCCTGGAAGTAGGGACCGCTGCCGACCTGCTCACCCAGGGCCGCGGCGAACGGTCCGAGCCCGTCCAGCGCGTCCGCGAGATTCTGCTTGTTGCGCTGCAACAGCGCCAGCACCGAATTCAGTTTGTCCAGGGCGGGTTTCAGCTGCGCCTCGTTGTCGGCGACCAGGCCGGAGAGCTGCTGGGCGAGTCCGTTGACGTAGACGATCAGCTGCCCGAGGGCGGTGCGCCGCCGGTCCAGTTCGCCGAGCAGTTCGTTGCCGTCCAGCAGCAGCGCGCTGATCTGGTTGCCCCGGTCGGCGAGGATCTTCGTCACGTTCTGCGCCCGCTTCAGCAAGTCCGTCAGCGCTTGATCGCGCGCGTTGATGCTGCGGGAGAGCGCGGTGACGCCGTCCAGCGCCGAGCGCAACGGCGCGGGCGTGTCGGCGAAGGTCGCCGAGAGCGCGTCGAGGGTTTGGTCGACCCGGTCCAGGTCCAGGTCGTGCACCGTGCCCGCCAGGTCGCTCAGCGCTTCGTTGAGCGAATACGGCGATGTGGTGCGCTCGAGCGGGATGGTGTCGTCGACGCGCAGCGCGCCGGTGCCCGACGGCGTCAGCTCCAGCGACTTGCGGCCGAGCACCGTGTTGGTCTTGATCGCCGCCGAAGTCTTCTCACCGAGCACGATCGACTCCGCGAGAGTGAACCGGACGAGCACTTTCGCGCCGTCCAGGCTGACGTCCTCCACGCGACCGGATCGAACGCCCGCCACCTGGACCGGGTCGCCGGGCAGCAGGCCGCCCGCGTCGGCGAAGTAGGCGGTGAACGTCGCGCCGGAACGGATGAACGGCAGCCGGTCGAATTGCAGGGCCGACAGCGCCACCGCCACGGCGAGCACGAGGCCGACGATGCCGATGGTGATGGCGGGTGATCGCTGCTCTTTCATCGGTTGTCCGCACACCTTCCGGTCGTCTGCGCCCCGGGCATGTTGATCTTCATCGTCTGGCCGTTCGGGCCGTCCACCAGGAAGTTCGTCGAGCAGACGTAGAGCTGGAGGAAGGAGCCGTATGAGCCGATGCGGATCAGCTGGCGATAGGTCGACGGCAGCCGGTCCAGCACCCACTGGACCGTGTCCGACCCGGCGTCGAGATTCGTGGCCAGACGCCCGGTCTGCTCGATGGTGCCCCGCAGATCGGGGCGGGCTTGGGAGAGCAGATCGGTCAGGTCGCCGGTAGCGCCTGCGATGCGCGGGATCGCGTCGCCGATCTGGTCCTTGTCGGCGGCCAATCCGCTGATCAAGCGTTGTAATTCGGCGATCGTGGTGGCGAACTGGTCGCCGCGCTCATCGATGGTCTGCAGGACCGCGTTGAGGTTGTTGATCACGCTGCCGATCAGGGCGTCCCGGTCGGCGAGCGTCTTGGCGAACGAGCCGCCGCTGTTGAGCAGCGACACCAGCGTGCCGCCTTGGCCCTGGAAGATCTGCAGCAGCGCGTTGGTCAGGTCGTTCACCTGGCCGGGGTCGAGTCCGCGCAGCAGCGGCCGGAAACCGCCGAGCAACATGTCCAGATCGAGGGCGGGCGCGGTCTGTTCCTTGGCGATGGTGCCGCCCGGCTGCAAGACGCGGTTGGAGCCGGGGCCCTCCGACAGCTCGAGATAGCGGTCGCCGACCAGGTTCTCGTATTTGATCGCCGCACGAGTGCTGGTGAGCAGCCGGTACTTGCGGTCGACATCGAACTCGACGTGCGCGAGATAGTCCTTGCCGACCTTCACCGACTTGACGGAGCCGACCGGCACGCCCGCGATGCGCACCTTCGCCCCGGGCAGCATGCCGGAGGAACTGGTGAACACGGCGTGGTAGCCGTTCT
This sequence comes from Nocardia sp. NPDC003999, assembly GCF_053604885.1. Lineage (NCBI taxonomy): Bacteria > Bacillati > Actinomycetota > Actinomycetes > Mycobacteriales > Nocardiaceae > Nocardia > Nocardia sp. NPDC003999. The sequence continues at coordinate 587,454 of NZ_JBSGIB010000002.1, forward strand.
CCCGCGCGAAGCGCATCTGACTGAACACGACCGCCAGGCCTGCGAAGATCAGCGTCATCACCAGGGTGAAGATGGCCAGTTTGACGGTGGTCGCGGTGTTCTTCACGGGCGCGGCACCCCCGGTAGTCCGGCGAACAGGATCTGGAAGATCTTCGGCGGGTTGACACTCAGTGTCGTCGACGGTGTGTACACATGCCCCTCCGAGGTGTCGGTGACGACATAGTCCGAGTGGCTGCCCGGCACCCGGTCCAGGATGCCTCCGCACTGCGGGCCGCCGGTCGCGTTGACCTTGGGCAGATCCTCCGGGTAGGTGTACGGCTTCGCGCCGTACATGAAGCCGGTGTTCAGCGCGACGCCTTCCTGCAAGCCACCGAAGACCGCCTCACCCATCGGCAGCGCCTTGCCCAGGCCGCCGATCAAGCAGTACAGCGCGGGCGCGTACTCGTCGAGCAATCCGGTGGTCGGACGCAGTAGATCCAGCGCCGTGCCGAGCTGATTCTCGTTGTCGCGCAGAACCGATCCGGTGGTGTCGGCCAAGCCGGTGAGGTTCACCAGCACGTTGTCCAGGCTGTCCTGTTCCTGGGTCAGGGTCTTGCTGGTGACCGTGAAGTTGTCCACGGTGCGCAGCAGATCGTTCACCGAGTCCGCGTACAGGTCGGTGACCTGGCCGGTCTTCGCCAGATCCTGTTGCAGCGTCGGCAGATACGGGTTGATGTCGCGCAGGTAGGCGTCGCTCTGCTCGAGCAGTTCGCCCAGTTTCTCCCCGCGGCCCTGTAGCGCGGTGCCCAGCGCGGACAACGTCGCGTTCAGCTTCTCCGGCTCGATCTTGGCGAGCACGTCGGACAGGTGCTGGAACAGCGTGTTGAACTCGACGGTCACCCGCTGCGCGGTGACGACCGCGCCAGGTTGCAGCGAAGTGGTCGCCGGCTGCTGCGGGACGATGAAGTTGACGTACTTCGCGCCGAACACCGTGGTGGACCTGATGTCGACGTCCGCGTTGGACGGCACCAGCTTCAGCAGTTCCGGATCGAGGGCCAGCTTCAGCCTGGCGCCCTCGTCGGTGTGGTCGACCGAGGCCACCCGGCCGATCTCAACACCGCGCACCTTCACCTTGGCGTCCGGGTCCAGCACCAGGCCGCTGCGCGGCGCGTCCACCGTCACGGTGGCGGTGGGCGTGAACCCGCCGACGAACATGATCAGCGCGACCGCCATGATCGCGACCAGCGCCAGCACCATCGCCGCCCCGGCCAGTTTCAGGCCGAGCCCGCCGCGCAGCGCCCGCACCAGGCGGTTTTCCGTTTGCTTCGATTCCGCCATGTCGCTTATCCGGAGAGATGGAAGTTGCCGGAGGTGCCGTAGATGGCCAGCGAGATCAACAAGGTCACCGTGACCACCGCGACCAGCGAGGTGCGCACCGCGTTGCCCACCGCGACACCCACGCCGACCGGCCCGCCCGCGGCGTTGTAGCCGTAGTAGGTGTGGATCAGCATGACCGCCAGTGCCATGAAGATCGCCTGGGCGAAGGACCAGAGGATGTCGCTCGGGATGAGGAACGTGGAGAAGTAGTGGTCGTAGACGCCCGCCGACTGCCCGTAGATCACCACGGTGGCGAACCGGCTGGCCAGGAACGAGGCGATTACCGCCAGCGCGTAGAGCGGGACGATCGCGATCATCCCGGCCAATACGCGGGTGCCCACCAGGTAGGGCACCGGCCGGATCGCCATCGACTCCAGCGCGTCGATCTCCTCGGCGACCCGCATCGCGCCCAATTGCGCGGTCGAACCGGCCCCGATGGTGGCCGCCAGGCCGATGCCGGAGATCACCGGCGCCGCGATCCTGACATTGATGAACGCCGCGAAGAAGCCGGTCAGCGCCTCGACGCCGATATTGCCCAGCGAACTGTAGCCCTGCACGGCGATGGTGCCGCCCGCGAAGAGGGTCAGGAACCCGACGATCACCACCGTGCCGCCGATCACCGCCAGCGCGCCCGTGCCCATGCTGATCTCGGCGATCAGCCGGATGGTCTCGGTCCGGTAGTGCACCAGCGCCCGTGGAATGGCGCCGAGCGCCTGGGCATAGAAAACGGCATGCTTGCCCACCGAATCGAGCGAGTCCGACATCCGGCGCACCCGTCGAACGGTACGGGGGAAGCGGGATTCGATTACGAAGGCCATCGGATCACCGCGCCGTGAACTTGATGCCGACGGCGGTGACCACCACGTTCACGACGAACAAGGCCATAAAAGCGAAGACTACGGTCTGATTCACCGCATCACCGACACTCTTGGGTCCGCCTTTGACATTAAGGCCCAGATAGCAGGCGACCAGTCCGGCGATCAGCCCGAACAATCCGGCTTTCACCTCCGAAATGATCAGCTCGGGCAGATGGGTGAGCAGCGTGATGCCATTGACGAACGCGCCGGGGTTCACGTCCTGCAGAAACACCGAGAACAGAAATCCGCCGACGATGCCGATGGTGCACACCAGGCTGTTGAGCATCAGTGCGACGAACATCGAGGCGAGCACTCGGGGCACCACCAAGCGGTGCACCGGATCGATGCCCAGCACCCGCATGGCGTCGATTTCCTCGCGGATGGTGCGTGCGCCGAGGTCGGCGCAGATCGCGGTCGCGCCAGCCCCCGCGACAATGAGCACGGTGACGATCGGCCCCACCTGGGTGACCGCACCGAACGCCGCACCCGCTCCGCTGAGGTCGGCCGCGCCGATCTCCCGCAACAGAATGTTCAGCGTGAAGCTCACCAGAACGGTGAACGGAATGGCCACCAGCAATGTCGGCACGATCGATACCCGCGCGATGAACCACGACTGATCGATGAACTCGCGCCATTGAAAGGGTCTGCGCACGCTGGCGCGTGCGACATCGGCGGTGAGTTCGAAGAATCCGCCGACGGCCCGCAACGGCACGGCAAGGACCTCGTTCATCCGCGATCCTCCTTGCTCACCGGCGACACAGCACACGGCGCGAATCTCACCGTGGCCGCACCGCCGGAACGATTAGAACATGTTCACCGTGTTGCCGGTAGCACTTTTCACACATTTGAAGTGCAATTTTTCGAAAGATCGGCATATAAATTTGGAACCGGTGTCAGCGAGTGATGATCCCACCTTTGTGAGGTGAGACATAACCCGTCCCTATGTCTACCAAGCACCGATCCCATGATCAACAGTTGGACAGCTGATCAGTTGCGCGCTCGCGGCGGGCCGCCGCGGCTCACCCCAACTCGGTCAGCGAAGAGGCCGAGAAGGTCCGCCCATCGGGGCGATCGGCGAAGTAGCCGCCCAGCGTGTCGGCCAGATCCCGCGGCGACCACTCCCCCGCGGCCGCGTCGAACCGATGCTCGACGACGGGCGCCGCCATGAGCGCCACCATCCCCCCGTAGACGACGAACAGTTGTCCATTGACCGCGTCGGCCGCGGGCGAGGCCAGATAGGCCACGAGCCGGGCCACGTGATCGGGCGACAGCGGATCGGGCTCCCCCTCCGGCGCGGGACTGAACACCGCCTCGGTCATCGCCGTGCGCGCCCGCGGCGCGATCGCGTTGGCGCGCACGCCGTAGCGCGCCAGCGCCCGCGCTGCCGAAAGGGTCAGCGCGGTGATGCCCGCCTTCGCGGCGCCGTAGTTGGCCTGCCCCTCCGGGCCCAGCAAGCCGGCCTCCGAGGAGGTGTTGACCAACCTGCCGTAGACCGGCGCGCCCGCCTGCTTCGACTTGCCGCGCCAGTAGGCGGCGGCATTGCGCGACAGCAGGAAATGGCCGCGCAGGTGCACCGCGAGCACCGCGTCGAAGTCCTCGTCGGACATGTTGAACAGCATCCGGTCGCGGGTGATGCCCGCGTTGTTGACCACGATGTCGACCGAGCCGAACGACTCCTCCGCGGCGCGGATCAGCGCGTCGGCGGTGGCGCGCTCGGCGATGCTGCCCGCGACGAACTCCGCCTTGGCGCCGAGCGCCCGGATCGCGCCGAGCGTGTCGGCGACCGCGTCGGACTCGGCGAGGTCGTTGACCACCACGGACGCGCCGGCTTCGGCCAGCGCGAGCGCTTCGGCCCGCCCAAGTCCGGCGCCGCCGCCGGTCACGATCGCTACTCGGCCCGCCAGGCTCAGATCATTGCTCACGCGGCCGACTCTAGAACGTGTTCCAACTTACGGCAAGAGTCCTTCACTGCAGCCGCAGCGCCGCCTTGGGGCACTGCGCGACGGCATCCTGGACATCGGCGAGCCGATCGGCGGGCACATCGGCGTTCGCGATGTGCAGCACGTCCTCGTCATCGAGTTCGAACACGTCGGGGGCGATTCCGACACATATTCCATTAGCTTCGCACTGGTCTGGATCGACACTGATCTTCATGGCAACTCCTTTACCACCACTCTGGCCGAAGCCTAACAAGCCGATCCGCTCCACCGGGGCGTCATCGGGAGGATTCAGTATCAATACTGGAACATGTTTCAGTCCATATGCAATGATCGGGGGAACCCGATCCAACGAAGCATGAGGTATAGCCATGCGCATTGCGTACACGCCGCAACAGGAGCAGCTGCGCGCGGAACTGCGCGACTACTTCGCGCGGCTCATCACCCCCGAGCGCCGGGAGGCCCTGAGCGCGCAGACCGGCGAGTACGGGCAGGGCAACGTCTACCGCGAGGTGGTCCAGCAGATGGGCCACGACGGCTGGCTGGCGCTGGGCTGGCCCAAGGAGTACGGCGGCCAGGATCGCCCCACCATGGATCAGCTGATCTTCACCGACGAGGCCGCGATCGCGGGCGCGCCGGTGCCGTTCCTGACCATCAACTCGGTGGCGCCCACGATCATGCACTACGGCAGTGCGGAACAGAAGAAGTTCTTCCTGCCCAAGATCGCGGCCGGTGAACTGCACTTCTCCATCGGCTACTCGGAGCCGGGCGCGGGCACCGATCTGGCCAGCCTGCGCACCACCGCGGTGCGCGACGGCGACGACTACGTGATCAACGGCCAGAAGATGTGGACCAGCCTGATCGCCTACGCCGACTACGTCTGGCTGGCGGTGCGCACCGACCCGACCGCCAAGAAGCACAAGGGCATCAGCATGCTCATCGTGCCGACCACCGCCGAGGGCTTCTCCTGGACGCCCGTGCACACCATGGCCGGGCCGGACACCAGCGCCACCTACTACCAGGACGTGCGGGTGCCCGCGAGCGCGCTGGTCGGCCAGGAGAACGGCGGCTGGGCGCTGATCACCAATCAGCTCAACCACGAGCGCGTCGCGCTCACCTCGGCCGCACCGCTCGCGCTGGCCCTGCGCCAGACCGTCGAGTGGGCGAGCAACACCAAGGCCGGTGACGGCTCCCGCGTGATCGATCGCGAATGGGTGCAGCTCAACCTGGCCAAGGTGCACGCCAAGGTCGAGTACCTCAAGCTGCTGAACTGGGAGATCGCCAGCCGGGCCGACGCGGGCGGCGACGCGGCTCCGCGCCCGTGGGACGCCTCCACCTGCAAGGTGTACGGCACCGAGCTGGCCACCGAGGCGTACCGGTTGCTCATGGAGGTGCTCGGGCCGCAGGCCTACCTGCGCCAGGACTCCCCCGGCGCGGAACTGCGCGGCCGTCTGGAGCGCATGCACCGCGCCGCGCTCATCCTGACCTTCGGCGGCGGCACCAACGAGGTGCAGCGCGACATCATCGCCATGACCGCCCTCAAGCAGCCTGCCGCGGCGCGCTGATCGAAAGCAGGTAGAACGCCATGGATTTCACCCCCACCGAAGCCCAACTCGATCTCGGCCGGCTGACCGGCGAGGTGTGCGGCAAGCTCGTCACCGCCGACCGGCTGCGCGAACTCGACACCGCAGACGAGCGATTCGATCAGCAGCTGTGGAACTCGCTCGCCGAGACCGGCGTGCTCGCGGCCGCGCTGCCCGAGGCGGTCGGCGGCAGCGACCTCGGCTCGCTCGAGCAGACCGCGATCCTGCGCGAGCTGGGCAAGCACCTCGCGGCCGTGCCGTACCTGTGGTCGATCGCGCTCGGCGCGGGCGCGCTGGCGCGGTTCGGTTCCGCGGCGCAACAGGAGCTGGCCACGCGGGCGGGCGCGGGCAGCGTCATCCTGACGGTCGCGCTGGCCGAGGAGCGCAACTGGGAACCCGCCGCACCCACCACCACCGCGGTGGAGACCGAGGACGGCTGGCGGCTGACCGGCGCGAAGACCACCGTGCCCTTCGCGAACCGGGCCGAGCGAATTCTGGTGCCCGCCACCGTCTCGGGGACCACCGCGGTGTTCCTGGTCGATCCCGCGGCGGCGACCGTGACCGCGCAGCAGGTGGTCGACCGTAGCCCTGAATTCGCGGTCGAACTCACCGATACCCCCGCCGAACTCGTCGGCACGGTGGACAGTGGCGCGGAGATCCTGGACTGGATCCTCACTCGCGCCTGGCTCGGTCTGAGCGCCCTACAGCTCGGCACTCTGGAACGGGCGCTCGAGCTGGTCGCCGACTACGCCAGGGAGCGTGAGCAGTTCGGCAAGGCGGTCGGCAGCTTCCAGGCCGTGGCGCAGCGGCTCGCCGACGCCTACATCGACGTCCAAGGCCTGCGCCTGGCGGTCACCCAAGCGGCATGGCTGCTGTCGGAGGACCTGCCCGCCGCCGAAGCGGTGCACACCGCCAAGTTCTGGGCCGCCGACGCGGGCCACCGCGTCGCGCACACCGTCGTCCACGTGCACGGCGGCGTCGGCATCGACCGCGAGCACATCGCGCACAACTACTTCACCGCCGCCAAACACAACGAGTTCGCCCTCGGCGCGGGCACCGACCACCTCCGCGCCCTCGGCGCGTTGCTGGCAGGCTGAGCGCGGCACGGCAGACCGATCGGCCCGCACGACAGCACGTCGTGCGGGCCGATTTCGTTGCGCGCTGATTTCACTCAGTCGGGATGGACGTCAGGTAGCGCTGGAGGGTGGGCGCGACCTCGGCGATGATCTGGTCGCGGGTCAGGGCTACGACCGGGGGCAGGCACAGGACATAGCGGCACAGGGCGAGGCCGAGCATCTGCGTGACGATCAGACCTCCCCTGCGTGGAGCGTCGGCGGGATCCCCGAAACGCAGGACGGCGGGCAGTATCTGCTGGGTGAAGATGGCGCGGACGCGTTCGGCCACGGCCTCGTCGGTGATCGACGAGCGCAGCAGCGTCAGCAGCACCTCCCTGTTCGGCTGCTCTTCCCAGATCTCGAAGAAGCGGCGCACCAACTGCTCGCCCAGGGTGTCCGGGTCCGCGGAGCCGAGGTCGGGCAGATCGAGCCGGACGTCGACCGCCGCCGCGAAGAGGCCGTCTTTGCTGCCGAAGTACCGCATGACCATGGACGGGTCGATGTCCGCGTCCGCGGCGATGGCGCGGATGGTCGCCTTACGGAAACCTTCGGCGGCGAACCGGGCACGGGCCGCTTCCAGAATCGCCGCACGCGTCGCGTCCGAGCGCCGAGCGGGGGCTTGATCAGGCTCTACGGTCATGCCAACAAGTGTAGGCCAACAACTGTTGACTTCCTAGCGCGGCCCGCGCTACGGTTATGTCAACAAACGTTGGCCTACAAACGTTGACCTGAGGAGTTCCGATGAACGCCACCCCGAACCCGCTGCCCGCCGCCACCTCCGTCGTGATCGTCGGCGCGGGTCCCGCCGGACTGACCGCCGCCATCACCCTGGCCGACGCGGGGGTGGATTTCGTCCTGCTGGACCGGCTGAGCGAAGGCGCGAACACCTCGCGCGCCGCGGTCGTGCACGCCAGGACGCTGGAAGTGCTCGAGCAGATCGGCATCGCGGACGAACTGGTGGCGACCGGCGACATCGTCGCGCGCTTCACGGTCCACGACGGCGGGCGCACCCTGGCGACCATCGGGTTCGACGGGCTGCCGACCCGCTACCCCTACACCTTGATGACACCGCAGGACACCACCGAGGCGGTGCTGCTGAAGCGACTGCGGCAGGCGGGCGGGGAGGTCCAGCGCCCGTACCAGGTCACCCGGGTGGCGGAGGAGAACGACGGCGTCACGGTCGAATACACCGACGAGGCGGGCGCGCCGGGCAGCATCCGCGCGGACTACGTCATCGGAACCGACGGCATGCACAGCATCGTCCGCGAGCAGGCGGGCATCGGATTCACCGGCGCGACCTACCCGGAATCCTTCGTCCTCGCCGACGTGCGGATGGACTGGCCGATCGCGCGCGACGAAGTGGCCCTGCACCTCTCACCGGAGGGCGTCATGGTGGTCGCGCCGCTGCCCGACGAGAAGGAGCCGAACCGCTTCCGCGTGGTCGCCACACTGGAAACGGCGCCCGAGCGCTCGACCGCGGAGGACATCCAGAAGCTTCTGGACACCCGCGGCCCCGGCGGCACGGTGCGCGTGCACGAAGTGCTGTGGAGCTCGCGCTTCCGCGTGCACCACCGCGTCGCCGACCACTACCGCAGCGGCCGCATCCTGCTCGCGGGCGACGCCGCCCACGTGCACAGCCCGGCGGGCGGCCAGGGCATGAACACCGGAATCCAAGATGCCGCCACCCTCGGCCCGCTGCTGGTTCGCGTGCTGGCCGGTGAGCCGGACACCTTGCTGGATGACTACGAAACCACCCGCCGCCCTGTCGCGCTGGGCGTCGTCTCGTTCACCGACCGCATGACCAAGATGGCCACCCTGCGCGCACGCCCCGCCCGCACCGTACGCAACCTGGTCCTCAGCACCGTGTCCCGTATCCCGGCCTTTCGCCACCGCCTCGCCTACCAACTGTCGGAACTCGCCAACCGCTGAACTACTTCAGAAGTCGCGTAGGCTAGGAACATGACCGCGAGAAGTTTTCCCTTCAGCGACTTGATTCGTAAACAGACGTCGGTGTTTCCCGCCTTGGACGACGCCGACGTCATCCTGGAGCGCCGCGACGCGGAGAATCTCGTGCTGTCTCGCTCGGAGCGGTTCGAGGCCAAGGAGGCCGCGACGCGGCTGCTCGCCCGCACCCTCGCCATCATCGCCCGATCGAATCGGTCTTTGGCGGAAGAGGTTTTCGCCGAAGAGCTGCCCTGGCTGAAATGGCTACCCGAGACCGGACGCACCGAAGCGGTGAGCGAACTGCTGGACCAGCTCATCGCCGGTGCGGACACCGGATTGTTCATTCCGTTCGCCCGCCATCTGGCCGCTTGGCGGAGCACCGCCGAGATCTACGCGCAACCAGAACTCGCCCGCCGACTGACCGGGCCGTTCGACCCGGCGGACTTCTCCGAGGTCACACGGCCGGGAACGGCGGAATGAAGCTGCACCGAGGTGATGGGGTACCGCGCCCCAATCCGTGGCGCGTTGTCGTGCACAGCTCGAATGCCGCGCGTGGTGGGGCCGAACTGTTGGCCCAGGCCCCGGGAAACCTCGATCGAGCATGGGTCGACATCACCAGCGATCCTCGAAGCATGGCGAATCCTTCGCGGCAGCATCGACTGAAGTATGAGCTCAAATCGGTCAAACTCGGCGGCGCGGAATTGGAGCAATGGCAATACGAGATCACCGGAGGCGGCCGGATCTGGTACGCAATCGATGACGCCAACCGCACCCTCTACCTGACACTCGCCGGTACGGGGCATCCACGGCAGACCGATCGGCGGTGCTGATGCCGCACGGCCGGCCACCCCGCGAGGCGCGGTGGCCGGCCGTGCGGTCAGACTCCTACTTCGCGCTCGCCACGGCGTTGTCGTCGGCGGGACGGGAGAGGGCCTGTTCCTTGGCCCAGCGGTAGTCGGGCTTGCCCGCCGGAGAACGCTTGATCTCGTCGACGAACCACAAGCTGCGGGGGAGTTTGTACGGCGCGATCTCCCGGGTGAGCATGGGGCGGAGCTCTTCCAGGGTGGGGCGGGACTCGCCGCGGCATTGCACGACCGCGACCACGCGCTGGCCCCAGCGCTCGTCATCGATGCCGACCACGAGCGCGTCGAAGATCTCCGGATGCGTCTTGAGCGCGCCCTCGACCTCCTCGGGGTAGATCTTCTCGCCGCCGCTGTTGATGCTGACCGAGCCGCGGCCGAGCATGGTGACCGTGCCGTCCTCCTCGACGCGAGCGAAGTCGCCGGGGATGGCGTAGCGGACGCCGTTGAACTCCTTGAAGGTCGCCGCGGTCTTGACCTCGTCCTTGTAGTAGCCGAGCGGGATGTGCCCGCGCCGGGCCAGGATGCCGACCGCACCGGAGCCGGGCTGCACGGGATTGCCGTCCTCGTCGAGCACCTCGGTGGACGCGTCGATCTTCACGCGCGGCCCTCCGGTGTGCGTCGCGCCCTTGGCGACGATGGCGATACCGCCGAAACCGGTCTCCGAGGAGCCGATGGAATCGGAGATCATCCGGTTGGGCAACAGCTCGAGGAACTGGTCCTTGAGCGCGGGCGAGAACAGCGCCGCACTGCTGGCCATCACGTACAGGCTCGAAAGATCGTAGGGCTGACCGGTTTCCGGATTGCCCTCGATCAGCGCGTCGAGCATCGGGCGGGCCATGGCGTCACCGGTGATGAAGATCAGATTGATCTTGTGCTGATCGATGGCCTGCCACACGCCGTGCCCCGAGAACTCCGGAAGCATCACGGCTTTGCCGCCGCCGAACAGGCTGTGGAACGTGGCCCACTGCGCTCCGCCGTGGATCATCGGCGGGATCGGGAACCGCACCATCGGCGGGCTGCCAGCACCGACCTTGGCCAGCTCCCACTCGTCCTGGACGTATTCGCCGGTGATGAAGTTGATGCCCGCGCCGAGTACGCGCCACACGTCCTCCTGGCGCCACATCACGCCCTTGGGCATGCCGGTGGTGCCGCCCGTGTAGACCATGTACAGGTCGTCCGGGGAACGCTCGCCGAAGTCGCGCTCGCCCGAGGACTGCGCGATCACCGCCTCGTATTCCACCGAATCCGCTGCGGTGGCGATCGTGCCGGTCGTATCGTCGTCGACGACGATGACGGTGCGCAGCTGCGGGGTCTTGGAACGAACGGCGGCGACCCGGTCGCTGTAGCGCCGCTCGTGAATCAGCGCGACCATGTCCGAGTTGTCGAAGATGTACTGCAACTCGTTCTCGACGTAACGGAAGTTCACGTTGATCATCACGGCCCGCGCCTTGAAGACCGCGACCATGGCCTCGACGGCCTCGATCGTGTTGCGTGAGTAGATACCCACCTTGTCGCCCGGCTGGACTCCCTGTTCTTGCAGGTAGTGAGCGAGACTGTTGGCCCGCTCCTCCAACTGGGCGTAGGTGACCTCGCGGCCGTCGTCGGCCAGCGCGACGCGGTCGGGCATCAGGTCGATGGCATGTTCGACAAGGTCCGCTATGTTGTAGCTCACAGCCATAAAAATAGAACGTGTTACTGTTTCTGACAAGGCTCGAAGTCAGGAGAATCAGCGATGCCGCACTGCCTCGTCGAGAAGCGCGACCACGTCCTCATCGTCACCATGAACCGGCCCGAGGCGCGCAACGCGCTGTCCGGCGAGATGATGGCGATCATGAAAGACGCCTGGAACCAGGTGGACGACGATCCGGACATCCGGGTCGCGATCCTGACCGGCGCGGGTGGCGCGTTCTGCGCGGGCGCCGATCTCAAGGGCATGACCTCCGAGCACCCCGGCGACACCATCGACGGCGGCGGCTGGAATCCGGCCAAGCTCGAGGCGCTGCTCAAAGGACGCAGGCTGACCAAGCCGCTGATCGCGGCGGTCGAAGGCCCCGCCATCGCGGGCGGCACCGAGATCCTGCAAGGCACCGACATCCGCGTGGCCGGAGAGAGCGCGAAATTCGGCGTGTCCGAGGCGCGTTGGGGCCTGTTCCCGCTGGGCGGCTCGGCAGTGCGGCTGGTCCGCCAGATCCCTTACACCGTCGCCGCCGAGATTCTGCTCACCGGACGGCACCTGACCGCCGCCGAGGCCAAGGAGATCGGCCTGATCGGGCACGTGGTGCCGGACGGCACGGCGCTGGACAAAGCGCTGGAGATCGCGGGGCAGATCGCCGCCAACGGCCCGCTGGCCGTGCAGGCCATCCTGCGCACCATCCGCGAGACAGAGGCCATGCCGGAGGAGGACGCCTTCCAGATCGACGCCAAGCTCGGCATGTCCGTATTCCGCTCGGCCGATGCCAAGGAAGGGCCGCGCGCGTTCGCGGAGAAGCGCAAGCCCTCTTTCACCGGAAACTGAGTTCCCGGATCGAGCCCTACGCCCCCGATGCGCGGCCAGTGCACGCGCATCGGGGGCGACCCCTCGCCGGGCTCAGTTCGCGCCCGGGTAATCCATCCAGAACGGCTCCCACTGGTGACCGTCCGGGTCGATGAAGGTGCGGCCGTGCATGCCGACCTGCGCCTCCTGCGCTCGCTTGTCCTCGTTCACCTCTTCGGTCGCGCCCGCGGCGAGCGCCGCGTCGGTCAGGCTGTCGACCTCCTCGGCGCTGCCGAGCGCGAGCGCGTACGCGGCATTGATCGCCGCTTTCGTGTCGGCCACCGGACGCTTGCTGAAGGTGGTGAAGAAATCCCTGATGAGCAGCATCAGGCAGATATTGTCGTCCACCACGATGCAGGCGGCGTTGTCGTCGGTGAACTCCTGGTTGACCTTCCAGCCCAGCGCCTCGTAGAACGCCATCGATCGGTGCAGATCGGCGACCGGGAGATTGATGAAGATCATCTTGCTGCTCATGGCCTCTTCCTCTCGAGCAAATTCTTTTCGTGTCACCGGATATGACGGTCCGCGAGCGGTCGATTCATCGCCGCGACGACCGTGACACGTCCCACAGGCCGCACAGGTTTAATGATCTTGATCAGCGCGGTACTCGAGTTGAAGAGCCTGTTTCTTGTCGGTGGCCTGTGGCAGGGTGACACCCATGAACGACTCGCCAGCCTCCCCCGCGGGCCTCGCTCCCGATCTGCTCGCCGCGTTCGAGACCCATCGCAGGGAGCTGTGCGCGTACGCCTACCGCATGCTCGGCTCTTCCTTCGAAGCGGAGGACGCGGTGCAGGAGACCCTCACCCGGGCGTGGAAGTCCTACGACTCGTTCGAGGGCCGCGCCAGCCTCCGCTCCTGGCTGTACAAGATCACCACGAACGTCTGCCTGGACATGCTCGACGGTCCGCAGCGCCGCGCCAGGCCGATGGATCTGTCCGGTCCGTCGCGGCCGGATTCGCCGTTGCCCGCGCCCCAACCGGATTACGTCTGGATCGAGCCGATCCCGAACGCCCTGGCCTTCGGCGCCGATCCGGCCGAGCACGCCAGCGCCAAGGACACGCTGCGCCTGGCCTTCGTCGCCGCCTGCCAGCACCTGCCCGCCACCCAGCGCGCGATCCTGATCATGCGCGAGGTGCTGCGTTTCTCCGCCAACGAGACCGCCGAGGCGCTCACCATGTCGCCCGCGTCGGTCAACAGCGCGCTGCAACGAGCGCGCGCCACCATGTCGAAGGTCCAGCCCGCGGCCAACGACACCTACGACGAGACCGACGAGGACCAGCGCAAACTGGTCGACGGTTTCGTCAAGGCGTTCGAGGCCTACGACATGGACACACTCACCTCGCTGCTGAAAGCGGATGTGGCACTGTCCATGCCGCCGATCGAGCTGTGGATCTCCGGTCCGGAGAACGTGGCCGCGTTCATGCTCGGCCACGGAAGCGCCTGCCGCGATTCGCGACTGGTCCGGCTGGAAGGCGCCAACGGCCTGCCCGCCTTCGGCCACTACAAGCCGAGCGACGAGCCGGGCGTGTGGGTGCCGTGGTCGATCACGGTGCTGGAACTCGACGGCGACACCATCGCCGGACTGAACTTCTTCCTCGACACCGAGAAGCTGTTCCCCCTGTTCGGCCTCGCGCCTGAACTGCGCGAGAGCATCTGACCCGAGGCGCCCTTCGCGGCATAAGCGCCGTGGATGCGTCGTGTGAGCAGCACCGCTTCGAGCCCTGCTGTTCGGGCGCGAGTAGGCGCCGCCGTCCTCTTGCACCGTGCGCGAAGATCGACGCGGAGAAGGTTCCCGAACCGCTGACCAGCGAATCCCCCTGCACGGTCACGGTCACGGTCGGGGCGTACGGGCGTCCAGCGCCTTACGGATCAGCTCCCGTGCTGCTTCGCCGGTCACGGACTGACCGGCCAGGACATCGAACGTCCGGTGATACACCGCTATCTCTCGCGGCTGAGTGATCGACAGCTCTGCTGTGATGTTTTCGACCAGGACACGGCTCGAATCGAACATCAGAAACGACGTGGTAGCCGTCTCGAACGGTGCCAGCATCGGCACGATACCGAGCGTCACACGTGGCATACCTTGGACAGCTAAGAGCCGGTCGAGCTGGCCGACCATCGTCTGAGCGTCGCCAACGGTGGTATACAACGCTTGTTCACCAAGGACGAAGTGGAACAAGTGATCCCGCTGATACAAGACTTGTTGCCGCTGCAACCGCTTGGATACACCTGCGTCCAGATCGTTCGGAATCTGCTGGAACTCGATCACCTTCCGCAGGATGCCCGCCGCGTAGTCGGCGGTCTGTAGAAGACCGGGAACCAAGACCGGTTCAAACGATCGGATGATCGCGGTGTCGGCTGCGTGCTACGCCGGGAAGTGGCGTGTCAGCGTCGGTATACGCGGCAAGATTCAGGGGCACCAGTTCACCTACAACAACGCATCCAGCGCGGTGGAGGTCCCGACCTCCAAGTGCCCTAACCGGTTCTGACCAGAGGAGCGGTATGTCTACCACGGAACCCCCCGGCGCACTCGACGAGGAAACCTCGGTGCGGCTACGAGACCAGCTCCAACAGATCACAGAGGAAGCGGGCCGGTACCTCGGTCCGGAGCACCGGGCCATAGCTGCACTGATCCAAGCTGCGCGGGAGTTGGCATTAGCCACCTTCCCTAAGTCGTCGGGGCGGTACGCCGAGTACACGCCGGACGAGTGAGCCGGAGCGGAATCGAGACGACGGAGCTCCCAGAGTCCGACTGGGGGCACCGGTACATAGCCCGACTAAGGGTGTGCTCCTAAGCAGAGCAGGGCTTAGACCACGTCTCATGTCCGTTGGAAACGCGGACTCGCGCATTGTCACTGACGGAACTTCGCGAACTGGCGCGCTCCATCGTTCCCGGACCTGTGCGCGGTGCTCACGGCCCGGCTGAGCCCGCCGCGGTCACCTTCGATCTCTCGGGGCCGCACGCAGAGGAGTTTCGGCAGGCGATATACGAGCACTCTTGATAGACATGTTCGATCCATACCGTGCTCGCAGATCCCAAATGTGGGGACGCGAATGCGCCCTTCACGGTAATCGTGAAGGGCGCATTCGGTTTTCGACGTCGTCGCGCGGCCGGGTCACAGCCCCAGCGGCCCGGCTGCCCGACGCGCCTCGCCTCCGCCGGACCCGAGCCGGGCAGTGCCCGACGCCGTCCGTCCGGCGGGGTGCCTCAGGAAGCGGGGATATACCGCTCCCGCAGCTTGCGCTTGTACAGCTTGCCGTTCGGATCGCGCGGCAGTTCGGGCAGATAATCGATCGACTTGGGCATCTTGTACTTCGCCAACTGCGTGGCGGCGAAGGCGAGCAGTTCCTCGGTGAGCGCGTCGTCGCCCTCGGTTCCGTCGGCCGGCTGCACGACCGCCTTCACCTCCTGGCCCCAATCCGGGTGCGGGATGCCGAAGACCGCGACGTCGGCGACCTTCGGATGCGTGATCAGGACGTTCTCGACCTCCGCCGGGTAGATGTTCACCCCGCCGGACAGGATCAGATCCGAGCGCCGGTCGTGCAGGTAGAGGTAACCGTCCTCGTCGAGGTGGCCGATGTCGCCGACGGTGAACAGATCGCCGACGCGCGAGTCCTCGGTCTTTGCCTTGTCGTGGTGGTACTCGAAACTCGACGCGCCCATGCGCATGTAGACCAGGCCGGGCTCGCCGACCGGCACCTCGGAGCCATCCTCTTCGCTCAGCACCTTGATCACCGACCACGGCCATGCCTTGCCGACCGAGCCCGGCTTGCGCAGCCAGTCGGCGCCGTTGATCACCGTGCCGCCGCCCTCGGTGGCCGCGTAGTACTCGGTGACCGTCGGCCCCCACCACTCGAGCATCTGCCGCTTGGTCTCCTGCGGGCAGGGCGCTGCGCCGTGCACCATGCTTCGCAGCGAGGACACGTCGTACTTGGCGCGCACCTCCTCCGGCAAGGCCAGCAGCCGGTGGAACTGGGTGGGCACCATGTGGCTGTGCGTCACCCGGTGCTTGTCGATCAGCCGCAGCATCTCCTCGGCGTCCCAGCGATCCATCAGAACCAGCTTGTGGCCCAGGTTGATCGAGATGGTGGCGAAGTTCAGCACCGCCGTGTGGTACAGCGGCGAGCCGCAGATGTGCACGTGGTCGTCGTAGGGCGTGAGTTCGAACAGGCCGAAGAACGCGGTGGTGTGCGCCGGGACCACATCGGGGTCCGCGCCGGTGAGCGGCCGCCGGACGCCCTTGGGCCGTCCCGTGGTTCCCGAGGTGTAGAGCATCGGCGCGCCGGTGCTGCGGTCGGACGGACGGCCGGTGTCGGCGGCGCCGAGCCAGGCCACCGACTTGAAGCCCTCGATCTCGCCCACCGCGAAGCGCGCCGTCGCGGGCAACCCCGCCTCGTCGGCGGCGGCCTTGGCCGCGGCGGCGAAACGATCGCTGGCGATGAACGCCTTCGCCTCGCTGTCGGCCAGGATGTAGGCGACCTCCGGACCGGTGAGATGCCAGTTCACCGCGACGATGTACAACCCCGACTGGTAGGCCGCGAAGTACGCCGCGATCGCCTCCACGCAGTTGTGCACCATGCTCACCAGCACGTCACCGGTTTTCAGGCCGAGCCCGCGCAGGCCGGTGGCGTAACGATTGGCGAGCGTGGCCAATTCGCGATACGTCACCTCCCGGCCCCAGGGATCGACCATCGCGATCCGATCGGGTTCGGCTTCGGCGATGTTCCACAGACCGAGAATTTTCACTGGCTCCGGTGCGGGGGGATTGTGCGGAGCCGACGGGGCGGGTGAGGCAGTCACCCCATTGAATCTAGAACGTGTTCTACTGTTCGACAAGGGGTGCGAGCCGATGCAATTGCGCGACATCGGGAACCGACACCAGCATCATCGTGACGCCCGCGGCCTCCCAGACCCGCAGCTGTTTGCGGACATGCTCCTCGTCTCCGATGATCGCGGTGTCCAGAATCAGCTCGTCCGGCACCGCCGCCGCGGCCTCCGCCTTCTTGCCCGACTGGAACAACTTGCCGATCTCGTCGACCTCGCGGTCGTACCCCATGCGCCGGTACACCTGGGCGTGGAAGTTCAACTCCGGCGCGCCCATGCCGCCGATGTAGAGCGCCATGATCCAGCGCATCCGCTCCAGCTCGCCCGCCGGGTCGTCGGTGATCACCACCTGACAACTCGCGGCGATCTCGAAGTCCTCCCTACTGCGCCGCGCACCCGCCCGCGCGAAGCCCTCGTCGAGCCACTCGTCGTACATACCGGCCAGCCGGGGCGCGTAGTAGATGGCCAGCCAGCCATCGGCGATCTCGGCGGTGAGCGCCACGTTCTTCGGCCCCTCCGCGCCCAGCCAGATCGGCAAATCCGCACGTAGTGGATGGACGATCGGCTTCAGCGGCTTGCCGAGCCCGATCGAACCCGGCCCGGTGTAGGGCAGCGGGTAGTGCGGGCCGTCGCTGGTGACCGGCGCCTGCCTGGCCAGCACCTGGCGCACGATCCCGACGTACTCACGGGTGCGCTGCAACGGCTTGGCGAACGGCTGGCCATACCAGCCCTCCACCACCTGCGGACCCGAGACGCCCAAGCCGAGAATGGCGCGGCCACCGCTGAGATGGTCGAGGGTGAGCGCGTGCATGGCGGTCGCCGCAGGCGTGCGCGCCGACATCTGCACCACCGACGTACCCAGGCGCACCCGCCGTGTGGCCGAACCCCACCAGGTGAGCGGACCGAAGGCATCCGACCCCCATGACTCGGCGGCGAAGACGGCGTCGAACCCGGCTTCCTCGGCCGCCACCACCAGCTCCCCCGCGTTCGCGGGCGGCTGGGCCATCCAGTACCCGAGTTGCAATCCGAACTTCACGCCGGACCCCTTTCCGATCAACTGCTTGCCACCAGAGTTAGAACCTGTTCTACTCGATATCGTGACTCAGGGGAATACTGCATCCACGGCAATCGCTGGTGGTAGCGGCACGGCATTGAACACGGGCGCCGTGCCCGAGGTACTCAGCGCGCCCCTGCGGGTGCGTTTCGATTACACCCGCTCCGTCGGCACCACCATCGGAACCTTTCTGACCCGATTGCGCGACCACAAGATCGTCGGCGCGCGCGGGTCGGACGGCCGGGTGATCGTGCCGCCGCCGGAATACGATCCGATCACCGCCGAACCGCTGACCGAGTTCGTCGACGTCGCCGACACCGGCACCGTCGAATCCTGGACCTGGGTGCGCGAGCCGCTGCCGGGCCAGCCGTTCGACCGCCCGTTCGCCTGGGCGCTGATCCGGCTGGACGGCGCGGACACGACGCTGCTGCACGCCGTCGACGTCGCCGCACCCGAGGACATCCGCAAAGGCTTACGGGTGACCGCCCGCTGGGCCGAGCAGACCGAGGGCAGCATTCGCGACATCCTCTGCTTCGAGCCGGGCGAGCAGGCTTCGGCGCCGGTGGAGTCCGCCTCGGCCGATCCGGTCACCATGATCACGACGCCGGTCGACCTTTCCTACAAGCACACCGCCTCGCCGCAGGAGACCGTGTACCTGCGCGGACTCGCCGAAGGCAAGCTGATCGGCGCGCGCACCGACGCCGCGGGCAAGGTGTACTTCCCGCCGCGCGGCGCGAATCCGACCGACGGCAGGCCGACCGACGAGTTCATCGAACTGTCCGATCACGGCACCGTGACCACCTTCTGCATCGTCAATGTGCCGTTCATGGGCCAGCGGATCAAGCCGCCCTACGTCGCGGCCTACGTGCTGCTGGACGGCGCGGACATCCCGGTGCTGCACCTGGTGCTCGGCTGCGACGCGAGCGAGGTGCGGATGGGCATGCGGGTGCAGGCGGTGTGGAAGCCGCG
Source organism: Nocardia sp. NPDC003999 (assembly GCF_053604885.1). Classification (NCBI taxonomy): domain Bacteria; kingdom Bacillati; phylum Actinomycetota; class Actinomycetes; order Mycobacteriales; family Nocardiaceae; genus Nocardia; species Nocardia sp. NPDC003999. The sequence goes on from NZ_JBSGIB010000002.1 coordinate 606,490, forward strand.
CGAGGAGTGGGGCTACGGGCTGGAGAACGTGGACCACTTCCGCCCCTCCGGCGAGCCGGACGCCGACTACGAGACCTATAAGCACCACCTCTGAGAGAGGCGCACGTTGACTGACAACGCCACCGACATCGCGGTCGTGGGCTTCGCCCACGCGCCGCACGTGCCGGAGACCTTCGGCACCACCAACGGTGTCGAGATGCTGGTGCCCTGCTTCCAGCAGCTCTACGACCGACTCGGCATCACCAAGTCCGATATCGACTTCTGGTGCTCCGGCTCGTCCGATTACCTTGCCGGACGCGCCTTCTCGTTCATCTCGGCGATCGACGCCATCGGCGCGGTGCCGCCGATCAACGAATCGCACGTGGAGATGGACGCCGCATGGGCGCTGTACGAGGCGTGGGTGAAACTGCGCTCCGGGCAGGCGACGACGGCACTGGTGTACGGCTTCGGCAAGTCCTCCGCGGGCACGCAGCGCCAGGTGCTCACCATGCAGCTGGACCCCTACCTGGTCGCGCCGCTGTGGCCGGACGCCTGGTCCATCGCCGGCCTGCAGGCGCGCGCCGGTCTGGACGCGGGCCGCTGGACCGAGCGGGACATGGCGGCCGTCGTGGCAGGCGACGGTGACGCCGACAGCCTGCTCGACCAGCCCTACGTCGCGGATCCGCTGCGCGCGCACGACATCGCGCCGATCACCGACGGCGCGGCCGCCATCGTGCTCGCCGTGGGCGACCGCGCCCGCGAACTGTGCGAACGCCCCGCGTGGATCACCGGCATGGCGCATCGAATCGATACTCCCGTGCTCGGTGCGCGTGACCTCACCGTCTCGCCTTCGACAGCCGCCGCCGCCCACGCGGTCACCGGCGGCGACGTGAGCGGCTTCGACATCGCCGAGCTGCACGCGCCGTTCAGTCATCAGCAGCTGATCCTCGCCGAGGCGATCGGGCTGAAGAACGGCACGAAGGTGAATCCGTCCGGCGGCGCGCTCGCGGCCAACCCGATGTTCGCCGCGGGCCTGGAGCGCATCGGCTTCGCGGCCGAGGCGATCATCGCGGGCTCGGCGAATCGCGCCCTGGCCCACGCCACCAGCGGACCCGCGCTCCAGCAGAACCTTGTGACCGTCTTGGGATCGGAGAACCGATGAGCTTGCCAGCTGCGGTGCTCGGCACCGGACAGACCCATCACGTGACGAAACGGACCGACGTCTCCATGTCGGGGATGTGCCGCGAGGCCATCGATCGCGCCCTCGCCGACGCCGGTCTCACCATCGCCGATATCGACGCGGTCGTGGTCGGCAAGGCGCCCGACGGGTTCGAGGGCGTCATGATGCCCGAGCTGTTCATGGCGGACGCGCTCGGCGCCACCGGCAAGCCGCTGCTGCGGGTGCACACCGCCGGTTCCGTCGGCGGCTCCACCGGCATCGTCGCGACCAATCTGGTGCAGGCGGGTGTGCACAAGCGCGTGCTCGCGGTGGCGTGGGAGAAACAGTCGGAGTCGAACGCCATGTGGGCGTTGTCGATTCCGGTGCCGTTCACCATGCCGGTCGGCGCGGGCGCGGGCGGCTACTTCGCACCGCACGTACGTTCCTACATCCGGCGCTCCAACGCCCCGGGCCACATCGGCGCCATGGTGGCGGTGAAGGATCGCCGCAACGGAGCCAAGAACCCGCTGGCCCACCTGAAGCAGCCCGACATCACGCTGGAATCGGTGCTCGCCTCGCAGATGCTGTGGGACCCGATCCGCTTCGACGAGACCTGCCCCTCTTCCGACGGCGCGTGCGCGATCGTGCTGGGCGACGCGGACGCCGCCGAGGCGGTCGAGGCCACCGGCCGCAAGGTCGCCTGGGTGCACGGCACCGCGATGCGTACCGAACCGACCACATTCTCCGGGCGCGACCAGGTCAACCCGCAGGCGGGCCGCGACGCGGCGGCGGCACTGTGGCAGGCGGCCGGGATCACCAACCCGCTCGAGGAGATCGACGTGGCCGAGATCTACGTCCCGTTCTCCTGGTTCGAACCGATGTGGCTGGAGAACCTGGGCTTCGTGCCGCAGGGCGACGGGTGGAAACTCACCGACAAGGGCGAGACCGAGATCGGCGGCACTCTTCCGGTCAATCCGTCCGGCGGCGTGCTGTCGTCCAACCCGATCGGCGCCTCCGGGCTCATCCGGTTCGCCGAGGCCGCCAAGCAGGTCATGCAGCGGGCCGGGGACTACCAGGTCGAGGGCGCGCGCAAGGCGCTGGGACACGCGTACGGCGGCGGTTCGCAGTACTTCTCGATGTGGGTGGTCGGATCGGAGCGGCGGTGACTGCGCTGAAGTTCACCGTCGGCATCGCGCTGAGTCCGCTGGACCAGCTGCCGGAGCTCGCGAAAACCGCCGAGGAATGCGGTTTCTCGTCCATCGCCCTGCCGGATTCGTTGTTCTACATGAAGTCGGCGGCGGCGAAGTACCCCTACACCCCCGACGGCAGCCGGTTCTGGGGGCCGGAGACCCCGTGGGTCGACCCGCTCATCGGCGCGACCGCCATGGCGGCCGTCACCAGCCGCATCCGCTTCTACACGAACGTGCTGAAGTTGGGTTCGCGCAATCCGCTGCTGCTGGCCCGGCAGGTCGGCTCGGTGGCCAACCTGTCGGGCAACCGCTTCGGTTTCGGCGTCGGAATCGGCTGGGCGCCGGAGGAATTCGAGTGGTGCGGCGTGCCCTTCGCGCGCCGCGGCGCGCGGGTGGACGAGATGATCGAAGTGATCAAGCTGGTGCTCGCCGGTGGCATGGTCGAGTACCACGGCGAGTTCTTCGACTTCGATCCGCTGCAGATCAGCCCGGCCCCGAGCGAGCCGGTGCCGTTCTATATCGGCGGGCACACCGACGCGGCATTGCGCCGCGCCGCACGGGTCGGCGACGGCTGGACCTCGGCCATGATGACCTACGACGAACTCCGGAGCACCATCGGCAAGCTCGGCACGCTGCGCGCCGAGTACGACCGGGCCGATGAGCCGTTCGAGATCCAGGCGGTGTGCATCGATCGCTTCGGACGGTCGGGTTATCAGGACCTCGCGGACGCGGGCGTCACCGACGCGATCGTGGTGCCCTGGCTGGCCGACGGCATCGGATTCGACGGTGAGCTCGCCGCCAAACAGGACTCGCTGCGCGAGTTCGCGCGACAGTACATAGCCGAACCCGTGCTCACCGCGCGGTGAGACCCATCAACCGGTCGAAGGAGGCCGTATGACCACCGCCGAGCATCCGGCCCGGGCCGCGGGCCTTGCATCACAGGCCGCCGTGCGAGCACGGGACAAGCGGGCCTGGGTCGCGCTGTTCGCCGAGGACGGCATCGTGGAGGACCCCATCGGCCCGTCGGGCTTCGACCCGGAGGGCAAGGGCCACCGCGGCACGGAGGCCATCGCCGCGTTCTGGGACAAGGCGATCGCGAAGACCGATCTGATCGAGTTCCTGTTCGGCGACTCGTTCGCCTGCGGCAACGAGGTCGCCTTCACCGGCACGATCCGCAGCACCCTCGGCGGGCACCGGATCGACGCCGACGGCGTATTCACCTACCGGGTGAACGAGGACGGCAAGATCGCCGCGCTGCGGGCGTTCTGGGAGGTCGATCGCGCCATGAAGACCGCGCGTCCGGTCGACTGACTCGGTACCGGACGAAAAGGCCCTCGCACCGAAGTGCGAGGGCCTTTCCCATGTCTCAGTGCGCGACCGGGCAAGTCTTGTAGTCGACCGGGAACTCCTTGATCCCGTTGAGCCAGCCCGAACGCAGCCGCTTGGCGTCGGCGACCTTGGTGATGTCGGGCAGGTGGTCGGCGATGGCGTTGAAGATCAGGTCGATCTCCAGCCGGGCCAGGTTCGCCCCGATGCAGAAGTGCGCCCCGGTGCCGCCGAAGGCCAGGTGCGGGTTGTCCGCGCGCATGATGTCGAACTTCTCCGGCCGGTCGAAGACCTCTTCGTCGAAGTTGGCCGCGCGGTACAGCATGACCACCCGCTGGCCCTTCTTGATCTGCACGCCGCCGAGCTCCGTGTCCTCCAGCGCGGTCCGCTGGAACGAGGTGACCGGAGTGGCCCACCGGATGATCTCGTCGGCGGCCGTGGCGGGACGTTCCTTCTTGAACAGCTCCCACTGGTCCGGGTTCTCCAGGAACGCGATCATGCCGTGCGAGATGGCGTTGCGCGTGGTCTCGTTGCCCGCGACGGCGAGCATGATCACGAAGAAGCCGAACTCCTCTTCGGTGAGCTTGTCACCGTCGACATCGGCTTCGATCAGCGTCGTGACTATGTCGTCGGCCGGGCACTGCTTGCGGGCGGCCGCCATCTGGTAGGCGTAGCCCAGAATCTCGGCGGAAGCCGCGACCGGGTCGGCGGCGCTCTCCGGGTCGTCGTAGCCGGTCATGTCGTTGGACCAGGAGAAGACCTTCATCCGGTCTTCCTGCGGGACGCCGATCAGCTCGGCGATGGCCTGTAGCGGCAGTTCGCACGCGATCTGGGTGACGAAGTCGCCGGAACCCGACTCGGCCGCCGCCTTCACGATGGACTCCGCACGGGCCGACAGCTCCGCGCGCAGGCCGTTGATGGCGCGCGGGGTGAAGCCGCGCGAGATGATCTTGCGCAGCTTGGTGTGCTCCGGCGCGTCCATGTTCAGCAGGACGATCCGCTGCAGCTCGATCTGCTCCCGGGCGATGTCGTCGTTGAACCGCGGGATGGCGGTGTTCTCGTAACTGGAGAACACGTCGCTGCGCCGCGAGACCTCTTTGACGTCGGCGTGCTTGCTCACCACCCAGAAGCCGTCGTCGTGGAAGCCGCTGACGTCCGGGGACTGCGGGTTCCACCAGATCGGCGCCGTCCGGCGCAGTTCGGCGAACTCCTCGACCGGAACACGCTCGGCGTAGATGTCCGGGTCCGTGACGTCGAACCCGTCCGGAAGATTCGGCCGGGCATTCCGAGTGTCTACCACCAGATGTCTCCTTCGACAAACTGAAACACGTTCTATAATCATTGAAGCACAGGCGGGAGAACGAGGAAAGAAACCGGATAGATCCGCCCCTGACAAGTGCTATGAACGCGTTTCAGTTTTCTGTCCCATAAAGAGAGGTTGGACATGGGCACACCCGTGATCGTCGAGGCCGCACGGACCCCGATCGGCAAGCGCGGCGGCTGGCTGTCGGGCCTGCACGCGGCCGAACTGCTCGGCGCGGCCCAGCGCGGGCTGCTCGAGCGCGCACACCTGGACCCCGCGCAGGTCGAACAGGTCATCGGCGGCTGCGTCACCCAGGCGGGCGAGCAGTCCAACAACGTCACCCGGGTCGCGTGGCTGCACGCGGGCCTGCCGTGGCAGGTCGGCGCCACCACGATCGACACCCAGTGCGGCTCCGCTCAGCAGGCCAATCATCTGATCGCGGGACTGATCGCGGCCGGCGCCATCGACATCGGCATGGCCTGTGGCGTGGAGGCGATGAGCCGGGTTCCGCTGGGCGCCAATGTCGGCGAGAACGCGGGGCCGCGCAGGCCCGCGTCGTGGAACATCGACCTGCCCAACCAGTTCGAGGCGGCCGAGCGAATCGCCAAGCGGCGCGGCATCACCCGCGCGGACGTGGACGCGTTCGGCGCACGCTCGCAGCGCCTGGCCGCGCAGGCGTGGGCAGAGGGCCGGTTCGATCGCGAGGTGCTGACCGTCACCGCCCCCGCAGCCGACAAAGAGGGCAACCTCACCGGCGAAAAGCTCGATGTGTCACGGGATCAGGGCCTGCGCGAGACCACTGTCGAAGGCCTGGCGAAGCTGAAGCCGGTCCTGGAGGGCGGCGTGCACACCGCCGGATCCTCCTCACAGATCTCCGACGGCGCCGCCGCGGTGCTGCTGATGGACGAGAAGGCCGCGCAGCGAGCGGGTTTGCGTCCGCGGGCGCGGATCGTCACACAGGCGGTGGTCGGCGCGGAGCCGGAGTTCCACCTCGACGGCCCTGTGCAGGCGTGCACCAGGCTGCTGGAGCGGTCCGGCATGAATATCGGCGACATCGACCTTTTCGAGATCAACGAAGCGTTCGCGTCGGTCGCACTTTCCTGGGCTTCTGTACACCAGCCGGACATGGATCGGGTTAATGTCAACGGCGGCGCCATCGCTCTCGGGCATCCGGTCGGATCCACCGGATCCCGCCTGATCACAACGGCTTTGCACGAACTGGAGCGCTCCGACCGCAGCACCGCAATGGTTCTCATGTGCGCCGGTGGCGCACTCGCGACAGGAACGATCATCGAACGTTTGTGAGTTCAACCATTTCATGCGCGTTTGTTGAACGTTCATCCCCTGGGCGCGCAAACGTGTCGTACGCCACACAAACCCATGTACCGCCGAGTCCATGAGATGTCAGCTATCTTGCGGCTATCAAGACCCCTTGCGTAGAGACCGCAGCGACGGGCCAGAACCGGTTCGTACCGCGGCTTCTCGAGAGGCCTTGGCGTGACCCGCAAACGCGACCGTCCCAGTGCCTTCGCCGCCTTCCGACCTAGAAGCTTCAAGGAAATCCGGAATCAGGCGTAGGTTTTCAGTTACTGAGCCGCTAATATCAATGATACGTATCCGAGATAACGACTGTTAGTACAGCGAAGGGAATTGGGCGGCTCACAATGGCTGATTTCGCGGCGCGGCTGAACAAGCTGTTCGAAACCGTGCATCCCCCGGGGCGTAAGCCGCACACCAACGCGGAGGTCGCGGCGGCGCTGACGGCCTCCGGACATCCGATCTCGAAACCGTACCTGTCGCAGTTGCGGTCGGGACAACGGACGAACCCGTCCGATGAGACGGTGGCCGCCCTGGCGAAGTTCTTCAAAGTCAAGCCGGACTACTTCTTCAACGACATCTATGCCGCCAAGATCGATCACGATCTGGAGCTGCTGTCCCAGCTGCAGGGCTATGGACTGCGACGGCTGTCGAGTAGAGCGTTCGACTTGTCCGAAGAATCACAGAACCTCCTCACATCCATGGCGGAGAAGTTGCGGGCAAGCGAGGGCTTGCCCGAAATTCCTCCGGATGGAACCGAATAGGTTCTTCTGCACGGCAGCACAGTGCGACCCATCGGGTCGCACTGTGCTGTGTTTTGCGCACGCGTAAGCGGGCGAAGCACGCAACCGGCGTGCGGTCGTGCCCAGAGAAATTGGGGCCGCGACCGCAGGCCGGTTAGTGCCGCCCTCCCTATGATGTGCTTACATATGCACTTTCGGCGTGGTTCGCCGACAGTCGTTCATGTCGAAGAGGATTCCCGGCCCAACCGGTCTGTCCGAATAGTCCGCGTTCGGCTATTGCGCCGGATTGATCGTATTTGCGCGAGGTCGATCAATTTCGAGCGCAGCCGGGCGCGGTGGTCCGATAGGCGCGCGAGACGTGCCTGCACGCTCCGCCCGGACTAAAGCCTTCGGACAGAGCAATCCACCGCGCTCACCCGGTCGGTCCGGACCACCACCGAGGCGGTCGGTGCGCGTTCCGCCAGCACGAGGCCCTGATTCGCCGCCCGGCGGCATGTCGCCGATCTGCGATGAGCAGGCTCGCGACCTTCCAAGCGGGCCGAGCCAAGGCCGGACTGCCGGTGCGCGACCCGGGCCGCGCACCGGATCCGATCCACGGCCGGTACCGCGAGCACTACGATGCCCGCCGGGTAGAGCGCGATTGCACGGCCGACCCGCTGCCGAGCACACGCCCAGACCGGACGACCCGGCGGCCGCCGAACCCACTGCGGCCGAATCCGTTCCAGCGGTCGGCCGGGCAGGGGCCGCATCGACCTCCGACCGCTGCCCCGGCACGGCCAGCGGAAGCCAGGGATCGCCGCTGTCGTAGGGCGGCGGCTCGGGATCCACCGCGCACGATGGGCGGGAAAGTGGCACGTGGGCGGAAACCCTGCCGCCGCGCAGAGCGGGGCCCGCGACGGCGCCGGACGCTGCCTGCACACGGAACGCGCGACCTACTCTCATGCGCCGAGCCTTCCCCTCATCAGTCGAAGCGCAGTTCTGTGCCCGGTCGCCACTCTCACACGGGACTTTCCGAACGGACGGGTGCCCATACTAGACCCCGGTCCGCGAACGCGCCCGTCGACGGGCCGAGGCCGCTCAGGCGCCGTATACCGGCTCCGGCGGAGTCGCTTTGGCGATCAGGTCGGCCACGACCGGTCCGAGCTCGGCCGGATGCCAGCGGGCGCCGCGGTCGGCGGGCTCACCGTGCCGCCAGCCGTCGGCCAGCGCCACCTTGCCGCCTTCCACCTCGAAGACCCGCCCCGTCACCGCCGCCGACTGCGCACTGCCCAGCCATACGACCAGCGGAGACACGTTCTCCGGCGCCATCGCGTCGAAGCCGCTTTCCGGCGCCGCCATCATGTCCGCGAACACCATCTCGGTCATCCTGGTGCGCGCGGACGGGGCAATCGCGTTCACCGTCACGCCGTAGCGGGCGAATTCGGCGGCGGCGGTCAGCGTCAGGCCCGCGATACCGGCCTTGGCCGCACCGTAATTGCTCTGTCCGACGCTGCCCTGCAGTCCGGCGCCGGAGCTGGTGTTGATGATCCGTCCGTCGACCGGACGACCCGCCTTGGCCTCCGCACGCCAGTATTCGATCGCGTGCCGCATGGTCGCGAAGTGGCCTTTCAGGTGCACGCGGACCACCGCGTCCCACTCGTCCTCGCTGAGATTGACCAACATCCGGTCGCGCACGAACCCGGCGTTGTTGACCAGCACGTCCAGCTTGCCGAAGGCGTCGACGGCCTGGCGGACGAGCCTGCGGGCGCCTTCCCAGTCGGCGACGTCGTCGCCGTTGGCCACCGCCCGGCCGCCCAGCGCCTCGATCTCGGCGACCACCTGCGCGGCGGGCGTTTCCGCGGTGGCCGCGCCGTCGAGGGTCGAACCGATGTCGTTGACCACCACGCTGGCGCCCGCCGCGGCGAAAGCGAGGGCGTGCGCGCGGCCGATGCCCCGGCCCGCGCCGGTGACGATGACGACGCGCCCGGCGCAGATCTGCTCGGTGTCCATATGTGTCCTTCTTCGTGTGCGGTCTTGTTCAGGACTGCTGGTCGGCATTGGAAGCGGCCAGGAAGGCGGGCCGTTCGCCGCCGCCGTGCACCAGCAGGGTCGCGCCGCTGACGTATGCGGCCAGCGGCGAGGCCAGGAAGACGGCGCAGCGGCCGACGTCGTCGGGTCGGGCCATGCGACCCAGAGGAATGGTCCGGCCCACCGCGTCGACGCCGTCCTGATCGCCGTAGTGCAGTCGGCTCAGCTCGGTGTCGACCGGCCCCACCACCAGCGAGTTCACCCGAACCCTCGGCGCCCACTCGACGGCGAGCGAGCCGGTGAGACTGTCCACGCCCGCTTTCGCCGCGCCGTAGGCGGCGGTGCCCGGCGAGGGACGGTGCCCGCTGACGCTGGAGATGTTCACGATCGAACCGCCCTCGTCCTGCCGCTGCATCACCGCGTTGGCGGCCTGCGCCAACAGCAGCGGAGCGAGCAGGTTCAGCTCGACGATCTTGGTGTGAAACTTCTTGCTCGCCTCGGCGGCGAGTGCGAACGGAGCGCCGCCCGCGTTGTTCACCAGATGGTCGAGGCGGCCGTGGCGCTCGGTGATCGTGTCGATCAGGGCGCGCACCGCGTCCTCGTCCCGCACATCGCACGGCACGTAGTCGATCGAGCGGCCGTCGACTTCGACGGGCGCGTCCGCCGGTCGCCGTGCACAGGCCACGACGGTGGCGCCCGCGGCAAGGAACGCCTTGCTCACGCCCGCGCCCACACCGCGCACACCGCCCGTCACCAGAACGACGCGGCCGGACAGATCGATTTCGAGTGGCACCGTGCTAACCTACCAAGCAACTGCTTGCTTTGCCAATGCGTTCACACACGATGGGACTTGCCATGGGGATCAACCGCCACTCCGAATCGACCGGAATCAGCGTGGTCACGGTCGACTATCCGCCGGTCAACGCCATCCCCACGGACGGTTGGTTCGCCATCGCCGACGAAGTGCGCGCGGCGGGCCGCGACCCGGACACCAAGGTGGTGGTGCTGCGCGCGGAGAACCGCGGTTTCAACGCGGGTGTGGACATCAAGGAGATCCAGAGCAAGCCCGGCCATCAGGCGCTCATCGACGCCAATCACGGCTGCTTCGAGGCGTTCGCGGCGGTGTACGAGTGCCAGGTGCCGGTGATCGCGGTGGTGCAGGGTTTCTGCCTCGGCGGCGGCATCGGCCTGGTGGGCAACGCGGATGTCGTGATCGCCTCCGACGACGCGACCTTCGGGCTGCCCGAGGTCGATCGCGGCGCGCTCGGCGCGGCCACCCACTTGGCACGGCTGGTGCCGCAGCACCTGATGCGCGCGCTGTTCTACACCGCGAGCACCATCACCGCCCAGCAGCTGCACCACTACGGCTCGGTGTACCAGGTGGTGCCGCGCGCCGAACTCGACGCCGCCGCCTTGGAGCTGGCCAAGAACATCGCGGCCAAGGACGGCCGGGTGATCCGGGCGGCCAAGCGGGCGCTGAACGGCATCGACGTGCAGGACGTGCACCGCAGCTACCGGTACGAGCAGGGATTCACCTTCGAACTCAACCTCGCCGGCGTCGCCGACGAGATCCGCGCCCGGTTCGACGACGACCTCGCGGCGCGCAAGAGCGGGCAGTGAGAGAGGAATTACCCATGCGAGACAAGCGGATGTCGCTCGACGAGGTCGTCGGCGAGCTGCGCAGCGGGATGACCATCGGCATCGGTGGCTGGGGGTCACGGCGCAAGCCGATGGCGCTGGTGCGAGCCATTCTGCGTTCGGACCTCACGGACCTGACCGTGGTCGGTTACGGCGGGCCAGATCTCGGGCTGTTGTGTTCGGCGGGGAAGGTGCGCAAGGCGTACTACGGCTTCGTGTCGCTGGATTCGGCGCCGTTCTACGACCCGTGGTTCGCCAAGGCGCGCACCTCGGGTGCGCTGGCCGCCCGCGAGATGGACGAAGGCATGCTCAAGTGCGGGCTGGAGGCCGCGGCGGCGCGACTGCCGTTCCTGCCGATCCGCGCCGGGCTCGGCTCGGACGTCCCGAACTTCTGGGAGGGCGAGTTGAAGACGGTCGAATCGCCCTACCCCGTCGACGGCACGCCGGAGACCCTGATCGCCATGCCCGCCCTGAATCTCGACGCGGCGCTGGTACACCTGAATCTCGGCGACGCGCATGGCAACGCCGCCTACACCGGCGTCGACCCCTACTTCGACGATCTGTTCTGCCTGGCGGCGCAGCGCCGCTACGTCTCGGTCGAGCGCGTCGTAGAGACCGACGAACTGGTGAAAACCGTTCCGCTGCAATCGCTGCTGCTCAACCGCATGATGGTGGACGGCGTGGTCGAGGCCCCCGGCGGCGCGCACTTCACCCTGGCGGCCGACGACTACGGCCGGGACGAGAAGTTCCAAAAGCACTACGTCGAGTCCGCGAAGACGCCGGAGTCGTGGCAGCGGTTCGTCGACACCTATCTGGCCGGCTCCGAGGAGCAGTACCAGGCCGCCGTCCGCCGATTCGCCGAGGAGGCGTGATGACCAGCACCGAAACCGTCACCCGCGCCGAGATCTGCGCCATCGCCTGCGCGGAGATCTTCAGCGGCGCGGGCGAGATCATGGCCAGCCCCATGTCACCCATGTCCATAATCGGCGCGCGGCTGGCCAAGCTCACCACCGAACCGGATCTGCTGCTGTCCGACGGCGAGGCGCTGCTGTTCGCCGAGACTCCCCCGCTGGGCGGCAAAGCGCCGATCGAAGGCTGGATCCCGTTCCGGAGAGTCTTCGACGTGGTGGCGTCCGGACGCAGGCACGTGGTGATGGGCGCCAATCAGATCGACCGGTTCGGCAACCAGAACCTTTCGGCGTTCGGCTCCTTGCAGCAGCCGACCCGGCAGATGTTCGGTGTGCGTGGCGCGCCGGGAAACACGATCAATCACGCCACCAGCTACTGGGTCGCGCGGCACACCAAGCGCGTGTTCACCGAGAAGGTCGACATCGTCTCCGGGGTGGGATACGACAAGGTCGACGCGGCCGACCCGGCATACCGCTTCCACCACCTGCACCGCGTGGTGACCAATCTGGGCGTCTTCGACTTCGAAGGCCCAGGCCACACCATGCGCGCACGCAGCCTGCACCCCGGCGTCACCGCCGACGAGGTCGCGGAGAACACCTCGTTCGAGATCGCCGGGCTCGCCGAAGCGGGCGAGACGCGGCAGCCGACGGCCGAGGAGCTGCGGTTGATCCGTGAGGTGCTCGACCCCAAGAAGATTCGCGAAACCGAGGTCCCGTCATGAGCCCGCGCTTGCGTACCCCGCTGACCGATCTGGTCGGCATCGAACATCCGATCGTGCAGACCGGCATGGGCTGGGTCGCGGGCCCGAGCCTGGTGTCGGCCACCGCCGAAGCGGGCGGACTCGGCATCCTCGCCTCCGCCACCATGACCTTCGCCGAGCTCGAGGCGGCCATCGCGAAGACCAAAGCGCACACCGCGAAACCGTTCGGCGTGAACATCCGCGCCGACGCCGCGGACGCGTCAGAGCGGATCGATCTGCTGATCCGGGAGAAGGTGGCGGTCGCGTCATTCGCGCTCGCGCCGAAGCAGGACCTGATCGCGAAACTGAAAGACGCCGGGGTGGTGGTCATTCCGTCGATCGGCGCGGCGAAGCACGCGGTCAAAGTCGCATCGTGGGGGGCGGACGCCGTGATCGTGCAGGGCGGCGAGGGCGGCGGACACACCGGCCCGGTGGCCACCACCCTGCTGCTGCCCACGGTGCTGGACGCGGTGGACATTCCCGTTGTCGCCGCGGGCGGATTCTTCGACGGGCGTGGTCTGGCCGCCGCCCTGGCGTACGGCGCGGCGGGTGTCGCGATGGGCACGCGGTTCCTGCTCACCCAGGAGAGCACCGTCCCCGATGCGGTCAAGCAGGAGTACCTGCGGCGACAGCTCCAGGACACGGTGGTGTCGCTCAAGGTCGACGGCATGCCGCACCGCGTGCTGAACACCGAACTGGTTCAGCGGCTCGAGCATTCGGGCCGTTGGCGCGGCCTCACCGCAGCGGTGGGCAACGCGGCCCGGTTCAAGAGCATGACCGGCATGAAGTGGTCCACGATGGTCCGCGACGGCTTGGCCATGCGAAAGACCAAGGACCTCAGCTGGTCTCAGGTCGTCATGGCCGCGAACACGCCGATGCTCCTGCGCGCCGGATTGGTCGAGGGCAACACCCAGGCGGGCGTGCTCGCGGCGGGACAGGTCACGGGGATCATCGACGACCTGCCCACGTGCAAGGAACTGATCGATCGGATCGTCACCGACGCGGTGGAGCGGATCGAGACGATCGCGGCGCTGGCCAGAGACAAGCAGTCGGCGGGAACAGGGTCGGACTGAGGGATTGCGGCCGCCGGTTCGCCCTGGTGCCGCCCTGCCCGTGTCCAACTCGAAAGGGACCGACATCGGGCGACCCCCGCATAGCCGGCCGGGCGAAGCGAGCCATGACCTCGAAGCCGACCTCGCGGGTGGCCGGTCGCCTACAGGCAGTGATAACGGCTGATTTGCCCATAATCTGGATGGTCCCGCAACGGCGTCTTACGCTGGACTGACAACGACATAACAGGGTTCGCCTGTCGATCGCCACATTGCGCCAGCCCGCCGTGCGACAGGCGAACCGTCGGACTCGATCACCATCCCTCGACTCGAGCGGAGGCCGCGATGCCCGCGACGAACGAGATCTCCGTGCGCAGTACCGCTTTCGACCATGGCGACCCGATTCCGGTGGTCTACACCTGCAAGGGCAGGAACGAGCCGCCGCCGCTGAACTGGACGATGCCCCCGGAAGCCGCCACCTCGGCGCTGATCGTCGACGACCCGGACGCCCCGAGCGGCCTGTTCACCCATTGGGTGGTCAGCAATATCCCGACGACCACCACGTCCAGCGCGGAGGGGCAGACACCCGCGGGCGGGGTGGTCAGCCTCAACAGCGCGAAGCGCGCCGAATACTTCGGACCGTGCCCACCCGCAGGCACCGGCGTCCACCATTACCGATTCATCGTCTACGCGCTCTCGCGTCCCGTGAAGGTGGACGCGCGGACGTCGGCGAACGACGCGAGGTCCGCGATCGTCGACGCGAGCATCGGAGACGGCCAGCTCATCGGCACCTATACCGTCGACTAGCTAGATCACTCGCCAGGCGAGGGTGTGCCCCCGCCAGGCGCCTCGTCGAGTGGCACAAGACGGCGGGTCTACTCGCAATTCGCCTCAGCCATGTGCCACTCGACTGACGGGTGCCTACCTTGCGGCGATCTCCGCCTTCGATCGGCGCGAGAGGCCCACAGCGGAGGCTTGCATGCCTGGCGCGGAGGGCCTCAGGCGCCGCTCTGGAGAGCTCGGAATTCGGTCGCTCACCCGGTCACTATCGGCGCAGGTTCAGATAGTGCGCGGGGGCCAGATCGACATCAGCAGGGGTAGCCGGCTGCCCGTTGGGGCAGATAGCTGCCGGTCGGCGACAACCAGTGGAACATGGGAACTTTCCCGTCGGGTCGAACGTCGTCAGGAATCCGTGCGTTACTGCGGCGGCGGGCAGGGCGGCTGGTCGGGGCCCTGCGGCTGGCCCGGCGGGGGGCAATGCGGATCCTGCGGTTGCGCGGGAGCGGGCGGCCGCTGATCCGGGGCCGGATCGGCGCTCGCCATACCCGCGCCGATGCCTACCAGGCCGACCACAACGCCGGCGGCGACAACGGTCCTGGCCAGCGTCGACTTGATGCTCAATTCGTATCCTCTCTTCGGTGGATGCCGGTCCGGACTCGCGGCTTCCGGACCGGCGAGAGAATCCTCGAAGAGAAACTTGTGTGTGTGCGCTGGGCCGTGTCTATGTGTGCGCTGTGAACCGGAGCATCAGATCCGGGTACTCGGCTACGAGTTGTTCACCGCCGTGCCGTGAGCGAACTCGTGCGTCACCCACGGTGGGGCGCCGCGCTGTAGGCGGGCCGGGTGACGTTCACAGGCCGAAGGTTTCGCGTGCGCGGTTTTTCCATTCCTCGATCAGCCGGCGTGCTTGCCGGTCGAATTCTTCCCGGTCGGCCGCGGGCCAAGTATCGGGGTCGGTGTCGAGGCCACGTTCGGTGACGAACCGCATGAAGTGGGTGGAGGTGGCTTTGCCGCGGGCCTCGATGAACTCACGTTCTTCCGGGGTGGGAGTCACAGTTTCTTCATCCCGTGCCATGACGATCCTTTCATCAGTTCCTCGCCGAGTTTCAGCTTGTCACCGGTGAGCATGACCAGTTCCTGGGGTGAGGGGAATCCCACCGGCGGTCCGTCGAATCGTGTGCGCATGTCCTGAAGTAGCGCTGTGTCGGCGGGGCTCAGCGTGCCTATTTCCCCGTCGAGCAGTGAGTCGATCCTCGATCTCATGCTGTTGACGGACTTCGCCAGTTTCACCGGATCCGGGTTCCAGTCGTAGCCGGCCTTGGCCCAGGCGACCGCGCCGTCGAGTGAGTCGTCTTGCCGCAGTCTCGTGGCGGTCAACTCTATTCTGTCCACACCCGATCGACGGAAGTAGTCCTCTGTGGATGCGGCGAAGGCAGTGGAGAATCCCTTGCCCGTGAAGCCTTCGTTCAGTTCGGTGAGGTCATGGGTGACTACGAGCCTCCCGTCGTTGTCGCGCGTGAAGCTGTAGAGCAGCGAGCCGGCGTCTTCTCCGCCGGGACCGCATATCTTCGCGGTGAACCCCACGTTGTCGGGGTGCATGCTTCCGTCCTCGCGTTCCCAAGCCCGTTCGTACCAGGCGCCGAGATCCTCGAGGTGATAGGGACCGTACTTGCGCTGTAGTCCTCCCAGCTCCCGGGTCAGGTCGTAGTCGTCGAGATCGCCGCGCCGAGCGCCGTCGAAGAGGTCACCCAGCGGCCGCATATGCGACAGATCGGTGAGCGGTGTCCGCCCGGAGCGTGCGGCGACAGGAGCCGAACCGCCCGCGGCCTCGCTCGGTTCTCGGGTGCCCGCGATCCGGTCGTATCCGTCCTGGTCGCTTCTTCGGATGACGCGGTCGGATTCTCTGACGCCTTCGGCTTTGCCGTGTATCCAGGCATTGTGACCCTCGGCTTGGCGGCGCAGCATTCCGCGCAGATCGTCACGGACCCGCCTGAACAACTCCCTGACAGCATTGGCCCCCGGACCCCTCATCGAATCAGCGCTCCACTGCCACCGATCGGATGCAAGGCAGCACCATCGAGCCAAAGCAGTACGAGCTCAACGATGTTCGCCACACCCGAACTGTACAGAGAAAGATGGTCACTAATAATTGAACAGTCGAACGTTACGAACATTTCGAATACGTAGAACTTCGAATTCGGCGTCATCGACCGCTCGGAAGCGCGAGCGTGTCAGGATTCCGCTCACCTGCGCCACTGTGCTCCGGTTTCCGCCTCGCTTGGCCTCACCCCATCAGCGACTGTTGCGACCCCGTGAACCGCCCAGTAGCGTCGATCCCAGCGTGCGGGGGGCGGAGGAGCCGGTCCGGCCCCCGTCGATGCGTTACGGCACCGGCGGTGAGGAACCGATGACGAGCTGGGGGAAGCTGTTACGCGGTGCCGTGCTCGCGACCGGTGCGGTGGTGGTGCTGGCTGGGTGTGGTGACACCACCGGGAGCACACCGACCTCCACAACGGCGGCGGCCACGGCGACTACCACCGCCACGAAGTCTGCCGACCCGGACGCGGCACTCTGGAACCCATGCGACCTGCCGGAAGCTGCGATATCGGGGACCGGGCTGGATACCGCCAGCAAGAACAAGGACGCGGCTGGCGTGGACTTCACCGGATGGAAGGTATGCGGGTGGCGAGCCGTCTCTCGCTGGTACGACTTGACGATCTTCTCCGGTACGCCCACTCTTCAGGACGTTCAGAAGCGTCGTGATTTCGAGTCCTTCACACCGCATCCGGTCGGTGCCCACAACGCCGTCGAGTTCCTCGATGTGGGTGACGCCAAGCAACTCAAGTGCAGCATCGCCGTCGAAGCGGCACAGGGCACGGTCTTGTTTCGGATCGTAACTCGCTACTCCGTTGGCAAACAAGGCGATCCATGCGCAGAGGTCCGTCGCCATGCCTCCGATCTAGCGCAGTACCTGCCGAAAAACTAAGGAGGGGTTGTGTCTGTCGGAGTCGACGCAACGGAGTGGCGGAGAGTTCTCGACCTGGCCAATTCCGGTGAGATAGTGCTACATCCCGAGATCGGCAAGGGGTTGGACAAAGCCTGCGACGACTACTTGGACCGGCTGGACGCCATCCTGCAAATGGCGGACCGGGTCAAGATTATCGACGGTTTCGGCCCCTTTCCATCAGGTCAGGTTCTCCGGGAGAAATTCGCCAGCAAGGCTGCTGGCACCGAGCAATCCTTGGATGCCGTACTCATGCAGCACATCGACGCGGTAAAGATCGCGAAAGAGGTTGTCGCCAAAGCAATCGCGAACTTCGTGGAGCTGGACCGGTCGAGGGCCGACCAGTTCACCGGCTTGGACGCGCAACCATGATCTACGAGGAGTACCGCGCCCGGATCATCGCCGCACAGGAGCAGTGGAATCGGGAGCGCGACACGATCTACGACTTCACCAGCCGGTTGGGCACATCGTTTCAAGGGGAGTACGAACCGCCGCGAATTCCGGGACCGGACAACTACGACAGTATGACGTTGGCGCAGATGGTCGACGCCGTGAACGCGATGCGGCCGGGTACGGTGCGCGAGGCGTCGGAGGCCTGGTTGAACATCGGGATGAATCTGACCGGTGCGATTCAGGCGTTCAACGAGCAGTTCGGCCGCACCGTGACCGGGGACGGCACGAATCCGGGCTGGACCGGGCAATCCGGGAAAGCGGCCGCGGACGCGGTGACGAACTACCGGAATCAGTCGGGGAATCTCGCGGATGCCGCGTGTCTGGTGAGTTTCAAGCTGTCGGAGATGCATACCGGCCTCGAGCAGACGCAGGCGTTGATGCCGCAGGCCACCGAACGCCCGGACCTGAGGGATAAGACGTTGCCCCAGGACGGTGTCATGAAGGCGGGCGATTACACCGAAGAGGAGGCCACGCAGGAAGCGCGGAGGATTCTGCGGACGGTGTACGGCCAAGTCGCGAATCAGACCGACCACGGTGTGCCCGTCCTGCCCACGGCCCCACAGATCGTGGCAGATCCCGGGCAGCAGCCGGGTATCTCGTCACCTGGCGCTCCGAATACCTCCGCACCGCAGACGACGACTACCGAGTCGAACCAGCCCGAAGCCGCGCAACCGGAGACCACCGACCAATCCGACGGCGGCCCACGACAATCGCCCGAGACCAACCCCGCCACCACTCCGCAGGCAGTCACCCCGGCGGGTGTGGACCAGTCGACCGGCGTACAACCGACGACATCGACCACGCCGTCGACGACACCGAGCAGCACCACTACGCCGAGCCCGAACTTCACCACCGCTCCGGCGACGCCTGGTCGGCCCGGGACGACGAGCCCGAATACACCCGGGCGTCCCGGCACCCCCGTCGTATCCGGTGCACCGACCATCACCGGAACTCCCGCACCGGGCCGCAACGTCCCGGCCGGCCCGCAGCAGCCGCACGCGCATCCGGCCGCCACGGCGACCGGAGCCCAGGCGGCGCGAACCGGCACGACCGGAACGAGCGGCATCGCCCCGGGGATGGGGTCTCGCGGCAAGCACGACGAACGCGAGACATCGGGCGTCAAGGACTATCTGATCAACCAGCACAACGGTGAGGAACTCACCGGTTCGGATTCCTTGCCGAAGGCCGTTCCCCCGGTCATCGGAGACAACCCGCATGGCTGACTGGCGCTTCACCGGGCAGGAATTCGAAATCCTTTGGTCCGCCTATGGTCGCGACCGTCTGCCGTACCCGCTGCAATATCGTCCGGAAGAGATGGATTTCGCCGATCTGAAGCGTCGACGCGAGGAAGCGGTCGACGCGCTGCTCGGGCGATACGCCGTCGAGCTGGAACAGGCGCTGGACGTATTGCTGGAGCCGGAGGTACGGGTCGAGTCCAAAGGCATGGGCGGCCCGGACATGTCGATCGTGTTCCGTTTCCACGGCGCGGTACGCGGGCAGGCCGGGGCCACCCTGGTCCAACTCCCCGGCCACGCACCGGACACCGGCGCTGACGTGATCGTGAGTTATTGCGCCGCAGGGCGGGTCGCCGCCAAAGCGGTGGCCGCGCTGCCGAAGATGCCCGCGGGCACGCATCCGCCGATCGAAGTGCGCCGCGACGAAGTGACCGCCGATCGGGAACGGCCGGTGCGCAAGCCGTACGAGGTCGGCACCGTGGCGCGGCTGGACCAGATCTTCAAGCGGGAACGCCTCGGGCTGGGCGAGGTCACGGTGTTCGCCGGCCCAGCCGTCGACGCCCGCCCGAGTTTCGGGCGCGGTTTCTGGTGGATGGACTACACGGATGGCCGCTACTACGTGAGAACGGGCGACCCCATCGTCGCCAAACCGCTCGCCCCCGCCGCTATGGCGGCCGAGATCAACCGTCTCACCGTGCTGACCCAGCGTTACTACCGCGAGGACCGCGAACACGACGAGTACCTGCGCTCACAGCGATAAGTACCGCGCGAACGGCGGGTCCACCAGATTCGCAGCGCAATCAACGACGGTTCGTCTCAGGGGCAGTCGGATCACGAGGTGCAATCCGACTGACCCAGGCCCGTCGCCATCCACGACACGCGAGCGGCACGTCGAACTTCTCGGCGTGCCGCTCGCTCGCGCGGATCAGCGCGGCAGGCGCTCGATGATGGTGGCGTTGGCGGTGCCGCCGCCCTCGCAGATGGTGAGCAGGCCGTAGCGGCCCTCGATCCGTTCGAGCTCGTTGAGCAGCGTCGCGAAAAGCTTCGCGCCGGTCGCGCCGAGCGGGTGACCGAGGGCGATGGCGCCGCCGTTGACGTTGACCTTCTCGGGATTCGCGCCGGTCTCCTTCAGCCAGGACAGCACCACGGGCGCGAACGCCTCGTTGATCTCGATCACGTCGACGTCATCGATGGTGAGACCGGACTTCTCCAGCGCCCACTTGGTCGCCGGGATCGGCGCGGTGAGCATGTAGATCGGGTCCGCGCCGCGCGCGCTCACGTGGTGGATGCGCGCTCGCGGCGTCAAGCCGTACTCCCGCACCGCCCAGTCCGAAGCGAGCAGGGTGGCGCTGGCGCCGTCGGAGATCTGGCTGGCCACCGCGGCGGTCAGCGGGCTGCCCTCGGCCAGCGCGGGCAGCGAAGCCATCTTCTCCAGACTGGTCTCGCGCGGGCCCTGGTCGATCCAGAAATCGCCGACCGGCACGATCTCGTTGTCGAAGCGGCCGTTCTTGATCGCGTCGCGGGCCCGCTCGTGGCTGCGCAGCGCCCATCGTTCCATTTCCGCCCGGCTGATGTCCCACTTCTCGGCGATCAGCTGGGCCGCCCGGAACTGGGTCACCTCGGCGGTGCCGTAGCGGTGATCCCAGCCCTGCGATCCGACGAACGGCGAGTCGAAGCCGTACTCCTTGCCCGCGAACATGGCCGCGGAGATCGGGATCGCGCTCATGTTCTGCACGCCGCCCGCGACGATCACCTCGGCCGTGCCGCTCATGATGGCTTGGGCGCCGAAATTGATGGCCTGCTGGCTGGATCCGCACTGCCGGTCCACCGTGACGCCGGGCACCTCTTCGGGATAGCCCGCGGCCAGCCACATGGTGCGGCCGATGTTGCCCGCCTGGGGGCCGACGTTGTCGACGCAGCCGACGATGACGTCGTCCACATTCCCCGGGTCGATCGGGTTGCGGTCCAGCAGGCCGCGCAGCGCGGCCGCGCCCAGATCGGCCGGGTGCACGCCCGCCAGTGCGCCGCCGCGCTTGCCGACCGGGGTGCGTACCGCATCGATCACGTAGGCGTCCCGCAGCGGGGCATACGGACGACGGGACGCGGAAGGTGCTGACATGTAAGGACTCCTACGTGGTGCGCTCGCCGGCGGTGAGCCCGTCGAGCACGATGGTCAGGTACTGCTTCGCGAGGTTCTCGACGGTGACCGAGCCGCCGGGGCGGTACCACCGCACCGCGACCCACACCGTGTCACGCAGGAACCGGTAGGCCAGTTCGACATCCAGCTCCGGCCGGAAACTGCCGTCCTGGACGCCGTTGGTCAGCACCCGGTGCCACAGCTCGCGGAATTCGCGGTTGTACGCGGCGATGTAGGTGAACCGCTCCGAGTCGCGCAGCCGCTTCGCCTCGGCCTGGTAGATCGCCACCGCGGCGTGCCAGCGGTCGAACGACTCGTAGGACGCGAGCACCAAGGCTTCCAAGGTGTCTCGCGAACTCAGACCGGAGGCGACGATCTCGCGGTAGCGGCCGAACAGTTCGTCCAAGAACCCGCGCAGGATCTCGTCCACCATCGACTCCTTGGAATCGAAGTGGTGATAGAGGCTCCCCGATAGGATCCCGGCCGCGTCGGCGATGTCGCGCACTGTGGTCGCGCGCAATCCCCGCTCGGCGAACAATTCGGCCGCCAAGGCGAGCAACTCGCTGCGCCGTGCTGATTTAGAGGCGTCTGGTGCGGGCACACGGCCATCATACAACCAAGCATTTGCTTGGTACAGCGGCCCCGTTCAACGGGCCGAATAGCGCAGCGGCGAGGACACCGAGAGATCGGCGAGCAGGCGATCGCAGATGATCACCGGCGAGACGCCCGCGCGCGCCATCCGGGCGACGAGCGCGAGACGACGTTCGCAGCTGTCCCACTCCACGGTGAGCTGACCGCGATCGGGACCGGCGTCCACCGTGGCCATCACCCGTGGCGGGCCGCCGCGCACCGGCTCCTCGCTCAGCTTGAGCACCATGCCGCGCTGCCAGGCGTGGTAGGTGTCCATGTCGGCCCCGATCACCAGTTTGTCGGTGGCAGCGCACAGGCCCTGCGCGATCTCGTCCGAGAAGGTCACCTGGTCGAAACGGAATTTCCGGCATTTCGCGACCACCGCGAGCAAGTCGGCGCGCACCTCGCACAGCAAGTCCGTCTGGCGCTGCCTGCGCTGCTCCTGCTCGCTCTCCGTGCTGTCGGCGCTGAGGCCGATGCGCCGGGCACGCTCGCGATCGCGCGCCAGATCGGCCCGCAGCGCGCCGCGCGGATCGCGGGCGACCTCCCCCTCGTCGACGGCGTGCTGCTCGAGAATCCGCGCGGCGGCCGTGGCGACCGCGCTTTCGGAGGTGTGCTCGATGAGCTCGGCGCCGAGGGTGAGGGCCGAGAGGACGAGGCTGTCGAGCCGTCGCCTGGCCAGCACGACTTCGCGCACCACATCGAGTTCCAGTTGTTCGCGGGCAGGTGGGCGATCGCGACCCATAGCCATCGCCCCCTTGAAGAGCGCTGATCCGATCTCATCCAGCATGGCACACCGCGCCGCGCTCCGGCTCGTCCTTTTCCACCTGATCAGCTGCCCATTTCACGCGGCAGCCGTGATGCGAGAAGGCGATCGCAATACGGCGTGGAAGATCTCTCCGGGCGTGGCGGACGAACGGCTGCTCGATGGTCGCCGGGGTGTGCTCGTCCGCCCCATGCAGAGCGGACGAGCCCGAAAAGCCCGTGGCTCAGGCGCGTTGGCTGCTGATCGAAACCACCTCGCCGGTCAGGTAGGTGGTGTAGTCACTGGCCAGCATCGCGATCGTGGCGGCGACCTCCCAGGGCTCGGCCGCGCGGCCGAACGCCTCGCGCTCCGACAGCCGGTCGAGCAGCTCGGTCGAGCTGACCTTGTCCAGGAAGGCGTGCCTGGCGATGCTCGGGGCCACCGCGTTGATCCGGACGCCGAGTTCGGCAGCCTCGATTGCGCTGCACCTGGTCAACGCCATGACGCCCGCCTTGGCCGCCGCGTAGTGCGCCTGGCCGTACTGCGCGCGCCAGCCGAGCACGCTGGCGTTGTTCACGATCACGCCGCCGTGGCCCGCGTCGCGGAAGTAACCGAGGGCGGCCCTGGTGCAGCGGAAGGTGCCGTTGAGGGTGATGTCGAGGACGCGGTCCCACTGCTCGTCGGTCATGTCGACCACGGGCGTCTCCCCGCCCAGCCCGGCGTTGTTGACCATGATGTCGATGCGGCCGACGGCCTCGGCGGCGCCGCGGATCAGCGCGTTCACCTGTTCGGTGCTCTGCACGTCGCACGGGATCGAAGCGACCCGCCGGTCCGGGAACTCGGCGGCCAGCTCGGTCGCGGTCTCGGCCAGACGCCGCTCGTGCCAGTCGGAGACCACCACGTCCGCGCCCTCGGCCAGCAACCTGCGCGCGGTGGCCGAGCCGATGCCGGTGCCCGCCGCCGCGGTGATCACGGCCGAACGTCCGGTCAGCAGGCCGTGCCCAGGAACGGGCGCGGGGGCGACCGACAGCGGCCCGGTCACGGGCGGGCCTCGCGCGGCAGGCCGAGCACCCGCTCGGCGATGATGTTGCGCTGCACTTCGTTCGAACCTCCGTAGATGGTGTCGGCGCGGGTGAACAGATACAGCCGCTGCCATTCGTTGAGATCGTTCTCGCCCGCCACCAGGCCGCGGGCGCCGAGCACGGCCATCGCCAGCTCCCCCAGCCCGCGATGCCAGTTGGCCCACAGCAGTTTCGCCACCGAGGCCTGGCCCGCGCCGTCGTCCACGCCCGCGCCCTCCATCGTGCGCATGGCGTGCGCGCGCAGCACGCGCAACCCGACCCAGGCGCGGTCGATTCGGTCGGCGATCAGCGGGTCGTCGGCCGCGCCGGTGCGGCGGGCCAGAGCCTCGATGTCGGCCAGTTCGCGGGCGAACCGGATCTGCTGGCCCAAGGTGGAGATGCCGCGCTCGAAGGTGAGCGTGCCCATGGCGATCCGCCAGCCGTCGCCCGGCTCGCCGACCACCAGGTCGGCCGCGGTGCGGGCGTTGTCGAAGAAGACCTCGTTGAATTCCGAGGTCCCGGTCAGCTGGATGATCGGACGCACGTCGATCCCCGGCTGCCGCATCGGGACCAGCAGGTAGGACAGACCCTTGTGCCTCGCGGACCCGCGCTCGGTGCGGGCGACGACGAAGCACCAGTCGGCCACGTGAGCCAGCGACGTCCAGATCTTCTGCCCGTTGATCGACCACTCGTCGCCGTCCAGGTGCGCCGAGGTGGTGATGGCGGCCAGGTCGGAGCCGGCGCCGGGCTCCGAATAACCCTGGCACCACAGTTCGCTGACGTTGCGGATGCCGGGCAGGAAGCGGTCCTTCTGCGCCTGGGTGCCGAACGCGAGCAAGGTCGGGCCGAGCAGTTCCTCGCCGACGTGCGACACCCGCGCGGGGGCGTTCGCCTTGGCGTACTCCTCGTGGAAGATGACCTGCTGGCGCACCGTGGCCTCGCGGCCGCCGTACTCCTTCGGCCAGCCCAGGCAGGTCCACCCGGCCGCGGCCAGGTGCCGGTCCCAGGCCAGGCGTTCGTCGAACGCCTCGTGTTCGCGGCCGGGACCGCCGAGGCCGCGCAGCGCGCGGAATTCGCCGTTGAGGTTCTCCTCCAGCCACTCGCGCACTTCGGCGGCGAATCGCTCGTCCTGCACGGCGGAAAACCGCCCGTCCGGAGCGGCGGTGTCGGATTCTGAGGTCTGGATCGCACCCACGCCGGTAGGATAACCTACCAAGCACTTGCTTTGTAGAGTGCACGCATAACTCGCTCGCGGACGGTAAGGACAACCGTGACAACCCCTGCACAGACGACACCGATGGCACTGCACCACGCCGCTCGGACCTTCGGCGACGCCGCGGCGATCGCCGACGGCGAGGTGCGGTTGAACTGGGCCCAGTTGCTCGAGGCGGTCCAGGAAGTGGCACGGGCGCTCATCGCACGCGGGGTGCGGACGGGCGACCGGGTGGCCATGTGGGCGCCCAATACCCACCACTGGGTGATCGCCGCGCTCGCCGCGCACTACGCGGGCGCGGCGCTGGTGCCGCTGAACACCCGCTACGTGGCCGAGGAGGCCGCCGACGTGCTCGGACGGGTGGACGCGAAGGCCCTGTTCATCGCGGGGCCCTTCCTCGGCCGCGACCGCTTGGCCGAACTGCGCACGTCCGACCTGGCCATCGACACGGTGGTGGTGATCCCGGTCGAACCCGGCACGGAGAACACCGACATCGCCGCGCTGGACTGGTCGGAACTCGCGACCGTCGCCGCGCCGGTCACCGTGGCCGAAGCCGAGGAACGCGCCGAGTCGGTCCGCCCCGACGACATCTCCGACATCTTGTTCACCTCCGGCACCACCGGCCGCAGCAAGGGCACGCTGGTCGCGCACCGGCAGGCGCTGTCGGTGGTGCGGGCCTGGGCGGAGTGCGCCACCTTGCGGGGCGACGACCGGTATCTGGTGGTGAACCCGTTCTTCCACAACTTCGGATACAAGGCGGGCATCCTCGCCTGCCTGGTCACGGGAGCCACGATCATCCCGCAGGTCACCTTCGACGTACCGGAGACGATGCGGCGGATCGGCGCGGAGCGGATCACCGTGCTGCCCGGCCCGCCGACGATCTACCAGACGATCCTGGATTTCCCGCGCCGCGCCGAATTCGATTTGAGCTCCCTGCGCGTGGCCGTCACCGGAGCGGCGACGGTGCCGGTGGTGCTGATCGAGCGGATGCGCTCGGAACTGGCCTTCGACGTCGTCATCACCGCCTACGGCCTGTCCGAGAGCGCGGGTTTCGGCACCATGTGCCGCGTCGACGACGACGCCGAGACCATCGCGAACACCTGCGGCAGGCCGATCGCGGATTTCGAGTTGCGCCTCGGCGAGGCGGGCGAGGTCCTGCTGCGCGGGCCGAACGTGATGCTCGGATACCTGGACGACCCGGAAAGCACCGCGGAGACGATCGACGAGGACGGCTGGCTGCACACCGGCGACATCGGCACGGTCGACGACCGCGGATACCTGACGATCACCGACCGGCTCAAGGACATGTACATCTCCGGCGGCTTCAACGTCTACCCCGCCGAAGTGGAACAGGCGCTGGCCCGGCTGGACGGCGTGGCGGAGTCGGCGGTCATCGGCGTGCCCGACACCAGGATGGGCGAGGTGGGCAAGGCGTACGTGGTGCGCAAGTCCGGCTCGGGCCTGACCGAGGACCAGGTGCTCGCCCACGCCACCACCGTGCTGGCCAATTTCAAGGTGCCGCGGTTCGTCGAGTTCCGCGACCAGCTGCCCTACAGCGCCGCCGGGAAAGTGCTCAAGCGTCAACTACGTGAGGAGAAGTCGTAATGTCGGAACCGGCAACCCCGGACGAGGGTCCGGCGATCCCGGACGAAGGTGAGGTCGTCACCTACGAGCGGCGCGGACGCGTCGCGATCGTCACGCTGAACCGGCCGGACTACCGCAACGCGCAGAACTCGGTGATGACCTACGCCCTCGACGCCGCGTTCGAGCGCGCTGTGGAGGACCCCGAGGTCGGAGTGATCGTGCTCGCGGGCAACGGCAAACACTTCAGCGCCGGGCACGACATCGGCACGCCCGGCCGCGACCACCACGTGCGGTACCAGAACAAGGCCGCGCTGTGGTGGGACCATGTGGACCGGGCCGGCGGCGACCAGCGCTTCGCCCGCGAGCTCGAGGTCTACCTCGGCATGTGCAGGCGCTGGCGGGAGATCCCCAAGCCGACCATCGCCATGGTGCAGGGCGCCTGCATCGCGGGCGGGCTCATGCTGGCTTGGGTGTGCGATCTGATCATCGCCTCCGACGACGCGTTCTTCTCCGATCCCGTCGTCCGCATGGGCATTCCGGGCGTCGAGTACTTCGCGCATCCGTGGGTGATGGGTCCGCGCGCGGCCAAGGAGTTCCTGTTCACCGGCGACCGGTTCGGAGCCGCGCAGGCCAAGGAGTGGGGCATGGTCAACCGGGTGGTGCCGCGCGCCGAACTGGAGGCCGAAACCCTCGCGCTGGCCGAGAAGATCGCCACCATGCCGCAATTCGGTCTCGCGCTGACCAAGAAAGCGGTCAATCAGGCCGAGGACCTGATGGGCATGCGCTCGGGCATGGATTCGGTCTTCGGCCTGCACCACTTCGCGCACGCGCACAACGCCGAGGTCGGCGCCGACTCGCTGGGCGGCATGAACGCCAAGACGATGAAGGCCTCCGCGAGCACCGCAGAACAGAACGGAACGACCTAGTGGATCTGGATCTCGATCAGGCGACCCAGGAATTCCAGCGGGAGGTCCGCGAATTCCTGGCCGTGAACAAACCCGCGAAACCGCTGCCCTCCATGGACACCAAGGCGGGATTCGAGGCGCATCGCGCGTGGGAGCGCACCCTCGCCGACGCCCGGCTCTCGGTGGTGGCCTGGCCGGAGGAGTTCGGCGGGCGCGACGCCTCGCTGCTGGAGTGGGTGCTGTTCGAGCAGGAGTACTACGCGGCGGGCGCGCCGGGGCGGGTCAGTCAGAACGGCATATTCCTGCTGGCGCCAACGCTTTTCGAACACGGCACCACGGAACAGCTGGAACGGATCATGCCGCGGATGGCGCGCGGCGACGACATCTGGGCGCAGGCGTGGTCGGAGCCCGAAGCGGGCAGCGACCTGGCCGGTATCCGCTCGACCGCCCGGCGCACCAACGGCGGCTGGCTGCTGAGCGGCCAGAAGACGTGGAGTTCGCGCGCCGCCTTCGCGGACTGGGCGTTCGGACTGTTCCGCAGCGATCCCGAGGCCGAGCGGCACAAGGGCCTCACCTACGTGATGTTCCCGCTGACCGCCGACGGGGTCTCGGTGCGCCCGATCCCGCAGCTGGACGGCGAACCCGGCTTCGCGGAGATCTTCCTCGACGACGTGTTCGTGCCCGACCGCGACGTCATCGGCGCGCCCGGCGAGGGCTGGCGCGTGGCGATGAGCACCTCCAGCAACGAACGCGGCCTCTCGCTGCGCAGCCCCGGGCGGTTCAGCGCCACCGCGCGACGGCTGATCGATCTGTGGCGCGAGGCGGGCGACG
Source organism: Nocardia sp. NPDC003999 (assembly GCF_053604885.1). Taxonomy (NCBI): domain Bacteria; kingdom Bacillati; phylum Actinomycetota; class Actinomycetes; order Mycobacteriales; family Nocardiaceae; genus Nocardia; species Nocardia sp. NPDC003999. The sequence continues at coordinate 634,427 of NZ_JBSGIB010000002.1, forward strand.
AGGACAACACCGCGCAGCGCGACGCGGTGGTGGACGCCTGGATCGGCAGCGAGGCCTACCGGCTGCACACGTTCGGCACGGTCACCCGGCTCAACGAAGGCGGCAGGCTCGGCGCGGAATCCTCGATCACGAAGGTGTTCTGGTCCGAGCTGGACATCGCCATGCACGAGACCGCGCTCGAGGTGCTCGGTCCGGCGGCGGAACGTTCCGGGCCGTGGACGGACGGATACCTGTTCGCGCTGTCGGGACCGATCTACGCGGGCACCAACGAGATCCAGCGCAACATCATCGCCGAGCGGCTGCTCGGACTACCGAGAGGAAGCAGCCGATGAGATTCGCGCTCAGCCCCGAACAACTCGATTTCGCCGCCAGCCTGCGCAAACTGCTGGAGGCGGGCCGCGCGCCCTCCGCCGTGCGCGCGTGGGCGTCCGGCGACAGCGGGCCCGGTCGCGCGTTGATCCGGCAACTGGCCGAGGCCGGTGTGCTGGGTCTGGCCGTGGCGGAGGAGCACGGCGGCATCGGCGCCGAACCGATCGATCTGGTCGTGGCGTTCCAGGAGATCGGCCGGGCGGCCGTGCCGGGACCGGTGCTGGAGACCGCCGCCGCGATTCCGGCTCTGCTGCAAGCGCTTCCGGACCGAAATCCGGCCGCGCGCTGGCTGCCCGGGTTCGCGGAGGGCACGGCGCTGGGCACCGTCGCCTTCGCGAGCGGTGTCGCGCTGGACGCCGACACCGCCGAGGTGGTCCTGCTGGCCGGCGAGCAGCTGTCCATCGGGCACCGCGGCGGCCTGGTGCGATCGGTCGATCCCGCCCGCCGCCTGTTCGCGGTCGCCGCGGCCGAGCCCGTCGCCGAGGGTGAGCAGGTCGCCGCGGCCGTGGCCGCCGGTTTCGACACCGGCGCGCTGGCCTGCGCGGCCCAGCTGCTCGGCGCGGGAAAGGCCCTGCTGCACGCGTCCACCGAATATGCCAAGCAGCGCAAGCAATTCGGTAAGCCGATCGGCGAGTTCCAGGCCGTGAAGCAGAAGCTGGCCGACGTGCTCATCGCGCTGGACCTGGCCGAGCCGCTGCTCTACCGGGCCGCGCTGACCATGACCGGACCAACTCGGGGTCGCGACGTCTCGGCCGCCGTGATCGCCTGCGGCGACGCCGCCTACCGCGCGGCCCGCACCGCGCTCCAGGTGCACGGCGCGATCGGTTACACCGCCGAGTACGACCTGTCGCTGTGGCTGACCAAGGTGACCGCGCTGCGTTCGGCCTGGGGCACACCGGACCTGCATCGCGCCCGGATCGCACGGGCGCTGCGGGAGGACACCGACCAGGAACGCGCCGAGCGAGGCATCGCATGACCGCCGAACACCAGGAATTCCTCGCCTCGGTGCGTGCGCTGCTGACCAAGCACGCCGGGTCCGCGGCGGTGCGCGCCGCGATGGACACCGAACTCGGCTACGACCCGGCGCTGTGGCGGCTGCTGTGCGAGCAGATCGGCGTCGCGGCGCTGGCGATTCCCGAGGAATACGGCGGCTTCGGTGCGAGCCTGGTCGAATCCCTGCTGGTGGTAGGCGAATTGGGCCGCACGCTCGCCGGGGTTCCGATGCTCGGCTCGGCCGTTCTCGGTGGACAGGCGGTGCTGCTTTCGGGCGACGACGAAGCGTGCGCACGGCTACTGCCCGAGGTGGCGGAGGGCACGCGCACGATCGCGGTCTGCTGGGCCGACGAGCGCGGCTGGGACGAGCCGGGTGTGCACGAGACGGACGGCGCCCTCACCGGGACCGCGCACTACGTGCTCGACGGTATGTCGGCCGACACCTTCGTCGTCGTCACGCCGACCGGTCTGTTCGAGATCGAACCCACCGCGCCGGGCGTCACCCGCAGGCCCGCGCCCACCATGGACCCCACCCGCAAACTGGCCGAAGTCGGTTTCGCCGACGCGCACGCGCGACGGCTCGGCTCGGGTGACCAGTCCGGGACGGTCGCCCGGCTGCGCGAGATCGCGTGGGCGGCGGTGGCCGCGGAGCAGGTCGGCGCCGCCGACCGCTGCCTGGAGACGACGGTCGACTACGCCAAATCCCGCGTGCAGTTCGGCCGGGTGATCGGCAGTTTCCAGGCGCTCAAGCACCGCATGGCGGACATGTACGTGCTGCTGGAATCGGCCCGGTCCGTGTCCGTCGCGGCGACCGCGGCGGTGGCGGCGAACAGCCCGTCGGCCGCCGAGGATGTCTGGGTCGCCCGCGTGCACTGCTCGGAGGCGCTCACCGCCATCGCGGCCGAGACCGTCCAGTTGCACGGTGGCATCGCGATCACCTGGGAACACGACGCGCATCTGTTCTTCAAGCGCGCCCACGCGGACGCGCAGCTGTTCGGGGCCGCGCACCGCCCGATGACGCAGCCCGCCTGAGCCGGGTCAGGGCGCGCCGACCTGGTCGGCGGCGCGCCCTTCCTCGATAGGCTGTCCGGCGTGGTCCCGATGCACTAAGATGTGACAAGCGCCACACGCGCATGCCGGGGGATGCGTTTTCGAGTGGCACCGCAGGTCGGAATCGGTGCCGTAGCGAGTCGATATGCCGGCTCGCCTCCCAAAAGTCGTCGGGGCCCACCAGCCGGGAGGATGCCATGACGCAAACAGTGCATTCCGATCTCGAAGCATTACGGTCCACCATGGACGGGCCGGTGTACGGCCCAGCGGATACCGGGTACGACCGGGCCCGCGCCATCTGGAACGGGGACATAGACCGGCACCCCGCCGTGATCGCCCAGTGCCTGTCGCCGCGTGACGTGGCCGCGGCGTTGGCCTTCGGCCGGGACCGGGGGCTGGAGATATCCGTTCGCGGCGGCGGCCACTCCTACAGTGGGACCGCGGTCGGCGAAGGCGGCCTGATGATCAACCTGAGCGCCCTCAAGGGCGTCGTGGTGAATCCGGAAGCCGAGCGGGCCCGGGTCGGCGGCGGAGCGACGATGGCGGACATGGACGCCGCGACCCAGAAGTACGGGTTGGCGGTGACCGGCGGAGTGATCAGCGATACCGGCGTCGGCGGCCTCACCCTCGGCGGCGGCATGGGCTGGCTGACCCGCATGGCGGGGCTGGCCATCGACAACCTCGTCTCGGCGCAGGTGGTGCTCGCCGACGGCCAGGTGGTACGGGCGTCGGAGACCGAGAACGCGGAATTGTTCTGGGCATTGCGCGGCGGCGGCGGAAATTTCGGAGTGGTCACCGAATTCGAGTACCGCCTGCATCACGTCGGGCCGGAAATCCACCTCGGCTTGCTCTTCTGGGACATGCCGGACGGCACCGACGCACTCCGCCTGATCCGTGAGTTCATCCCCACTCTGCCGCGCCGGTCGGGAGCGTTGATCGCGCTGGCGATGTCGGCGCCGCCCGCGCCTTTCGTCCCGGAGCGATACCACGGTCACGCGGGCCATGCCCTGATCGTCGCCGGTTTCGGCACGGCCGAGGAGCATGCCGCCGCGGTGGCGCCGATCCGGAACGCCCTGCCGCCGCTGTTCGAATTCCGCACCCCGATGCCGTATGCCGGATTGCAGCGGATGCTCGACGCGGCAGCGCCGTGGGGTCTGTACGGCTACGAGAAGGCGCTCGACCTCGACGATTTCTCCAACGACGCCATCGCGGTGCTGATCGCGAACGCGGCCAGGAAAACCGCGCCGCTGTCGTTCATGCCGATCTTCCCGCTCAGCGGCACGTTCAGCACTGTCGGTGAGGACGACACGGCATTCGGCGGCACGCGCCGTTCGCATTACGAGTGCAACATCACCGCGATCACTCCCGACACCGAGACGCTCGCGCTGGACCGGGAATGGGTGCGCACGACGTGGGATGCGCTGCGTCCATTGGCTTCCAACCAGGGCGGGTATGTCAATTTCATGGCCGACCCGGACCATGCCCGGGTTCGCGAATCGTACGGACGCACGAAATACGCGAAGCTGGCGCACATCAAAGCCGACTACGACCCGGGCAACGTCTTCCACCGCAACGCCAACATAGCCCCGGGCTGACCTCCGAGTTCACTCGTCCGAGCGTCTACGGGTCGCATCGGGGCGCAGGCCGTGCAGAACGATCCGCACGAGCCTGCGCCAATCACCGCTGCCGCTGCCGATGGTGGCGGACAACGCGCCGACGATCATGTAGACGTCCGCCACCGTGCAGTCGTCGCGCAATGTTCCCGCGGCTCGGTCCCGCTCGACGAGCTCGCCGATCACGTCCTCGAGCCTGCCGCGGGATTCGCCCCTCGGCTCGCTGCCCGCCGACTGCCGCGCCGTCTCGATCGCCGCCGACAAGCCCCGGTCGGCCGCCAGCACTTCGCCGACATGAAGCAGGTAGCGTGCGAGCCCTTCGCCGGGCTCGGCGCGCAGGCATTCGGTGCGGGCGAACTCCTCGATCTCGGCGAAGCGCTGCTCGGCCGCGGCCTCGATGAGGTCGGCATGGCTGGGGAAATGACGGTAGACGGTTCCGACGCCGACTCCGGCGGCGCGCGCGATCTCGGTCAGCGGCACGGCACTGCCGTGCTCGGCGAACAGCGTGCGCGCCACGGACACGATGCGGGCGCGGTTGAGCGTGGCGTCGGCGCGCTGCTTGCGGGCCGATGGTGGCCTTGACACTGACGATCCCTCCGTGTTTACGCTTCAAACGGAATCGGATTCCGGTTCCGTTTCATCGCTTCGAAGGGTAGCACTTCATGTCCCACAATCGTTTCCGCGTTCTGACCCCCGGCGAGGCACGGCCCGGCCGAGTGCCGCTGCCGCCCGCGTTCGCGGTGAAGGCCACCACCGCCGACACCGAGGGCAGGTTCTCCCTGCTGGAAGTGACCCTCGCGCGCGATATTCCCCGGCACACACACCACGTCGCGGACGAATGCGTCTACGTGCTCGAAGGAACGCTCGACGTCGAGTTCGACGACCGAACCCTTTCCGCGACGGAAGGCATGTTCGTGTTGCTGCCACACGGCGTGCCGCATGCCCTGCGCTGCGGATCGCAGCCGCCGCCACGAGTGCTGCAGATCTCCTCGCCCGGCGGCTGGGAGTGCTATCTGGAGGACCTTTTCGAAGCCGGAGCATCGGTGCTGACCGAGGGCGTACTGGATCCGGTGAAGATCAATCCCATCGCGGCGGCATATGACATCCACTACGAAGAATCGGCGAGTCCCGTTGCCGGACAGGTCGATTGACTCCCTCACCGCCGCCTTGGGCAACCCGGCGGAACCCACCGTCCCGTCGGGTTCCACCTCATGTGGCCGACTTCACCGCAGATAGATAGTTAGCCTATGTAATAATATTTCCTGTGCGGCAAGCTCAGGTGAACGTAGCGGATGACATCGTCGTCGACCTTCTCGTCACCGCGGGCAGGCTCACTCGGCTGGCCGGGGTGATCAGCGGCGACGACCTGCCGCGGGCCATGTTGCGGGCGCTGGCGGTGCTCGACGAACACGGCGCGCTGCGCGTCAGCGAATTCGCCAGAATCGACCGATGTTCACAGCCGGCGGCAACGGCGCTGATCGGCAAGCTGGTCGCGGAAGGCTACGCGACCCGGCGCAAGGACCCGGAGGACTTCCGGGCCGTGATCGTCGAACTCACCCCGGCCGGGCGGACCCGGCTGGCCGAGTTCCGCCGCGCATTCGCCACCGCGATCGGCGAACACCTGCCCGGCTTCGACACCGAGCGACTGGCCCGGCTGGACACCGAACTGCACGACCTGCTGGAGGCCCTGAAAACGGCTACGCGACAGCACGATCCGATCTCGAGGGAACACCGATGAGCACTTTGGCTCCCACCCGCGCCCCGGTCGCGGACAACACCAAGCAACCGAAAGCCGTCTGGGCGGTCGCGTTCGCGAGCGTGATCGCGTTCATGGGCATCGGCCTCGTCGATCCCATTCTCAAACCGATCGGCGAGCAACTGAACGCGTCCCCGTCCCAGGTGTCGCTGCTGTTCACCAGCTACATGCTGGTGACCGGCGTGGCCATGCTGGTCACCGGCGTGGTGTCCAGTCGCTTCGGCGCGAAGAAGACGCTGCTGGCGGGGTTGACGATCATCATCGTGTTCGCGGCGCTGGCCGGTATGTCGAATACGGTGGCGCAGATCGTCGGTTTCCGCGCGGGCTGGGGCCTGGGCAACGCGCTGTTCATCGCCACGGCGCTGGCCACCATCGTCGGCGCGGCCAGCGGCGGCGTTGCCCGCGCGATCATCCTCTACGAGGCGGCGCTCGGCATCGGCATCGCGACCGGTCCGCTGGTCGGCGGCGTGCTCGGCGGAATCAGCTGGCGCGGACCGTTCTTCGGCGTATCGGTGCTGATGGCCATCGCGCTGGTGAGCATCGTCGTCCTGCTGCCGGAAGGGCCCAAGCCGACGCATCACACCTCGATCGCCGCGCCGTTCCGCGCCTTGCGCTACCGGGGGCTGCTGATCGTGAGCATCACCGCCCTGCTGTACAACTTCGGCTTCTTCACCCTGCTCGCCTACACCCCGTTCCCGCTGGATATGGGCACCTATGCGATCGGCTTCATCTTCTGCGGCTGGGGTGTACTGCTGGCGATCGCGTCGGTCTTCCTCGCTCCCCGGTTGCAGCGCCGGTTCGGTTCGCTGCCGATGATGGGACTCTCCCTGGGCCTGTTCGCCGCCGACCTGGCGACGATGGCCGTGTTCGCCGAGCACAAGCCGGTGCTGATCGTCGGCACCGTGCTGGCAGGCCTGTTCCTCGGCGTGAACAACACGCTGATCACCGAGGCCGTGATGATCTCCGCGCCGGTGGAGCGGTCCACCGCCTCGGCGGCCTACAGCTTCGTCCGCTTCGCGGGCGGCGCCGCGGCGCCCTACCTCGCGGGCAAGCTCGGCGAGCACAGCATCTCGCTGCCGTTCTGGGTGGGCGCGGCGTGCACCGCCGCCGCGGTCGTCGTCCTGCTCGCCGGGCGCGCCGCCTTGGCCCACCTCGACGACCACGATCCCGCACCGCACAGCGTCGAGGAAGCCCAGGCCATCACGGTCGGCGACGACTGATCCCCGCGCGCACCGAAGGCAGCCGCCAGCGTGGCTGCCTTCGCCGTTTCCGCATCCTGGCGCGGGCCGGCGCGAGGAGTACGGTCAGGAGATATGACCGAAGCGAAGCGGGGGCGCGTCAGCGTCGAGACCAGCCAGAAGCGTGTGCGCGTCTATCTGGGCGGGCACTTGGTGGCCGACAGCGCGCGGCCGGTGCTGGTCTGGGAGAACCCGCACTATCCGACCTACTATCTGCCCGTCACCGACCTGCGCGCCAAGCTCGAACCGAACGGGCAAACCCAGCACTCCACCAGCCGCGGCGACGCGACGGTCTACGACCTCATGGTCGACGGCACCACAGCGGGCGGGGCGGCGCTGCGCTACCACGACTCGCCGCTGACCGAATTGCGCGAGCTGGTTCGCTTGGAGTGGGGCGCGATGGACGAGTGGTTCGAGGAGGACGAACCGATCTACGTCCACCCGCGCAACCCGTACTCGCGCGTCGACATCCTGGCCAGCTCCCGGCATGTGCGGGTGGAGATCGACGGGGTCACCGTGGCCGACTCGCACGGGCCGCGCATCCTCTTCGAAACGGGTCTGCCCGCGCGGTACTACCTGCCGATGACGGACGTCCGCATGGATCTGCTGTTTCCGTCGGCCACCCACACCAGCTGCCCGTACAAGGGCACCGCCGACTACTGGACCGTCCGCGTCGGCGGCAACGAGTATCCCGACTATGTGTGGGGCTACCGCACGCCGCTTCCGGAGAGCCAGAAGGTCGCCGGGCTGGTCTGCTTCTACAACGAGAAGGTCGACATCTACGTCGACGGGGAACTCCAGGAAAGGCCGCGCTCGCCGTTCAGCTGAGTTCGGCGACAGCCCGCGAGTCTCGCCCCTTCGGCGTCGTTCCCCTCGGTCATCACGTCATACGGCGCTGGCAGGGATCAGTCCTCGCGCCGCGCGCACTTGCCGGTCCGGTCGAGCGATATGCGGCGGCCCGGTCAGACCGCGACCAATGGCGGACTGTCGGCCGCACGGCGGTATTGGCCCGGCGCCACGCCGTATTCGCGTTTGAAGGCCTTCGCGAAGGCGAACTCCGAGGCGTATCCGACCCGGCGGGCCACCGCGCCGAGACTGCTGTCGGTGTCCCGGAGCAGACGAGCGGCGGTCAGCATGCGCCAGCGGGTCACGTAAGCCAGGGGCGGTTCGCCGACCGTCGCGAGGAAGCGACGCGCGAGGGTGGCGCGAGAGACGCCCGCGATGTCACCGAGGTCGGCGACGGTCCAGGCGCGGGCCGGTTCCTCGTGCACCGCCCGCAGCGCCGCCGCGACCGCGGAATCGGCGAAGGCGCCCGCCCAGCCCGAGGAACACAGGTCGGACTGCTCGTCGAACCAGGCGCGCAGGATGAACAGCAGCAACGTCTCGAGGATCGCGGGCACGGCCGCGTCGCTGCCCGGACGGGGCTCGGCGATCTCCGCGGCCAGCAGGTCGACCGCGCCGCGCAGCGCGGGATGTCGCCCCGGACGCGCGGGCAGATGGATGAACTCGGGCAACTCGTCGAGGATCGGATGGGTGCGGCTGCGGCCGAGTTCATAAGCGCCGCACAGCAAGGCGGTCCGCACGCCCGGCCCTACGATCTCCCGTGGCTCACCGGGCTGCGCGGTCTCCGTGACCGGGGTGTCCAGACTGTCCACCAAGTCGTGGTCGGCCCCGCGCGGCATGAACAGCACGTCCCCCACGCCGAGTGCAATGGGTTCGCCGTTCGGCGGCACCACCCAGCAAGAGCCCTGCAAGACCACGTGGAAACCCGCGCCCGGCACTACCGGGTACCGCCGACCCCACGGAGCGTGCCGGATGAACAGGCCGGAGGTGGGACTGCCGGTGCGAATGGCCGCGATGGTCTCGCTGAGAATATCCACCCATTCACCGTAGCACTCTGCAGTTGAGTGTTTCGGACAAATTATCGAGCGCTCTACGCATTGTCCGGCTCACGAGAAACCAATAGCTTTCTGTTCATGACATCGACCGAAACCACCGCCACCATCGCCGTCTACGGCGCGACCGGACACACCGGCGGCTACCTGCTCGCCGAACTGCGCCGCCGCGGCCTCGCCCCGATCCTGGTGGGCCGCGATGCCGATCGCGTCCGAGCCGCTGCCGATGCCGCGGACCTGCCCGCAGCCGACATCCGGGTAGCCGGCCTGTCCGACCACACGGCTCTGGTCACCGCGTTCACCGGAGCGGATGTGGTGATCAGCAGCTTGCCCGCCTATGTCGAGCACGGCTCGGCGGTGCTGGCCGCCGCGATCGACGCGGGTGCGCACTACACCGACATGTCCGGCGAGCAGCTTTTCCTGAAGCGCGTGCTAGACGAGTTCGGACCGCGCGCGGCGGCGGCCGGCGTCACCGTGGTCTCCGGCGTCACCGACAGCAACCTCCCCGGCGACTTGCTGGCACACCTCATCACGCGCCGGGTGCCCGGGCCGGCCGAGGTGGTGTTGAGCCATCTGAGCAAGAGCGGCGGCAATGGTTCCAAAGGCAGCGCGAAGACGGTGCTCGCCAGTTTGGATTGGTTCCGCGGCGGCGGCTGGCACTACGCCGACGGCGAACTGCGCACCGGCGCGACGGCGCGCCGCGAGAAGATGACCTTCCCCGGTGACACCGAGCCGACCACCGTCGCCAAATTCCCGCAGCCCCCGGTCCTGACCATCCCGCGGCACTCGGACGTCTCCTACGTCGAGGGCGTCCTCGCCACCTCGATCCTCGACACACTCAGCGGGTTCACCGCCGAACTGATCGACACGCTGCCGGACGCGCCCGGCGCGGACCTGCGCTACGACCTCGTCGTCGACGCGTTCGGCGCGGACGGGCGGCAGGTCCGCGGCGTGCTCAGCGGCGTCGACTCCTACCGCGATTCGGCGTTGATGGCGGTGGAGTCGGCGGTCCGCTTGGCCGGCGGAGCCGCGGCGCCCGGCGCCCTCGCGCCGGCGGAGGCGTTCGACCCCGCCGATTTCCTGGACGCGCTGGCGCCTTTCGGTATCACCTGGCGTATCGAGGGAAGCCGAGCGTCGGCGAAGGATCGGGCATAGTCGAACGATGACCGACAATCGACCGCCGCTCGCTGTCGCCCTCGATCTCGCGCCGCATCCCGAAGGCGGCTGGTACCGCCAAACCTGGCGCAGCCCGGTGGAATTCACACCGGAGGGTTATCCGGGCCCGCGCGCCGCCGCCACCGCGATCCATTTCCTGCTGCTGCCGGGCGAGCGGTCCGCCCCGCACACGGTGCGCTCCGACGAGCTGTGGCTCTGGCACCGTGGCGGACCGCTGGCGCTGGAGATCGGCGGCGAGGAGGTGATCCTCGGCCCCGACCTGGAGCACGGTCAGGCGCTCCAAGCGGTGGTGCCGGGCGGGGTCAGCCAGTCGGCGCGGCCGGCGACTGCGGAATACGTGCTGGTCAGCTGCATCGTCGCGCCGGGATTCGACTTCGCGGATTTCCGGCTGGACTGACCCGGCTCAGCGCACCGGCACGGCGGCGAATCGTTCGAGCTCGTGCGGATCGTGCGCGCAGAACATTCGCACCCGCTCGCCGTGGTCGGCGTGCAGCGTGCGCAGCCGTTCCAGGTTCTCCACCCGCTCTCGTCCGAGCGTGCTCGCGAACACCTCGAACACGCCGAGGCCGACCGGGGGACGCGCCTTCCCCGCCGCCAGCTGCCGGTGGTGGAAATAGGCGTCGCCGCAGTGCAGCAACCATCCGTCGCTCTGCCGGACCGCGACGCCGCTGTGCCCGCGCGTGTGGCCGACCAGCGGGATCAGCATGATGTCCTCGAGCACCGGGACGGCGGTGAAGCCGAACCAGGTGTCCGCGCCGGTCTCGTGGGCCAGCCAGCGGGGGCCGTGTTCCCACTGGCGCGGCTGATACCGCATCTTCTCCCCGAGGGTGGGGCGCTGGGTCGCCGCGTCGAGTTCGTCGGCGAAGACGTGCACAGTGGCGTCGGGGAAGTCGGACAGCCCGCCCGCGTGATCGAGATCGAGATGGGTGAGCACGATGTGCCGGACGTCCTCGCGCCGATAGCCCAACCCCCGGATCTGGTGCAGCGCGGTGAGTTCGGGGCGCAACCGGGGACGCAGCAACCGCGAGGTACCGAAACCGAGCCTGCCCCGGTCGAGCACGTCGCCCATGCCGAAGCCCGTGTCCACCAGCACCAGGCCGTCATCGGACTCTACGAGCAGGCAATGGCCGACCAACCCGCCGGTCAGCAGACCACCGCTGCCGAGCAGCGCTCGTCCGCCGACCGGGCACATGGTCGCGCAGTCCAGATGCCGCACCAGCATCGCGGAAACTCCCTCCTGCGGCGCCGAATCGGACTGATCCGTTTCGGCACGAAGGTCTCTTTTGTTCCCGTCAACGTAGTCGGAGCACGACTCGGCCGCGACAGCGCGGTCACCGCCGCGGTAATCGGCGGGCGAATCGATCGCCGCCCGCCGATCCCGAACAGCCTGATCACTCAGGAATTTCGAGCACGCCCTCGTCCACGGCCCAGGCGATGGTGCGCTCGAGATCCGGACACGAGTCCGGGCGACCCGGCCCGTGACCGGTCGCGCTCAGTGCGGCGAAAACCGGGCAGTGCTCGGCCGGGTTGCCGGTCCACTGCACCGACGTCTGGTGGTTGCTGCTCTTGCGCACCAGCACATGACTTTGGCAGGCCCGGCACCGCAGGGGTGTCAGGCCGTCCTCCAGATACCGCTGCTTGTCGACCACCGTCTGGGCGCGCACTTCGGCTCGCCGAGCGGGCTGATCGGCGAAATCGGGTGCCTTCGCCCAGGTGGCCGCCATCAGACGCTCGCCTCGGCTTCCTCGGACTCGCGCTTGCGCCGCAGGTTCTCGGCGACCTCGGCTTCCCACGCCTCGTTCGCCTTGGTGGTGTCGACCTCGAACTCGAAGCGCTGGGTCATCTTCTCGGTGACGTCGGCCAGGTCGACGTAGAACTGGTCGTACCAGCGACGCAGCTGGTAGACCGGCCCGTCCTCCTCGCACAGCAGCGGGTTCTCGACCTTGGACTTGTGCTTCCAGATCTCGACGTCCTGCAGGAAGCCGACGCTGATGCCCTCGGTCATCTTCTCGGCCAGCTTGGTCGCCATCTCGCCCTCGACGCCCTTGGGCTTCTCCAGCGTGATGCCCCATTGCAGGACGAAGGAGTCCTGCGTGACCGGGTAGTGGCAGTTGATCAGGACGCTTTTGACCTCGTAACCGCTGTAGATGTTGATCAGCGGGTTGATCATGTACGAGGGCCCGAAGTACGAGGCCTCGGACTTCAGCAGCGTGTCACCGCCGTATTTGGAGGCCATGCCGATGTCCGGCCTGCCCTTGGTCTCCAGGAACTGGGTGGCGATGTGACCCTCGAAGACGTTCTTGAAGTACGTCGGGAAGGCGAAATGGATGTAGAAGAAGTGGGCCATGTCGACCACGTTGTCGATGATCTCGCGGCAGTTGGCGCCCTCGATCAGCATCGAATTCCAGGTCCAGTCGGTCCACCCGCTGTCGAGTTGCTCGCTGGGGTTGCCGTCGGCGTCGGTGTAGGGGCCCTTGATGTGCGGGATCGTGACCTCGGGCGGCGGCTGGCTGCCCTCGTGGTCGTGCCAGACGAACAGCTGGCCGTTGCGCTCCAGCGTGGTCCACTTCCTGGTGCGCGCCAGCGGCGGCACCCGCCGCGCGTACGGAATCGCGGTGCACTTGCCGTTGGTCCCCGACCAGCGCCAGTCGTGGAACGGACAGGCGATGTCGTCGCCCTTGACCTCACCCATGCTCAGGTCGCCGCCCATGTGCCTGCAGTAGGCGTCGAGCACCCGCAGTTCACCACTGCTGTCGGCCCAGACGACGAGCTTGGTGCCGAAAACGTTCACCGCGTGCGGCTTGCCGTCGCGGAACGTCTTGGCCAGACCCAGGCAATGCCATCCCCGCGCATAGCGGGTCGGTGCGGTGCCGACATCCAGCTCCCGGACCTTCGCTCCGCCCTGTGGGGTAACTGCCATCGCGTTTCCTCCTCCATCTGTACTAGAACACGTTACAAAACTGGCGTCCTCGACGCCAGCGATTCACCTCACTTCCTGCATGAGCGCATGTCCGCGCGAGGGTGAACACCGGTTCTCGACATAAATAGGAACGTGTTCTAGTCTCAGAGGCAAATGAGATTCCGGACATCAACCGACCAGGCAGGAGCAGGTCCCGAGATGACGCAAGAAGTGACCGAACGGGTCGAAGCGCTGTTGCCGACGTTGCGCGAACGCGCACAGGAGGCCGAGGACCTGCGGCGCATCCCCGACGAAAGCATGAAGGCGTTGCAGGAGACCGGCTTCTTCCGGTTGCTCCAGCCCAAGCAGTGGGGCGGTCACGCCGCCGATCCGGTGGTCTTCTACGACACCGTGCGCAAGATCGCCGGCGCGTGCGGCTCCACCGGCTGGGTGGCCGGCATTGTCGGCGTGCACAACTGGCACCTCGCGCTGTTCGCGCAGCAGGCGCAGGAGGACGTCTGGGGCGAGGACACCGAAGTGCGGATCTCCTCCTCCTACGCGCCCATGGGCGCGGGCACGGTCGTCGACGGCGGCTACCTCGTCAACGGCGCGTGGGCCTGGTCGTCCGGCTGCGATCACGCCACCTGGGCGGTGCTCGGCGGCCCGGTGATCAAGGACGGCAAGCCGGTGGACTTCGGCAGCTTCCTCATCCCGCGCGACGACTACCGCATCGACGACGTGTGGAACGTGGTCGGCCTGCGCGGCACCGGCTCCAACACCGTCGTGGTGAAGGACGTCTTCGTGCCCTCGCACCGGTTCCTCAGCTTCCGTGCCATGAGCGAACTGAAATCGCCCGGTCTGGAGCAGAATACCGATCCGGTCTACAAGATGCCTTGGGGCACAATCCATCCCACCACCATCTCCACCCCGATCGTCGGCATGGCCTACGGCGCCTACGCGGCGCACGTCGAGCACCAGGGCAAGCGGGTGCGCGCGGCCTACGCGGGCGAGAAGGCCAAGGAGGACCCGTTCGCCAAGGTGCGCATAGCGGAGGCCGCCAGCGACATCGACGCCGCGTGGCGGCAGCTGTCGGGCAACGTCGCCGACGAGTACGCACTGCTGGCGGCGGGCAAGGAGATCCCGTTCGACCTGCGCGTGCGGGCGCGGCGCGACCAGGTGCGCGCCACCGGCCGCTCGATCGCCGCGATCGACAAGCTGTTCGAGAGCTCCGGCGCCACCGCACTGGCCAACGGCACACCGCTGCAACGCTTCTGGCGCGACGCGCACGCGGGCCGGGTGCACGCGGCCAACGATCCCGAGCGCGCCTACCTGATGTACGGCACGCACGAGTTCGGCCTGCCCGTCACCGACGGCATGGTCTAGGAGGACGACCGTGACCTCTACCGCGGAACTCACCGCCGAATCGACCTCGCGCTACGCGCAGGTGCGGCCCGATCTGCGGCTGCACTACCACGAGGCGGGCGTCGGCAGCGGGCCGACGATCGTCCTGCTGCACGGCGGCGGGCCTGGCGCGTCCTCCTGGTCGAACTTCGCGCGCAACATCCCGGTACTGGCCGAGCACTTCCACGTGATCGCGGTCGACCAGCCGGGCTACGGCCGCTCGGACAAACCCACCGAGCATCCGCAGTACTTCGTGCACAGCGCCTCGGCGCTGAAGGACCTGCTCGACCACTTGGAGATCACGTCCCGGGTGCACCTGCTGGGCAACTCGCTCGGCGGCGGCGCGGCGGTCCGGTTCGCACTGGACTACCCGGATCGGGCCGGGAAGCTGATCCTGATGGGGCCGGGCGGGCTGAGCACCAACCTGTTCGCGCCCGACCCGACCGAGGGCGTGAAGCTGCTCTCCAAGTTCAATTTCGAGCCGACCAGGGAGAACCTGGAGGCGTTCCTGCGCATCATGGTCTTCGACCAGTCGCTCATCACCGAGGAGCTGATCGACGAGCGGTTCGCCTCGGCGAGCACGCCCGAGGCGCTGGCCGCGACCAGGGCGATGGGCAAGTCGTTCGCCGGCGCGGACTTCGAGAAGGGCATGCTCTGGCGCGACGCCTACAAACTGCGTCAGCCCGTGCTGCTGATCTGGGGCCGGGAGGACCGGGTCAACCCGCTCGACGGCGCGCTGGTGGCGACCAAGGTGATCCCGCGCGCGCAGCTGCACGTCTTCGGTGGCTGCGGGCACTGGGCACAGCTGGAGAAGTTCCACGAATTCAACCGGCTCGCGATCGATTTCCTCGCGGGCGTCAAGGAGAAGTGATGGGCATCCGCTCACTGGGATATCTGCGTATCGAGGCGACCGACATGGCCGCCTGGCGGGAGTACGGCCTGAAGGTCCTCGGCATGGTCGAGGGCAAGGGCACCGACCCCGAAGCGCTGTACTTGCGCATGGACGAGTTCCCGGCCCGGCTGGTGATCGTTCCCGGCGAGAAGGACCGGCTACAGGTCTCGGGCTGGGAGACCGCCAATGCCGAGGAGTTGCAGGACGTCCGCGACCGGCTCGACGCGGCGGGTGTGCCCTACAAGGAGGGCACGGCCACCGAACTGGCCGATCGCCGGGTGTACGAGCTGATCAAGTTCGACGACCCGTCCGGCAACACGCTCGAGGCTTTCCACGGCGCGGCGCTGGAGCATCGCCGGGTCGTCAGTCCATACGGGCACCGGTTCGTCACCGAGGAGCAGGGGCTCGGGCACGTGGTGCTCAGCACCAAGGACGACAAAGCGGCGCTGGAGTTCTACCGCGACGTGCTGGGCTTCCGGCTGCGCGACTCGATGCGGCTGCCACCGCAGATGGTCGGTCGCCCGGCCGACGGCGAGCCCGCCTGGCTGCGCTTCTTCGGCTGCAATCCGCGCCACCACTCGCTGGCGTTCCTGCCCATGCCGACGCCGAGCGGCATTGTGCATCTGATGCTCGAGGTGGAGAACGCCGACGACGTCGGCCTGACCCTGGACCGGGCGCTGCGCAAGAAGGTCAAGATGTCGGCGACGCTCGGACGGCACGTCAACGACAAGATGCTCTCCTTCTACATGAAGACGCCGGGCGGATTCGACGTCGAATTCGGCTGCGAGGGCTTGGAAGTGGACGACCACGACTGGATCGCGCGAGAATCGACCGCGGTGAGCCTGTGGGGCCACGACTTCACCGTCGGGCAACGGCAGCAGTGACCGAGAGGGCGAGCGAAGCGATGACCGCGGACGGATCCGGGATCGATCCACGGCAGTTCCGGAATGTGCTGGGGCAGTTCTGCACCGGCATCACCGTGATCACCACCTTCGACGACGACGGAGTGCCGATCGGCTTCGCGTGCCAGTCTTTCGCCGCCCTCTCCCTCGAACCGCCGCTGGTGCTGTTCTGCCCCACCAAGGCGTCCCGGTCCTGGGCGGCGATCGAGAAATCGGGGCGCTTCTGCGTGAACGTCCTCGCCGAACAGCAGCGCGAACTGTGCGCCCGCTTCGGCTCCCGCGAACCCGACAAGTTCGCCGGCGCCGCCTGGCACACGTCCGACCTGGAACTCCCGGTGCTGGACGAAGCGCTGGCCACCATCGAGTGCAAGGTGGACAACGTCATCGACGGCGGCGACCACTACATCGTGATCGGGCGAGTCCAGACCCTCTCCGAAACCACCACCACCGGCCGCCCCCTGCTGTTCTACCGGGGCCAGTACACCGCCATCGAACCGGAGAAGACCACCCCAGCCCCGTGGCGCGCGGACCTGGAGCACTTCCTCACGACTACGACATTGGACACCTGGTTGTAGCTGGGCGAAGTCCGACCACCGCTACAGTCGAGGGATGTCCTTACAGGGCCGGATCACATCGGACCCCGCGATCTGCCACGGCAAGCCGGTGATACGGGGACTGCGGTATCCCGTCGAGATGATTTTGGATCTACTGGCTTCCGGCATGACCATCGACGATTTGCTCGCCGATCATCCAGACCTCGAGGCCGACGACATCCTCGCCGCATTGGCATACGCGGCCACTGCGGTCAAAAGCAACGCCGACGTGTGCGAACGTCGGCGCGGCAATCCCCGACAACGGCTAACCGCGGATGAGCTCGTCGCAAGGCACTGCCTCTTGCCCAGGGTTGATAGTTTCGCCATGCGTCTGGAGTCCGACATGCTCTTCGGTGAGGGCATGCGTCGCGCCGACCACGGTGCATCGCGGGAGCTACGCGCCCTCGAGGAGGAGTGGCGCGATGTCGACTGAATCCTCGATGCCCGAATCCCTCCGCGACGCTGGTGTCCCCGCATTGCCGAAAGCATCCGCAAGAACCTGTAAGCCACGGGCGCGCCACTGATTCCAGATGCTGAAGTCGGGGGCATTGTTAGGCAGAAAGCAGGCCACCTGAAGCAGCACCCTTATATCGGACACACGTTCGAGACACGGCGGCAGTCTGGCGACATGCCCGAACTCCCGTGCCGAGACTTTGCACCCACTACTGATATGCGATTTCGGCGGTGGGGTGGCGGCGAGGACCGCCCCTGATGCTCGGCGCCCTCATCGGTCAGTACTTGTAGAAACCCTCTCCGGTGGCGATGCCGAGCTTGCCCTTGTCGATGTAGTTCTCCTTCAACCACTGGGCCAGCCGTTGGGAGTCCTCGTCCTCGTTGTTGACGAGGATGTTGTAAGGCGTGGTCAGCCCGATGATGTCGAGAATGCGGAACGGCCCGGCCGGTGCGCCGGTGCCGATCTGCCAGGTCTTGTCCACCGCTTCGGGATCGGCGTAGCCGCCCGCCGCCAAGTTCATGCCCGCGTTGAGCAACGGCACCAGCAGCGAGTTCAGGACGTAACCGGCCTTCTCCTTGTGGATTTCGATCGGCACCATGCCGATCTTCGAGGCGAAGTCGACCACGGCCTGGTACACGTTCGGGTCGGTGTCGGCGGTGCCCATGATCTCGGCGGTGTTGAAGTGCCACACCTGATTCGCGAAGTGCAGCGCGAGAAATCGGTCCGGGCGGCCGGTGAAGTCTTTGATGGCGCTGGGCAGCAGGGTGGAGGAATTGGTGGCGAAGATGGTGCGCTCCGGTGCGACCTGGCCGAGCTTCTCGTACGTCTGCTGCTTGATGGTCAGCACCTCGGGAATGGCCTCGATGACCAGATCCGCGTCCTGCGCCGCTCGAGCCAGATCGGAAGTCAGCGCGATGCCCGCCGCCGTCTGCTCGGCCTTGCCGTCCCCGCCGCCGGGTACCTGCTCACGGTAGACCGCCACCAGCTTGTCGAGTCGCTCCCTGGCCGCGGTCAGCGCCTTGTCGTCGATGTCGTATGCCGTCACCTCGAAACCGTGGAAGGCCGTCTGGAAGGCGATCTGCGAACCGAGCACTCCGGTGCCGAGGACGGTCACCTTGCGAATGTCGATGGTCATTCGTCTCTCCTCTCGAGACGTTGATGGTGGCGGTGCTCGATGGCCGATATCGTACGTTTACGAGCGGCCGTACAGTTCATCCAGTCCGATCAGCTCGACCTCGCCTTCGCGCTCGGCCCGTTGCAGGTCTTCGCTGAATCCCGCGCCGGAGAAGCAGAGCAGGCGCATTCCGGTGACATCGAATTTCCCGCTCGCGGAGATCAGTTCGCGGATGCGCCGCAGACGGTCCAGATGGCCGAGGCCCATCACCTCGTTCCACTTCGCCTCCCCGATGCCGAGCAGCGGTGGACGGCCGTCCTCGGCGTAACCGACCGCGACGATGTCGACCTCGTGTGTCGTACGGTTCGCCGAATCGTTGACCGTGCCGGACGAAACCTGCACCGGAAGGTCGCCGAGCCGATTTCGGCCGGTGCTTTCCTGGGCGAAAAGCATGGCCCACTCGCGGCAGATTCGCTCGAAGTGCGGGCCGATCACGTTGCTGGCGAACCGATGCGATGCCCGCTGCCAGATACGGCTGGTGTCCGTGGCCAAGGTCAGCTGAGGCCAGAACGGCCGCATGATCGCGTGGTAGAAGGTGACCAGCGGTTCGGCGATCCGGAAATCGCTGCGGTTGGCGCGGAACGCGTCGGCCTCGCGGGTGACGAAACCGGCGTCCTCGAGCACAGTCAAGGGGTGCGCCAGCGTGTTCACCGGGCGGCCGACGTGGCCGGCGATGCCACCCCGGCCGGTGTTGCCGGTGGCGATGGCGTTGAGCACGGAGTGATAGAGGGCGCCGTCCCGAAGATCGGGCTCCTCGGCGAGCAGGTACCGCGCCTCCAGGAACATCGGGCTTCCCGGGGACAGAATCGCTCGAACCACCCAATCATCGAAATCCGCGAGATTCGCGGGCGCGTCATAGCGGATCATCTCGGTCCGATACGCCGGTGTTCCGCCCACCACCGAATGCACGAGCAGGGCCAGCCGAGGGTCACTGATCCCCCAGAACTCCGCTGCTCGCCGGTAACTCAAGGTGGCGATGGGCAATTCGAGCGAAGCACGGCCGCGCAGCGGGGCATTTCCCGAAAGCAGGCCACCCATAAAAGACAACGCCGAACCACAGAGCAGCAACCGTGTGCGCGAAGCGGTGCGCTCGGCTCGCCTCGGCGCATACGCTCCCTGAATGATCGACGGCAGCGCTGGATTCGCCCTGACCAGATAGGGAAACTCATCGATCACCACGGGCGTGTTCTTCTCGCGTCCCATGCGAAGCAGCACATCGATCACTTGCCCCCAGTTCGCCGGGGTGAAGGGAGCGACCAGATCGAGGTGGCGGCTGAGCGCCTCCCCGACGGCGGCGAGCGATTCCGCGTCGGTGGCCTCCTGCGCGGAGAAGTAGAAACCGTCGGCGACTTCGCAGACGGCCTCAAGCAGAAAACTTTTACCTTGCCTGCGTCGACCGGAGATCACGCCGAGAGACGCACTCGGGGCGGGATCGTCGATGAACCGGGTCAGTGCCTCCCATTCCCGGTCGCGATCGAAGATGTCGGACGGTTTCCGCACGCGCCCCTCCCAAAAGTAGTGAACTTATGATAACTGTACTACTCTCACCAGCTGGCACATTAGAGCGGCGAATCCCGGGGACCACCACACGCTCGTGTGCCACCCGAAAGGTGAAGTGCTCAGTTGATGAGCACTTTGGGTCGGAGGATGAGGTGGAAAGACATCACCGCATCTTGGAGGGCACCGTGAGTCGGTTCGATGGAACAAGAATTCTTACTTGTGTCGACGTCGCACAGTGGGAGGAGTGGCTGGCAGCCAATCACGACAGGCACGCCGACGTCTGGCTGAAGATCGCCAAGAAGGGGGCGGCGGACCGGACGATCAGCAACGGGGAGGCGCTCGACGGCGCGCTCTGCTTCGGCTGGATCGACAGTCACCGCCGCGGCCTCGACGCCGAGCACTACCTGCAGCGATACTCGCCGCGCCGTCCGAGTAGTCCGTGGTCGCAGATCAATGTCGCCAAAGCCGAAGCTCTCGTCGCCGCAGGTCGCATGCGGGCCCCCGGTTTCGCGGCCATCGCCGCCGCGCAGTCCGATGGACGCTGGGCGGCCGCCTATGAATCCCAGCGGACCGCCACCTGTCCGGCCGACTTACTCGAAGCGCTCAGCGCGAATTCACGCGCACGGAGGAGATTCGAACTGCTCGACCGCACCGCGCAGTATGCGCACTTCCTGCGGCTGATGAAGACGCGGAGTTCCGCCGAGCGGGCTGGGCAGCTGCGGCGCATGCTCGATGAGTTGAATCAGCCAGCGGCGTAGTCCAAGTCGACTACGGCATCGATGATCATCGATAGCGGCGAGGCGAAAATCGGTTGGGAATCGTGTGCGCCGACGCGAGGATATGTGTTGTGCTGCTTCTTGTTCCGGCCGATGTACTTCGCCCCCAACGCGTCGACGAGCATTTCGCCCCGGAGGCGGACGCGGCTCGTGCCGTCGGATTGGAAGTCGCCGTGGTCGATCACGACGCGCTGACCCGCGCTGAGGGCGCGGAGGAGGCCGTTCGACGCGTTCGTTCCAGCGGGGTGGCTGTCTACCGCGGCTGGATGTTGCGCAGTGCTGAGTACGCCGCGTTCGAACGGAGCTTGCGGCAGCGGGGCGTCACGCTGCGCACGAGCGCCGAACAATACCGGCGGGCGCACGAGCTGCCGGGGTGGTATTCCGCACTCGCCGAGATGACGCCTCGATCGGTATGGACCAGCGGGAGCGGTCGCGCCGCGTTCGATCACGCGCGTCGGGAGCTGGGAACCGGCCCCGTCGTCCTGCGCGACTACACCAAGTCGATGAAGCACTACTGGCACGAAGCGGCGTTCATCCCCGACGCGGCGGACCCGGACGCCGCCTGGCGGGTCGCGAGCAGATTCCGTGAACTCCGCGGCGAAGACCTGACCGGCGGATTCGTCCTGCGCCGCTTCGAGCGTTTCCAGTCTGCCGAAGTCCGCACTTGGTGGGTGGACGGCAAGTGCCGGTTGATCGGCCCGCACCCGGACACCCCGGAGGAAATGCCTGACGTCGCTTTCGATCCGGCCACCGTCGAAGACGCCATCACCACCCTCGGCCTCCCCTTCGTCACGGCCGACTTCGCACTACGCGACGACCGGACCTGGTGCCTGGTCGAACTCGGAGACGGCCAGGTCAGCGACCGGCCTGCGACCATTCCGGCCGAAGAGCTGATCGCCCTCCTCCGCGCGGGTTGAGCACGGGCAGACGAGTATCAGGTACTCGATGGCGGTCCTTGATTTCCGTGATCGAAGAGGTTACGAAGCCCTGCCGCGCGCGAACCGACTGTGGCCGGTACTCGCCGTAAGCTGGAATATGTGGTGCAGCAGTGCACTTCGGGTCGGGTCTGCGAAGGAAGCCGATGTTCGCCAACTGGTTCCACCCTGCCGCCGCCATCCCGAAGCCGCGGCGGGCGATGGCCTTAGTGCTCTGCTCACTCGCTGTGCTCGCTACCGACGTGGCGGGTACAGCCGCACATGCCGACGAGACTGCCTGGGCGACAATGGAACCGGGCTCGGCAGTCGGCTCGCATGGGTTTTCGGGCGGATGGGGTGGCATCGAGTCCGCGCGCTTCATCGAGTACATCACCGAGGGCCCGACCGGCGCGCCGACCATGGCGACCGGCGTGCTCGCGACACCTGACGGAACACCGCCCGCCGGCGGCTGGCCGATCGTCGCCTGGGAGCACGGGACCAGCGGACTCGGCGCGACGTGCGGGATCAGCACGAACCCGCGCTACGACGCGCCCATCGTCCGGCGGCTGCTGGACCAGGGGTACGCGGTCGTCGCGCCGGACTATGTCGGCCTCGGCGCGGGCGCGGCCACCACGCACCCCTATCTCCAGTCGCGCACCGAGGCCACGGCGACCGTCGACCTCGTCCGCGCCGCCCGCCACGTCGATGCCGCGCTCGCGCGTAGGTGGGCGGTGACGGGTGTCTCCCAGGGCGGGCACGCCGCGCTCAACACCGGTGGCATCGCCGACATCTACGCGCCCGAACTCGAATTCCGTGGCACCGCGGCGCTCGCGCCACCGTCGAACATCGAGGGAGTTCTCGCACTCGCCGGACCGTATGTGCCGGAGGTCCCCGGCTTCGAAGGCTCCACCGCCCTATTCGCCGCCATGCTGAACGGGATGCGACTCGCCGCACCCGACACGGTGGCTGCCGCACTGACACCCGCGGGTGCGGACGCGCTGGCTCGGATCGACCGGCGGTGCCAACGGGAGTGGCAATCGGCGGTTCGCGGCACAACGATCGGATCAATGCTCCAACGACCTGTGGCGGGCAGCCCTTTTGCCGACGCCCTCACCGGCTACCTAAGGGTACCGACCTCGGGGTATCGCGGCCCGCTGTTCATCGCGCACGGCACCGCCGACAACGTCGTCCCCATCGCGCTCACCCGGTTGTTACTCACCCAATACACGCTCGCCGGAACGAAGTATGAATTCCGCAGCTACGACACCGATCACGAAGGGATCGTCGCCGCCGCTTGGCCGGACGTGCTCTCCTTCGTCGCCGCAGTTCTCGGCCCCGCGTAGTCGACCCACTCGACCGCCGTCGACCGGCAGAGCCTTACTCGAGCGCAGACGAACTGGGTCGCGAACCTCCGTCCGCGACCCCGCTGCGTTCGCCCGGTCAGGCGGTGACGGTCGCCTTCTCCCGCTGCAATTCCAGCGCGATGTCGATCAGCTGATCCTCCTGGCCGCCGACCAGTTTGCGCCTGCCCGCTCGTACGAGCATTTCGGCGGCGGAGACGCCGTAGCGCTCGGCTTGGCGCTCGGCGTGCTTGAGGAAGCTGGAGTAGACGCCCGCGTAGCCCATCATCAGGGCCTGGCGATCGAGCAGGCATTCCTGGGGCATGGCGGGGCGGACGACGTCTTCGGCGGCGTCGGCGATGGCGAAGAAATCGATGCCTGTCTTGACGCCGAGCTTGTCGCACACGCCGACCAGCGCCTCGACCGGGGTGTTTCCCGCGCCCGCGCCGAAACGCCGTGCGCTGCCGTCGATCTGCTTCGCGCCGGCGCGGATGGCGTAGATCGAGTTGGCCACGGCCAAGTCGAGGTTCTCGTGACCGTGGAAGCCGACCTGCGCGTCGTCGCCGAGTTCGGCCACCAGCGCCGCGACGCGGTCGGAAACCTGCTCGAGCACCAGCGCACCGGCCGAGTCGACGATGTAGACGCACTGGCAGCCGGCGTCGGCCATGATGCGCGCCTGCTTGGCGAGCACCTCCGGCGGCTGGGTGTGCGACATCATCAGGAACCCGACCGTCTCCAGTCCGAGTTCCCGCGCCAGACCGAAGTGCTGGATCGACACGTCGGCTTCGGTGCAGTGTGTGGCGATCCGGCAGATGGACGCGCCGTTGTCCTGGGAGATCTTGATGTCTTCCTTCACCCCGACGCCGGGCAGCATCAGCACGGCGATCTTCGCCCGCTTCGCCGTCTCGGCGGCGATGGTGACCAGTTCCTGCTCCGGCGTCTTGGAGAAGCCGTAGTTGAACGACGAACCGCCGAGACCGTCGCCGTGGGTCACCTCGATCACCGGCACGCCCGCGCCGTCCAGCGCGGCCACGATGTCGCGGACCTCGGTGGCGGTGAACTGGTGGCGCTTGTGGTGGGATCCGTCGCGCAGCGAGGTGTCGGTGACGCGGATGTCGAGTTCTGCTGAGTAGGCCATGTCGAAAGCTCCTTACACCCGGGCCGTGACGATCTGCTCGGCGATGACCTCGCCGACCTGCGTAGCGGCGGCGGTCATGATGTCGAGGTTGCCCGCGTACGGGGGCAGGAAGTCGCCCGCGCCCTCCACCTCGACGAATACCGATACCTTGGCCATGCCGCCGGAGACCACCGAGGGCTCGTCGAACTGCGGCTCGTTGATCAGCCGGTAGCCGGGCACGTACTGCTGGATGTCGGCGACCATCCGGTGGATCGAATCGGCGATCGCGTCGGTGTCGGCGTCGTCGGGGATGGCGCAGAAGATGGTGTCGCGCATGATCATCGGCGGCTCGGCCGGATTCAGGATGATGATGGCCTTGCCGCGCTGCGCCCCGCCGATGGTCTCGACGCCGCGACTGGTGGTCTTGGTGAACTCGTCGATGTTCGCGCGGGTGCCGGGGCCCGCGGAGACCGACGACACCGACGCGACGATCTCCGCGTACGGCACCGGGACGACCCGCGACACCGCGGCGACGATCGGGATCGTCGCCTGGCCGCCGCAGGTGATCATGTTGACGTTCGGCGCGTCGATATTCGCGCCCAGGTTCACCGGCGGCACGACGGCGGGGCCGACGGCGGCGGGGGTGAGGTCGACGGCGCGGATGCCCGCTCCGGCGTAGCGCGGCGCGGCGGCGCGGTGCACGTACGCCGAGGTCGCCTCGAAGATCAGGTCGGGCAGTTCGGATTGCCCGAGCAGCCAGTCCACGCCTTCGTGCGAGGTTTCCAGCCCGAGCCCGCGCGCCCGCTTCAGCCCCTCGCTGTCCGGGTCGATCCCGATCATCCAACGCGGCTGGATCTTCTGCGAGCGCAGCAGTTTGTAGAGCAGATCGGTGCTGATGTTGCCGGACCCGACGATCGCGGCGGTGACGGTCCCGTTGGACACGACAGCCTCCCTAGGTGAATTGCAAACGGACAGAGCCGAGTCCGGCGAACTCGGCGTGGAAGTCATCGCCCGGACGGGCGTCGATGGCGCGGGTGCACGAGCCGGGCAGCACGATGTCACCTGCCTTCAACCGGACACCGAAGCTCGCGACCTTGCGCGCCAGCCAGGCCACCGCGATCACCGGATCACCCAGGACCGCGTCGCTGCGGCCCTCGGCGACCACCTCGCCGTTGCGGGTGAGCACCGCGTCGATGACCTTGATGTCGATGTCCTTCGGCGCGACACGCTGCGCGCCGAGTACGAAGCCCGCCGAAGACGCGTTGTCGGAGATGGTGTCGGCCAGGCCGATGTTCCAGTCCTTGATCCGCGAGTCGATCAACTCGATCGCGGGCGCGAAGGCGACCGTGGCGGCGAGCACGTCCTCTTCGGTGCACTCCGCGCCGGGCAGGTCGGCGCCGAGCACGAACCCGACCTCCACCTCGACCCGGGGGAACAGATACCGGCCCGCTTCCACCGGAACGTCCTCGTAGACTTCCATTTCCGCGAGCAGATGCCCGTAGTCGGGCTCGTCCACGCCCATCATCTGCTGCATGGCCTTCGAGGACAGGCCCACCTTGTGCCCGACCACGCGCGCGCCCGCGTCGAGCCTGCGGCGGATGTTGATCAGCTGGATCTCGTAGGCGTCGACCACGTCGATGTCGGGGTGGCGGGCGATCAGCGGATCGATCGCCACCCGGTCGCGCTCGGCGCGCTCGAGTTCGTCGGCCAGTTCGGTTCGTACCGCGTCGGACAGCACGCTAATTTCCTTCCACTGTTGCGTTTTCCAGCGCCGAGACCTGCTCGCCCGCGGCCGACCGCCCCGCCCTGCGGCCGGAGAAGACGCAGTCGGCCAGCGACAGCCCGCTGACATAGGACTTGGAGCAGACGCCGACCGCGGTGCGCCCGGCCGCGAAGAGCCCGGGGATGTCGGCGCCCTCGGTCGTCTTGACCGCGCCGGTGCGCTCGTCCACGACGACGCCGCCGAGGGTGAGCATGGGGCACGGGTTGGTCAGGCTCGGTTTGATGCCCACATCCAACAACCAGAAGGGGCCGGTACGGACCGGTTCGGTGAACTCGGCGGGTTTCCCGACCGGATCGGGGGCGCCGGTCTCGATCGCGGTGTTGTGCGCGTCGACCGTCGCGCGCAACCCGGCCGGGTCGATGCCCGCCTTCGCCGCGGCTTCCTCCAGCGTGGCGCCGCGAATCGCGGTGCGACGCATGGTCTCGAACTGCCCGCGCTGGAACCAGGCTCCTTGCTTGCCGATCTGCCCGATCGCGGTGCGCATGAGTGGGTTGTCGGCCAGCAGCCACCCCTTGCCGCCGTGCTCGGTGATCAGCTTGTTGCCGACCGCGGCGCCGTAGCGCGTCTCATCGATCACCCGCCTGCCATCGGCGTCCACCAGCAGCGCCGCGGTGAACGCGCTGGGCGGGAGCAGGAATCGCCATGCGGAGACGTTGTCCATGTGATCCACGGCCGCGCCGACCTGCTCGGCCATCAGGATGCCGCTGCCGTCGTCGGCGGTGGTGCCGAGGGCGAGACCGCCGTGGAAGGCGGGCGCGTACTGCCGCACCAACTCGCGATTGGCGATGAACCCGCCCGCGCTGAGCACCACTGCGCGCCGCGCGAGGACCCGGATCGTGCTGCCGTACCGGCGTTCCAGCAGGTCCAGCCGCTGTTCCAGTGCCCGTCGCAGCGGCGGGTAGTAGATGCCGGGCTTTGCCGCGACCTTCGCCATGCGGGTGTAACGGTCGCGGACCCGGCCGGGCGCGTCGCGCAGGGTGCGGCACTCGACGCCGATCACCGCGCCCGCGCCGTCGGTGATCAGTCGGGTCACCCGGGTGAGGGTCTCCACGCGCACGCCCGCCCTGGACGCGGCGGCGGCGAGCGGGCCGGTGAGCTTCTTTCCCGAAGTGCCCCTTCCCTTCACCCGATGTCCGCGCTGGGCGGGCGGGATGTCGCGGAACGCGCCGGAGATCTCGCTGCCGGAGTAGTACAGGTAGTAGCGGTCGTTGGGGTAGGAAGTCTTGTACGGGCACAGCGAGGCTTCGAACGGAACGCCGTGCGCCTTCAGCCACTCGATCAGTTCCGGGCTCTCGTCGACGAACCGGCGCAACGTCTCGGGGGCGACCGCGTCGCCGACCTCGCGCTGGAGGTAGGCGTACATGGCCTCCGGGGTGTCCTCCACCCCGGCCTCCCGTTGCACGGAGGTGCCGCCGCCCGCGTAGATGATGCCGCCCGACAGCGCCGACGTCCCGCCTCCGGCGAAGCGTTCGAGCACGAGCACCTGCGCGCCCGCCTCGGTCGCTTCCAGCGCGGCCGCCGCCCCTGCGGCGCCGTATCCGACCACGACAACGTCGGTGGCCAGGTCCCATTCGAGGCCCATGTTCTTAACTCCGGTCTGAAACTGAAACAAGTTTCCTCGACAAACGGAACGTCGAGCAAGTCTTCTGCCACACAACATAGACCAATGGCGCGTCCATTCTATAACGTGTTCTACATGACTGATCGGGAATACGACGTGGTGGTGGTCGGCAGCGGCGCCGCCGGCATGACCGCCGCCCTCACCGCGGCCCACAACGGCCTGAGCGTGGTGGTCATCGAGAAGGCCGCGCACTACGGCGGGTCGACCGCGCGCTCCGGCGGCGGCGTGTGGATCCCGGGCAACAAGGCGCTGCGCGCGTCCGGTCGGCCCGACGACCGCGAGGACGCACGGACCTACCTGCACAGCATCATCGGCGACGTCGTCCCCTCCGAACGGGTCGACACCTTCATCGATCGCGGGGCCGAAGCGCTGGACTTCGTGCTCGATCACTCGCCCCTGAAGATGACGTGGGTGCCCGGCTACTCCGACTACCATCCCGAAGCGCCGGGCGGGCGGCCCGAGGGGCGCTCGTGCGAGCCCAAGCCGTTCGACACGAAGATCCTCGGCGACGAGCGGTTCAACCTGGAGCCGCCGTACGCGAAGGCTCCGCTGAACGTGGTGGTCATGCAGGCCGACTTCGTCCGGCTCAATCTGATTCGGCGGCATCCGAAGGGCATGCTCCGGGCGATGCGCGTCGGCGCGCGCACCTACTGGGCCAAGTTCACCCGCAAACACATCGTCGGCATGGGGCAGGCCATCATCGCGGGCATGCGCAAGGGGCTCATGGACGCGAACGTGCCGCTGTTGCTGAACACCCCGATGACCGACCTCGTGGTGACCGACGGCGTCGTCACCGGCGTCCGCGCGCTGCACGAGGGCGAGCCGGTCACCTTCACTGCCCGCTACGGCGTCGTCCTGGGCAGCGGCGGTTTCGAGCACAACGCGGAAATGCGCACCAAATACCAGCGCCAGCCCATCACCACCGAGTGGACCACCGGCGCGGCCGCCAATACCGGCGACGGCATCCAAGCGGGCATGGCGGCGGGCGCGGCCATCGGTTTCATGGAGGACGCCTGGTGGGGGCCGACCATCTTCAAGGGCGGCAAACCGTGGTTCGCGCTGGCCGAACGGAACCTGCCCGGCAGCATCATGGTGAACGCCGACGGCAAGCGATTCGGAAATGAGTCCGCTCCTTACGTCGAGGCGGTGCACACCATGTACGGCGGCGAGTACGGGCAGGGCGAGGGGCCGGGCGAGAACATCCCCGCGTGGCTGGTGTTCGACCAGCGCTACCGGAACCGCTACATCTTCGCCGGGCTACAGCCCGGTCAGCGTTTTCCGTCCCGGTGGATGGAAAACGACTTCATCGTCAAGGCCGACAGCATCGAGGAATTGGCAGGCAAGATCGACGTGCCCGCCGACGAGTTGGCCGCTACCGTCACCCGCTTCAACGGCTTCGCCGAGACCGGGAAGGACGAGGACTTCGGCCGCGGCGACAGCCATTACGACCGGTACTACGGCGATCCGACCGTGCGGCCCAACCCGTGCCTGGCCGCGCTGGTGGAGGGCCCGTACTACGCCGCCAAGATCGTGCCGGGCGATCTGGGCACCAAGGGCGGACTGGTGGCCGACACCGCCGGGCGGGTGCTGCGCGAGGACGGCAGCGTCATCGAGGGGCTGTACGCCTCCGGCAACTGCTCCACACCGGTGATGGGCCACACCTATGCCGGGCCCGGCGCCACCATCGGTCCCGCGATCGCCTTCGGCTACCTCGCGGTGCTGGACATCGTCAAGCGCAAGAAGGAGCAGCCCGCGGCCACTGCGGTAGAGGCGTGAGACGAGAGATCGCGGTTCCGGCCATGGCACACGGCCGGAACCCGCGCCCGGCGCGTACCGCGATCTATCCACAGGCAGATGAACGATCCCGAGGAGCGGACGACGCTCTGGCGAGCCGGTGTCCGGACGCGCAGGATCGAACTCGGGCGCCGCGAATTCCGGCGCGCCCGCGCTCGCGGCGGTCGGGCCGGATTTGATCCACATTCATGCACAAGGAGAACTGATGCCCATCGACCCGAAGATCGCGCTCGGCGCGCAACTGCCGAGCCGGGAGTTCGCCTGGACCCCGTCGGACGTACAGCTCTATCAGCTGGGCCTCGGCGCGGGCACGCGCTGGACCGACGCGGCCGAGCTGCGCTACCTCGACGATCGGGAACCGCAGGTGCTGCCCACCTTCGCCACCGTGGCGGCCACCGTGCACGAGACCGAGCCACCCAGGGTGAGCTTCCCCGGCGTCGAGATCGATCTGGCGAAGGTGGTGCACGGTCACCAGGAGGTCGAGGTGCACCGGCCGATCCCGGCCGCGGGCAAGGCGACCAAGGTCAGCCGGATCGCCGAGATCTGGGACAAGGGCTCGGCCGCGGTCATCGTGCAGGAGCACACCGTCACCGGCTCCGACGGAGCGCCGCTGTGGACCGAGCGCTCCTCGATCTTCGCCAAGGGCGAGGGCGGCTTCGGCGGCGAGCGCGGACCGAGCACCAAGACCGAACTGCCCGATCGCGCCCCGGATTTCGACGTCACCACCCCGACGCTGCCGCAGCAGGCGCTGCTCTACCGGATGTCCGGCGACCGCAACCCGCTGCACTCCGACCCCGAATTCGCCCGCGCCGCCGGATTCCCCGCGCCGATCCTGCACGGGTTGTGCACCTACGGCATCGTCTGCAAGACCGCGACCGACATCGTGCTCGACTCCGACACGAGCCGCGTCACCGGTTTCCGCGCCCGGTTCGCCGGGGTGCTCTACCCGGGCGAGACGATCCGCACCCGGATCTGGCGCGAGGACGACCGACTCGTCATCGCCGCAACCGTGGTCGAACGCGACGACGCGCCGGTCCTTGGGGATGTCGAACTGCGATTCCGGCCCGCCTGAGGAATCACTACACAGCTTCACCCGAGCGGCACAGGCAGGTGCGCGTCCGACAGCACTCGCACGAACGGCGGACGTGGCGCCTGAGGGCGCCAGTGCGGACGACTCCCGCCCCGCGCCGGTGCGGATGCCGGACGAAGGGCATCGGCGGTCAACGGCACGCGAGCGTCCCACGTTTCGTCGGCAGGTCGCGTCGCGGCGCTGGGGAGGGTTGGCCCGGCCGCTGTCCGCGTATCACGCGGGATCCGTCGGCGGAAGGGAGATGCCGACGGCACC
Organism: Nocardia sp. NPDC003999; assembly: GCF_053604885.1. NCBI lineage: Bacteria > Bacillati > Actinomycetota > Actinomycetes > Mycobacteriales > Nocardiaceae > Nocardia > Nocardia sp. NPDC003999. The sequence continues at coordinate 665,022 of NZ_JBSGIB010000002.1, forward strand.
GCAAGCACCACTGGGTAGTGGGAATGGTGCGCAGCAGGCGAACCGAGATCTCGGCGTCACAGCGGCGGCAGCGGCCGTAACGTCCGGTGGAGATGAGCATGAGAGCTGCCTCGATGTCCGCCAGCGCTTGCCGTGCTGCCGCGGCCAGTTTGCTGTCGACCTCGCGTCTGGCCGCGTCAGCCGGGTCGGCGGGTTCACCTGCGCGGGCGATTACGGCTTCGAGTTCGGCCAGCTGTTGCAGGCGGAAGCGGCGTTGCTGCAACAGGGCGGCGCGCAGCACGGGTAGCTGTTCGCTGAGGCTTGCGCGTGAAACGGGGTGTGCGTGGGTCATCGTCGACTCCAGGGCTGGTTGGTGGTCAATGCTCGGCCGCGGCGGGTGTGAGCGCGATGCTCGCGGTGCGGATGCCGGGCACGGTGCGGGTCAAGGCGACGGCGATGCGTCGTTCGGATTCGTCGGCGAACCGGCCGTAGACGGTGGCGTCGCCGTCGTCGACGGTGACCTGCCAGCGCCGCGCGCCGCGGTATTGATCGAGCAGGCGCTGCGCATCGGCCGCGAGCGCGTCGTCCGGGGTGAGCATGAGCCGCAGCGCGTCGCCGCGGCTGAACATGCCGACCACGCGGTCCTCGGCGTCGACGACCGGCAGACTGCGTAGTCCGTGGGTCACCAGCCTGCTCATACCCTCGGCCAGTGCCGCGGTCTGGGGCAGGGCGACCGCCGGCGTGGTCATCACCGCGCCGACAGCGTCGTCGAGTTCTCCGGACCGCAAGAGGTCACCGCTGGTGAGCATTCCGATGAGGCGGTCGTCCCCGTCGAGCACGGGCAGCGCCGCGTACCGCAGTTCGGCGAGCATCAGCGCCGCATCGCGCGCCGTATCCTCGCGCCGAACGGTGGTGACCGGCCTCCGCATCACCTCACGTACCTGCATGTTCCTCACTCCGATACCTCCTTTCCGGCTCAACCCCATGGTGGCGTGGCGGCGAGGCGATCGATTGCGCTGATCGGACAATCGGAGGGCGGAGAGTTGTGGCGACGGCACAGCGGGCCGGGTCAGTCGGTGTCGGCGACGGCGAGTTCGATCATCATGGCGAGACGTTTGCGCGGATCGTCCAAGCCGAGATCGGTCACCTCCGCCATCTTGCGCAGCCGGTTGCGGACGGTGTTCTCGTGCACGCCGAGCTGCGCGCTCGCCTGGGCCGAGTCGCCCTGCGCCTGCAACCAGGCGCGCAGCGTAGCCACGTACTGGGTGGAGTGCGCGCGGTCGTGGCGCCGTAATTCCGACACCGGTCCCCGCGCCGGGGTGCGTCCGGAAAGTCCTGCGGTGCGCAATCGCTGTAGCAGGATCTCGTCCCACGACTCGTCGTAGGCGGGAGGCTCGGCCGCCGCGGGCCGGGCCTCGTGCAGCGCCAGGCACTCGTCGGCTTCTCGGCGCGCCGACGCCAATTCCGTGGCCCGTGCGAGACCGCTGACGCCGGCCGTCAATGTCATCCCCACGGGCAGCGCGGCCTGTAACTCACCGACCCAGCGGCGTGCCACCGCAGCGGAATCAGCGGGGAGCACGGTGTAGACGGTGTCGCCGACCAAGGCGCTGCGGGTCGAACGGGACCAGCCGAATCCGGTCGTCGCTCGCTCGAAGATCAACAGCAGCGCGGCGTGCCGCTCGTGCGCGTCTCGATCCCGCAGCGCGATCACCCGCAGGTTCTCCGGCGCCAGCCCCAGTCTGCTGGCCACCGTCGCCGCGTCCGCCGCACCCTCCAGTAGACGAATGACCAGATCGGCTTCCACCTGACGCTCCAGGTCCGCGCTGGCTCGCGACCGCAGCAGGTGCAAGGCCACCGTGCGCGCACCATCGGCCAAGGCCGTGCGCCGGGCCCCGCGTAACGGCGCCGGGCACGACACCCATATCGACCCCAGCAGTTGCCTGCCCACCCGCACGGCCACGACCATCCGCCCCGTCACACCGCGTTCGGCGTCCGCGGCGACGAACAACGGCTCATCCGAGGCGGCCAAATGCGCGAAGACACCGCGCGCGTCGAACAGGGCCCGCAACCACGGCGGCATCTCCCTACCGAGGATCGTCTCGACGCGGGCGGGATCGAGGTGCTGCTTCGGCTTCGAATACGCCAGCACCCGAGACCGCCGGTCCTCGATCGTCACCGCGCCCCCGACAGCGTCGGCCACGCTGTCGGCCAAGGCGAACAAATCGGTCGGGCCGCGACCGGCCTCGGTCTCGCGTCCTTCCAGCACCAATCCGTAAACGACCGCGGCAAGCTCGCTCCAGGCCACCGCGGGATCGACCACCAGCACCGCCACGCCATCGATATCCGGCTCGTGCTCGGTCTCCGCACCCCCACGAAAGACTGCGACGACAGCACCCGCCGAGACCGCCCATTCCACCACCTCCGACAGCGAGCGTGCCCCTATCCCCAGCAGCACGTCACCCGCTTCCACGGGCCCCTGATCGGCCGCGTGGATCACCACGCTGCGCAATCGGGTGGACCGGGGCACCGAACCCAACCGCAAGCGGATTCCGTAGCCACTCAGCACGTTCGCCAACCGGTCCAATGTCACCACGAGCCGCTCCGAAGCCGAGCCGACAGCGCTGCGCGCCCAGGCGACCGACGCGGCCCCCACAAGGTCGTGGACGTGGCGGTCATTCGATCGAACTCGGCGAACGTCATAAGACCTCCCGCGGTTGTCCATCTCCCTCGATCACGCCTGCGGAGCCTCAGCGGGGGGTCTCGTCCGTCGGGACCGCCCTCGCACCACCGAACGGTACGCGCACGACCGTGTGGCTTTCGCGGTTCATACCGGCACGGTCTCGGCGCCGAGGGCTGTCGCCTCCGCGTCAGGCTTCGCCCGTCGCCGGAAGTTCGCGATCGCCGCGCCCGCGCCGGGCCGCGGCGCCCTGGATCACCAGCGCGTACAAAAGCAGCACGAGCACCGGCGCGGCCAGCGGCGCCCAAGCCAAGCGCAGCGGGACGAGAGCGGCGACGACGGCGACCGCCGTGAAGCCGACCGCACCGGTCACGGACGGGATCGTGGTCGGCACCACGCCGTGCGGCGCGGTCACCGTGGCGGCGTTGAGCAGATAGGTCGTGGCCACCAGACCCGTCGCCGCGGAAGCGAGCACACCCGCGTCGGCGACCGCGAGCACGGCGAGCGCGAGCAGCACCGCGCAGACCGCCAGCGGCCGCAGCCACCAGCCGAGCGCGACGAAGACCAGGGCGGAAATGCCGATCCACGGCTCCAGCAGCGCCACCGACGCCACCAGCAGCACCCCGGAGAGAACGGCGAGGAATCTGGTCATCGGCGCACCCGTACGGTCCTGCGGTGCTCCGGCAGCACCCGCATGATCTGGTCCAGGCGCGCGTCTTCCGGCCACGCGACGATGTCGACGCCGACGGTGCCCATGTCCCGGTACATCGCCGCGCGCTCGAGCTGCCACATCTTGGCCAGGATCGGGTCGAGGTCCTCACGGAACGGCGTGCCGCGCAGGACGTCCACCACGACCACCACGTGCCCGCGCTTGCGCAGATCGATCAGCGCGAGCGCGAACTGTGTGTCCAGCAGGGTGGAGAAGGCCACCACGATCGCGCCGAGCGGCACGGCGGAGTGCGGCGCGAGGGTGCCGGTGGTCGGGATGTGTTCGTCGCCCACGTCGAGCACGGTGTCCACGATGCGGTAGAACTGGCGCCGCCCGATGTCCGGCCGCAGCCAGCGCGGCGCCTGGCCCAAGCAGACCACCGCGGTCCGGTCGCCCGCCTGCAAGGTCGACTGCACCACCTGCGCCGCGCCGCGCACCGACAGCTCCAGCGAATCGGTCGCCGGTCCCGGCGCTTGCTGCGAGGTGTCCACCAGCACAACGACATCCGCGGAACGATTGGTCAGCCGCTCGGTGACGTACAGCCGCCCGCGCCGCGCGCTCACCGGCCAGTTCACGATGCGCAACTGGTCGCCGGGGGCGTAGGCGCGGATGTCCGCGTACTCGACGCCGGGACCGTGCCTGCGGGTCAGGTGGGTGCCGAGCCGCTCGGGAAGTTCGGTGCGCGGCAACCGCATTCGCTGCGGATCGGTGATCGGGTACACGAACAGCTGCCCCGCGGGCAGCACCGCGGTGGCGACGGCGAGCCCGGCGGGGCTCAGCGCCGAGACCCGCACCGACATCGGGTAGCGCCCCCACCTGGCCGCCGAGAGCGCGAGCCGCAACCCGGCGGGCGCGATTCCGGAATCGCCGGCCTCCTCGATCTGGATCTCCAAGCCGGCCGAACGCTCCGGCTTCAAGCGCAGCAGCGCATGCCCTTTCTCCACGAAGGCGGCGACGGTCAGCGTCACCTCCTCGGTCTCGAAACAGCGCAGCGTGCCGCCGCCGTCGACCTGGATCCTGGTCGAGGACTGCTGCCACGGCGCGGTTGCCAGCACGCCGAGCAGCGGCGCGGCGAACACGAGCAGTTGCCACCGGCCGAGAACCACCGCGAGCACCAGGGCCGCGGCGGCGCACCCCGCGAGCATGAAGACCAGCGGTGCGGGTCGCCACCGCAATTCGGCGTCGACCGCGGAACTGGCGTCGCGGTGCCTCATGTCACGGTGGCGCGCGGTACCGGCAGACGGCGCAGCAGTTCGGTGATCACGTCCTCGCCGCGGATGCGGCGCACCCACATCTCCGGCCGCAGCGTGATCCGGTGCGCCATGGCCGGGATCGCCAGCGCCTTGACGTCTTCGGGAATCACGTAGTCGCGGCCGAGCAGCAGAGCCCGCGCCCGGGACATCTGCACCAGGTCCAGTTCCGCGCGAGGGCTGGCGCCGACCTCGACCTGAGGGTGCCCTCGGGTCGCCGACGCCAGCGCGACGACATAGCTCACCACGTCGGGGTGCACGGTCACGTACTCGACGGATTGCCGCATCTCCAGCAAACCGTTGGCGTCGACGACCTGGTTGACCTGCGGCACCTGCGCCCCGCGCTCCAGTCTGCGGCGGATCATCTGCGTCTCGTCGTGCTCGGACAGGTAGCCCAACCGCAGCTGGATGGCGAAGCGGTCGAGCTGCGCTTCCGGCAGCGGGTAGGTGCCCTCGTACTCGATCGGGTTGTCGGTGGCCAGCACGATGAACGGTTGCGGCAGCAGGAACGTCTCGCCGTCGATGCTGACCTGTCCCTCGGCCATCGCCTCCAGCAGCGCGGCCTGTGTCTTCGGCGGTGTGCGGTTCACCTCGTCGGCCAGCAGCACGTTGGTGAACACCGGCCCGCGACGGAAGGTGAACCGGCCCGAGGACATGTCGTAGATCGTCGAACCGAGCAGATCCGCGGGCAGCAGGTCCGGGGTGAACTGCACCCGGGTGAACTGCAACCCGAGCGCGGCCGCGAACGATCTCGCGATGAGCGTCTTGCCGAGACCGGGTAAGTCCTCGATCAGCACATGCCCACCGGACAGCACGGCGATCATGATCAACTGCAACTCGTCCTGCTTGCCGACCACGACCCGGGACAACTCCCGGAGCACGGCCTCGCTGCGCTGGATGGTCATGTCCATCGGCATGGTCATGTGTGTACCCGCACTTGCCTCAACCCATTTCACATTCTCTGCAGGCGGCTCAGGATCTCGTCCAGCGCCGCACGTCCCGGTGCCCTGCCGGCTTGATCACGAAGGGCCGAATTGGCCGGGTCCACCCAGCGCCACAGTTCCGGCCCGAACTGGTGGACACCCGCCGCCTCGACCGCTCTGCGGTTCTTCGCCACCCGCTGGCCGCTGGACAGCTCGAACTCCTTGGCCAGCAGAGGACGCAGGTGCCGGTCCCAATCGGCACGACTGCCGTCCGCCCGGTCGGCGAGCATCTCCGCCCTGGCGTGCCAGCGCTGCAACATCTCGGCCGGGCCGTTCTCCATGTCGTCGAACTCGTCGGCGTCCCCGGCCTCGGCGCGTTCGAGCAGCGACCAGATCAGCCAGCCCAGCGCCACCGCGACCGGGATGCCCGCGACAATCGGCAGCAGCCCGCGGGCGCGCTCGACGGCGACCAGCTCGATCACCGCGATGACGATCACCCCGGTGATCACCACCCCCATCCGATTCACGCGATGTCCTTTCTCACCCGGCCGGTCACGCGGGCACCTCCCCTTGCAGATCGGCGAGCACGATGCGCAGCAGTTGCTCGGCTCGCATGCGCTGCCATTCGAGCATGGCGTGCGGGCTGAACCTGGCCTCCTCGAACAAGGCGACCAGTTCGCGGGCGGACGCGTCGTGCAGCGCGCCGCGTTCGAACGCGCGGGCCAGCACTTCCATCGGGGTGTCCGAGGCGAGCGGAGCGGCGGCGCGGTCGGAGGCGAGGCCGCGCTCCATCGCGACGTAGCAGGCGATGATCGCGGTGCGCGGGTCCTGGCCCGGGGCGTTCATCGCGGCCAAGCCCAGCTCGGCCGCGCGGGCCAGCGAGTCGGCCACGGTGGGCGTCGGCGCGACCCGGGGCGCCTGCGCCGGGACGGGCTTGCGCCGGGACGACACCGCGACCACGACCAAACCGCTCATCGCCACCGTCACCAGGCCCGCGGCCGCGATTCCGGCCAGCACCAGCGCCGTTCCGGTCAACTCCGCCGACCTGGGCTCGCGTTCGGCGGGCGGCGGGGTCCCCTGCTCCGGCGCGGCGCCCGTGGTGGTGGCGGGGGTCGCCGGGCGCGCGGGTTCGCTCGGCCTGCCCGCGCCGATGAAGTAGATCGCCGTCACAGCCGCGAACAGCACGCCGAGCAGCGCGAGCGCACCGAGCACTGCCAGGCCCACGCGCCCCAACCGCCACTGCTTGCGCTCGTCCGCGCGTTCGGGCTCCGGCATGGCCAGCGGCAACCGGTGCTGGCTGGCGATGACGCCCGCCAGCAGGATGACGATCGATACGGTCAGCAACACGGGCATCAGAGCGACCGACAACGCGGACGGGACTTGCCTGCGCGACTCGCTCTCCGTGATTCCTGGGATGTATCCGTGCAATGCGATGGCGGCAAAAGCCAGCAGCGTGATCAGCACGATCACGCGCGATATCGGCGCTCGCGCCCTGGCCACTGCGTTACCACCAAATCTGAGTACTCCACAAAACAGCCACATAGTTACATGCCGGGCGGTCCGCTCGGGATGGAATGGAATACTTCGCAGTCCTTCCTCCTAAACCGCAACTGTGCGGGGAGGCGGCGGGTCGGCCATCGCGACGGTGACTACCGGACGATTTCGGCCGAGGATTGGGACAATGCACAAAGCCGACTCGTCAAACGTGAGATATCCGGCACTTCCCGCACCTCCCGCACCAGCTCGCCGAGCGCTGCGGACGCGATGACGGTGAGTGCACGATCGGCGTCGTAGAGCACGTCGACGACGTTCACGAAACGCATCGTCCAGTCGGGCGGAACTGTGCGCAGTGGTGGTACATCCCGGATTTCCCAGCGCGGAAAACGTTGTGCCAGCGCAACATAATCCGCCGCGGAAGTTGGGGTCCCGCACAATGCGGCGAAGTCGATGACGAGTGCGCCTCCGTCCGTCGCAATCGCCCGCAAACTTCTGGCACCGAGGGATATCTCGACGATCGATTCGATTTCCCGTTGTGTCGCATCATTATTGCGGGAGGACGAAGCCGACAACGCTTCCACGGTCATGTGCCATCGGGGCGCCACGACGTATCGCCCGGCCGCGAATCCGGTACCGGCGCCCCGGGCACCGAGGGTCCGATAGTCGATCGCGCCGTCGACGGCGACCACGTCCATGTTCGCGAGAATTCGCTCGATCGTCGGCACGAACCGGTCGTGGAACAACGGATTCGGCAGCAGCTCGGCGGGCGGATAGTTCGACGTCACCACCAGCGCGACGCGGCGGGCGAACAGCGCGTCGAGCAGCCGGGCGAACAGCATCGCGTCGCCGATGTCGTGGACGTGGAATTCGTCGAAGCAGACCAGCAGGGCGTCGCCGAGCAGCGCGTCCACCGCGGCATCGATCGAGCCGGACGCGTGCGCCGCGGCGTGCAGGCTCGCGAAGAACTGGTGAAAGTGGTAGCGCCGCTTGCGTTCCGATGCCACCTCGGCGAAGAACCGGTCCATGAGCATGGTCTTGCCGCGCCCGGGCCTGCCGTGGAGGTAGACGCCACGGCTCCGTCGGCTCGGCCTGCCGCGCCGATCGACCAACTCGCGCAACCGCGCCGCCGCCCGCGCCTGCTCGGCATCCCACCGTAGTTCCACGGCACCTCCAAAGTCCTCTACATTTGTAGAGGACGAGGCCGCGCGGCGGCCAGGAAGGGTGATCATGTCCACAGGCGACCGGCGTGCGCTCCTCGTCGACACGGCCATCGAAGTGATCGCGGCACGCGGCCTGCGCGCGCTCACCCACCGCGCGCTGGACACGGAACTGGGCCTGCCCGCCGGTTCGGCTTCCTACTACTTCCGCACCAAACGCGCCCTCATCGAGGCCATCGTGGAGCGGATCACCACCCGCACCCGCGACGATTTCGCCGCTGCCGCGTTGACGCCGACCGCCGACCGGCAACCGGTCGCGGAAGCCATCGCGGCCTGGCTGGACCGGCTACTCGCGCAACGGCGCGGTCACCTGATCGCACGGCACGCTCTGCTGATCGATCTGCTGGACGATCCCGACCTGCATCCCCGGCTGGTGCGCAGCCTGTACTCCATCGACCGCGCCCGCGACCTGTTCCGCGCCATGGGCGCGCCCGATCCGGATATCCGGGCTGCGGATTTCGTCGCCGTCATCGAGGGAGCCGTCTTCGACCGCTTCGCGGGCAATCGCACCGCCCTGCGCCCGGACACGCCGGAGAGCGTCCAGCAGCTCGCCCGCGTTCTCGCCGCGCACTTGCGCGTGTGATCAGCTGGGCCAGCCCCGCTGGCTGTAGGTCACGCCGGTGAGGTAGCCGTGGATACCGGCGGCCGGATACGGAATGAGGGTTTTCGGAAGGTTCGCGAGCGAGAACCACCGCAGCTCGTAGGACTTGTCCGGCTCGCGGTTGACCGGCTCGCCCGACCAGCGGCGCGTCTCGAAGAACAACCCGACCCGGGCTTCCCGTTCGGACTCGACGACGTGCGCGGAATGGACGTGCCGCAGATCCGCCGGATCGATCACCACGCCGACCTCTTCGTGCGCTTCGCGGACCACCGCGGCGAGCACCGACTCCCCCACCTCGAGCTTTCCGGCGGGCAGGTGCCACAGCCCGTCGAACTCGTCCGCGCTGCGCCGCCTGCTCAGCAATAATTCCGCGCCGCGCAGCAGCAACACATGCACATCCACCAAATGCCTGGCCACCACTTGCCCCAAGCTACGCGCCACCCCCCGCACCGGCGGCGGTTCGCACACCCGTCAGCACTCCGGACCCACCATGACGGGTGCCGGAGTGCTGAAGCAGGCAGGCGCGGCCGACCTGATCAGTCCGCACTGAGGACGAGGCCGGAGGTCGGCACGCCGGTGCCCGCGGTGACCAGGATGTTGGTCAGGTCGGCGACCGGGTTGACCGAGACGCCGCGGATCTGGCGCACCGCCTCGGCGATGCCGTTCATGCCGTGGATGTACGCCTCGCCGAGCTGGCCGCCGTGCGTGTTGAGGGGCAGGCGTCCGCCGACCTCGATGGCGCCGTCGGCGATGAACTCCTTCGCCTCGCCCCGGCCGCAGAACCCGAGTTCCTCCAGTTGCATGAGGACGAACGGGGTGAAGTGGTCGTACAGGATGGCGGCCTGCATGTCCTCCGGACGCAACCCGCTCTGCGCCCACAGCTGCTCACCGACCAGGCCCATCTCCGGCAGGCCGGTCATGGCGTCGCGGTAGTAGCTGGTCATCACGTACTGGTCGGCGCCGGAACCCTGGGCGGCCGCGGCGATGACGGCGGGCCGCTGCGGCAGGTCGCGAGCCCGCTCGACGCTGGTGACCACGATCGCGACGCCGCCGTCGGACTCCTGGCAGCAATCCAGCAGGTGCAGCGGCTCGGCGATCCAGCGGGAATTCTGATGATCCGCCAGCGTGATCGGCTTGCCGTAGAAGAAGGCCGCGGGGTTCACCGCGGCATGCTTGCGGTCGGCGACGGCCACGCGGCCGAAGTCCTCGCTGGTGGCCCCGTAGACGTGCATATAGCGCCGGGCGACCATCGCGACCTGCGCGGCCGGGGTGCCCAGCCCTTGCGGGTAGGACCAGCCCGCGTCGATGCCCGACGAGGTGGGCGCGGTGGCCAGCGCCGTGGAGAACTGCCCGAACCGCGACACCGACCGCTCGTTGAACGCGCGGTAGGCCACCACGACGTCCGCGACGCCGGTGGCCACCGCCATGGCGGCCTGCTGGATGGTGGCGCAGGCCGCGCCGCCGCCGTAGCCGATGTGGCTGAAGAACTTCAGCTGCGGAATGCCGACCGCCCTGGCCACAGCGGCCTGGGTGTTGGTGTCCATGGTGAACGTGGTCAGGCCGTCCACGTCGGCGGGCGTCAGGCCCGCGTCGGCCAGTGCGGCGGTGACCGCCTCGGCGGCCAGGCGCAGTTCGCTGCGTCCGGAGTCCTTGGAGAAATCCGTGGCGCCGATGCCGACGATGGCCGCACGGCCGGAAATCTTCTGCTCAGACATCGGCCCTCCGCAACGCGATGACGGCCGTAGCCGTGATGTGGTCGCCGAGGCTGTCCTTGCCGACCACGTCGATGTGTATGTCGTCGCCCTCCAACGCGGTCACCGTGCCGGTCAGCGTCAGCGTGTCTCCGGCGTACAGCGGCACGCCGAGGCGCAGCGCGATCGACTTGACGACGGCGCGCGGGCCCGCCCAGTCGGTGACGAAACGCTGCACCAAGCCGGTGTCGGTGAGGATGTTGACGAAGATGTCCTTCGAGCCGCGGGCGACGGCCTTGTCCCTGTCGTGGTGCACGTCCTGGAAGTCCCTGGTGGCCAGGGCGGTGCTGATCACGAACGTGGGGTCGGCGCCGATCACCAGCTCGGGCAGCACCGTGCCCACGCGCACGGCGGCGCTCACGAGACCACCTGCCAGACCGGCAGTGTCGCCTCGTCGTCGAGCTTCTCGAAGCCCACCTCGACCGGCAGACCGATCCGCACCTCGGCCGGGTCGATGCCGCGCAGTTCACCGAGCATGCGCACGCCTTCCTCCAGTTCGACCAGCGCCACCACGAACGGCAACTGCCGCCCCGGCACCTTCGGCGCGTGGTGCACGACGTAACTGAACACGGTGCCGCGCCCGGAGGCGACGACGTAATCGGTCGGTTTCGACTTGTCCTGCCAGATGGCGGGAATGGGCGGATGCCGCAGCGAGCCGTCCGGCAGCCGCTGGATGCGCAGCTCGCCCGCTTTCGTTCCTTCCCAGAAGAATTCGGTGTCCCAGGAGACCAGCGGCTTGACCCGCGCGCCCTCCGCGGCTTTCGGCGCGGCGGTGCCGGGAGCGAATTTCAGCAGCCGGAACAGCATCTCGGCGACCACCTCGTCGCCGACCCGCCAGGTGGTCTGGAAGGTGACGAACCATCCCTCACCCAGCGCGGTGCGCTTCGGGCCGCGGATGTCCGACAGCGTACTGGTGACCGAGACCTGTTCGCCGACCGCGAGGTAGCGGTGGTAGGTCTGCTGACAATCCGTGGCGACCACGGAGGTGTAACCCGCGGCGTCGAGCAGTTCCGTGGCCGACCCCATCGGGTCGTCTGCGGGACGAGAACCGTTGAGCCCGAACATGGTCCACACCTGGGCCATGGCGGGCGGCGCGACGATGCCTGGATGTCCCGCCGCGCGCGCCGCCTCCTCGTCGACATAGATCGGATTGGCGTCGCCGAGCGCCTCGACCCAGTTGTTGATCATCGGCTGGTTCACCGGATCGCGCCCGAAACGGGGCGCGCTCGCACCCGCCGCCTTGATGGCCTCGGCTGCGGCGACGATCGCTTCCGGAGTAGTGGTTTCCGGCACGCGCGGCTCCTTCACTCGTTATCGGGGTACTCGCGGCAACCGCAGACCGGACGAGGCGACCAGTTCGCGCATCACCTCGTTGACGCCACCGCCGAAGGTGACCACGAGGTTCTGCTTGGTCCTGCGGTCCAGCCAGGTCAGCAGCTCGCCGGTGGCCGGGTCGGCCGGGTCGCCGTAGCGGCCGACGATCTCCTCGGCGAGCCTGCCCGCCTCCTGGAGCGATTCGGTGGAGTAGACCTTGGTCGCGGACGCGTCGGCGATCACTTGCGCCTGGTCGCCGTCCACAGTCGCGGCGACCTGCCAATTCAGCAGTTCGTTCAACCGGACCATGGCGTGGATGCGGCCCAGCGCCCTGCGCACGTCGAGTTCGGCGAGCACGCCGCGCGGTTGCGCCCAGTCGCGCACCCGGTCGTAGAGCTGCTCGATCTTGCCGGACGGCCCCAGGCTCACCCGCTCGTGGTTGAGCTGCGTCGTGATCAGCTTCCAGCCCCGGTTCTCCTCGCCGACCAGCATGTTCGCCGGGACGCGCACGTTGTCGAAATAGGTCGCGTTGGTGTGGTGAGCGCCGTCGCAGGTGATGATCGGCGTCCACGAGTAGCCGGGGTCGGTGGTGTCCACGATCAGGATCGTGATGCCGCGGTGGCGCGACTCGGTCGAGCCGGTGCGGCAGGCCAGCCAGACGAAGTCGGCCTCGTGCGCGCCCGTGGTGAAGATCTTCTGCCCGTTGACGATCCAGTCCCCGGACTCGTCACGCACCGCCGAGGTGCGCAGCGAGGCGAGGTCGGTGCCCGCGTCCGGCTCGGAGTAGCCGATCGCGAAATGGACGTCGCCGGAGAGGATTCCGGGCAAGAACCGCCGCTTCTGTTCCTCGGTGCCGAACTGCTGCAAAGTCGGTCCGACGGTCAGCAGCGTCACCAGCGGGAGCGGGACGTCGGCCCGGACCGCCTCGTTGAAGAAGATCTGCTGCTCGACCGGCCCGAAGCCTTGGCCGCCGTATTCCTTGGGCCAGCCGACGCCGAGCCAGCCGTCGCGGCCCATCCGGCGCACCACGGCGCGATAGGCGTCACCGTGCCGGTTCACCGCCATCTCGGCCTCCTCCTCGGGAGTCACGAGATCGGCGAAGTAGGCACGCAATTCGTCGCGCAGCCCGCGTTGCTCGGTGGTCAGGTCGATGAACATCTCGCCCCCAATCGGTCGAGCCGGAACGACGCGCCGCCGAGCCAGCGAGCGATGTCCTTGGCTTGTGAGTAGTAGCGATGCATCGGGTGGGTCACGTCCACGCCGAGGCCGCCGTGCAGGTGATGGCACTTCTGCATGGCCGCGGGAAGTTCCGCGGCGACGGTGTAGGCGAGGATCTCCAGGTCGTCGTCGGTGCGCTCGTGATGCTCCCGGCTCGCGTCGGGCTGCGCCAGCGCCCAGTTCGCCGAGACCGCGGCCACGTGCAGGGTCCGCGAGACGACGTACAGGTCCGCGATCTGCTGGGCCACCGCCTGGAACTCGGCCAGCGGCCTGCCGAACTGATGCCGGGTGCGCAGATGCTCGGCGGTGAGCGTGATCGCGCCTTTGAGCAATCCGTCGGCCACCGATCCGATCGAGGCGAGCGCCAGCCGGTGCAGATCGGCGAGACCGACCGGCCACAGCTGGTCGGCCGGAATCTGCACCTGGTCCAGCCGGACCGTGTACTCGGGAATGCCGCCGGAGACCGGCGTCGGCGTGCGGGTCAGGCCGACGGCCTGCGCGTCCACCACGGCGATGCCGGCGTCGGTCGGCACGAGCAGCCAGCTCGCCTCCTCCGCGTACGGCACCGCCACCTTGTGCCCGGTGATGCGCACCGTGTCGCCGCTGACGACGGCGGTGGTCTCCGGCTCGCGGACGAACGGCGCCCCCGGTTCGCTCAGCGCCGCGGTGAGCACCGCGCCCTCGGCGACCCCCGGCAGCACGAGCGACTGCACGCGCTCCGGCGCGCAGGCCACCAGCGGCAGCACGCCCAACCCCAGCGTCGACAGCGCCGGCACCGCCACCGCGTCGGTGGCCAGTTCGGTGAGCAGCGCCGACACCTCGAGCAGCCCCATCCCATCGCCGCCGAACCGTTCCGGCAACGCGACGACGAGCAGGCCGGAGTCGGCCAGCTTCGGCCACAATCGCATGTCGCGCGCCGGTTCGCGCTCCAGCAAGCTCACGACGACCTCGGCCACCGCGTCCTGGCCCTCGTCCCTGGTGAAGTCCACGCTTGTCTCCCGGTTGGCTGTAGGGCTAGCTGTCCGCGTCACGAGGCAGCCCCAGAATCCGCTCGGCGGCCACGGTGAGCAGGATCTGCTCGGTTCCGCCCGCGATCGACAGGCAACGCGTGAGCAGGAACTCCTTGGTCACCTCGGAGTCCTGCGCGCCGAGCGGGCCCGCCGCCTCCGCGGCGAATTCCGCTACCGCTTGGCGGTGGCGCACGCCGACCAGCTTGCGCACGCTGCTCTGCGCGCCGGGGTCACCGCCCGCGAGCATCTTCACCGCGGCGCGTTGCTCGAGCAGCAGGCCCGCGATCGCCTCGGCCACGAATCCACCGAGCCGGTCGTTCACCAGCTCGGTGCCGGGGCCGGTGGCGGGCGATTTCGCGATCAGCTCTTCGAGTACCGGGCCGATGCCGTTGCCACCCATGGCAACTCGCTCCGTCGACAGCGTGGAACGGGCGATCTTCCATCCGTTGTTCAGCGCGCCGACCACGCAATCGTCCGGCACGAACACGTCGTCGAGGAAAACCTCGCTGAAACGCGCCTCTCCGGTGATCTGCACCAGCGGGCGCACCTCGAGCCCGGCGCTGTGCATATCGACCAAGAAGTACGTGATGCCGCGGTGTTTGGGCGCGTCGGGATCGGTGCGCGCCAGGCAGATCGCCCAGTTCGCCTTGTCGCCCAGCGATGTCCACACCTTTTGCCCGCGCAGCACCCAGCCGCCGTCGGTCTTTTTCGCGGTGGTGCGCAACGCCGCCAGGTCGGAACCCGCCTCTGGTTCGCTGAACAGCTGGCACCAGACCACTTCGCCGCGCAAGGTCGGCCAGGCGAAGCGCTCGATCTGTTCCGGCGTCCCGTGCTGCAACAGCGTGGGGATCGCCCAGCCGCCGATGGCCAGGTCCGGCGCGGTGAGTCCGGCACGGCGCAGCTCCTCGGAGATGACCAGGCCGGTCATCGGGTCCGCGGCGCGTCCGTATGGCCGCGGCCAGTGCGGCATGACCAGGCCCGCGTCCACCAGCGCGGCACGCTGCCGGTCGGCGGGCAGCGCCGCGATCCGCGCGACCTCGGCGGCGAGTTCGTGCGCGCTGTCGCCGTCCACAGCGGCCACGCCTTCCTCGGCGAAGACCCGATCGGCCCCGGTGGTGCGCCGCAGGCCCCTTCGGGTCAGTTCGGTGACCCGCGCCCGCCAGTGCGCCGAACCGCCGAGCAGTTGGCGCAAGGCCGTGGCCCGCCGCAGATACAGGTGCGCGTCGTGCTCCCAGGTGAAGCCGATGCCACCGAGCACCTGAATACAGTCCTTCGCGGTCTCCACCGCGGCGTCCAAGGCGATGGCGGCCGCGATGGCGGCCGCGATCGGCAGTTCGGCTCCGCCGTCGTCCACGGCCGCCGCGACGTCGGCCGCGGCGGCGCGGATGAGTTCGGCGCGGCACAGCATCCAGGCGCAGATGTGCTTGACCGCTTGGAACGAACCGATCTTGCGGCCGAACTGCTCGCGCACCTTCGCGTACTCGACCGCGGTCTCGAGGCACCAGCCCGCGAGGCCGGACAGTTCGGCGGTGACCAGCGCGACGAGCAGGTCCCCTGCCGCGTGCGGCGCGACGAATACGCGTTCGGCGGGCACGCGCAGGTCGGCGCAGTGCACCCGCGCCAGCGGCGTGCTCGGATCCAGCGGCGCGAGCGCTTCCACCCGCAGGCCCTCGGCGTCGGGCGCGACCAGGCACCACCGCTGTCCTTGCGGTTGGTCGATCGGCAGCAGCACGGCGGTGCCTGGGGCGGCGCCGACGACGGAATCCCAGGTACCCGTGAGCAACACGCCGTCGCTCGCGACGGGTACGCTCACCGTCGAACCGACGACGAAGTCGAGCGCCACACCGCACGGCAGGTCCTCGTCGAGCTGTCCGGCGGTGATCAGATTGGCCAGAGCCGTCGCGAGTACCGGGCCGCCGACGAGATCGTGCGCCGCCTGTTCCACCAGCACGGCCAGATCGGAGACCGACCCGCCCGCACCTCCCGCGTCCTCGGCCACCGCGACCCGGAAGATCCCGATCTCGGCCAGCGCGGGCCAGTAGGCGCGCCAGAAGTCGGCCGCGCCGGCCCGCATTGTTGCAATCGGACGGACCGAAGCGGCCCATCCGCGCATCGACTCCTGAACGGCTTTATGCTCGTCAGTGGTGGCGATGGTCACACTCCATACCGCCTTTCCGGCGTGACTCCCACACCTAGAACATGTTCTAATATCCTAGCCGGGCGGAAGTCAAGAGACCGCCGCGGCCACACCGCGCACGCAGCCGACGAAACGACGTTTCCGGAAAGGACTTTCATCAATGGCCAGTCCGTCCCGATCGCAGCCAGCCGACCCGAGCGCGGGACGGCCCGCCGCCACGGTCACCACGCTCAGCGAGGACGAGCTGAGCTCGGCGGCGCAGCGCGAGCGGCGCAAGCGGATCCTGGACGCGACCTTGGCGCTCGCGTCCAAGGGCGGTTACGACGCGGTGCAGATGCGCGCGGTGGCCGAGCGCGCCGATGTCGCGGTCGGCACGCTGTACCGCTACTTCCCGTCGAAGGTGCACCTGCTGGTCTCGGCGCTGTCGCGCGAGTTCGAGCAGATCGAGGGCAAACGCAAGCCGCTTGCCGGGCAGTCCCCACAGGAGCGCATGCACCTGCTGCTCACTCAGATCACCCGGATGATGCAGCGCGACCCGCTGCTCACCGAGGCCATGACCCGCGCGTTCATGTTCGCCGACGCCTCGGCCGCCGCCGAGGTGGACCGGGTCGGCAAGGTGATGGACCGCGTCTTCGCCCGCGCGATGAACGACGGCGAGCCCACCGAACGCCAGCTGGCCATCGCGCGGGTGATCAGCGACGTGTGGCTGTCGAATCTGGTCGCCTGGCTGACCCGGCGCGCCTCGGCCACCGACGTGACCGAACGACTGGAACTGACCGTCGACCTCCTCCTGGGCGAACGCAACCAGTAAGCTCTAGCGGGATCTCTCAGCACACAGCGAGCGAATCAGCGCCCGGTCACCCCACCGGGCCCGAATAGCTCGTTGTGCTGCGACGAAGCTCACCCGCTCGGATCCCGTTGCCGTTAGCTGGGCAGATCTACCGGACACCGGTTCAGGTGTGCGTTATCGTGCGCACGCGAACCGGCGCGCTTCTGTGCGGCAAATTCAACACAGTATTGTTTTGCCCGCCCCCTGAAAAAACTCCTCCGATCACTAGGTTGGATGCGTGAGCGCACAGGATCTGCCACTGGAACTTCGCCGTGCACTGTCGACGGTCGCGCGCGTGCCACGGCTGTTGGTCGCATCGGACTACGACGGGACACTCGCGCCCATCGTGTCCGACCCGACCAAAGCCTTTCCCCATCGGGAATCGGTGAGCGCGTTACGAGCCCTCGCCGGCCTGACCGGGACCACTGCCGCCGTGATCTCCGGCCGCGCGCTGCGAGATCTCGCGGCGCTGTCCCGCCTTCCGGTCGAGGTGCAACTGATCGGCAGCCACGGCTCGGAATTCGACGTGGGCTTCGTGCACGCGATCGACAACGACGCCAAGCATCTGCTCCAAGAGGTGCAGACGGCCCTGAATCAGGTCGCCGCGGACAACCCCGGCGTCACCGTCGAGATCAAACCGGCCAGTGTCGCGTTGCACGTGCGCAACGCCAGCCCGGAGATCGGTCATCGCGCGCTGTCGCAGGTCCGGCTCGGTCCGGCGTGCTGGTTCGGCGTGCAGGTCACCGAGGGCAAGGCGGTCATCGAACTGGCCGTGGTGCAGACCGACAAGGGCACCGCACTGGACACCGTTCGGCATCAGGCGGGGGCCTCGGCCGCGGTGTTCTTCGGTGACGACGTCACCGACGAGAAGGCGTTCCGCGTGCTGTCCGGCCCGGACGTCGGCATCAAGGTCGGCGACGGCGAGAGCCTGGCCAAGTTCCGGGTGGACAGCACCGAGGCCGTGGCGTGCGCGCTGGCCTACCTGCTGGAGGAGCGCCGGACCTGGCTGGCGGGCGCGAGCGCGCCGCGCATCGAGCGGCTGACCATGCTGGCCAGCCCGCGCTCGGTCGCGCTGCTCACCCCGGACGCCACGGTGACCTGGTTCTGCCACCCCGAGCCCGATTCGGCCGCGGTGTTCGCCCACCTGCTCGGCGGCCCGCAGGGCGGCCACTTCACCATCGAGCCGGAGCGGCCGGGCCTGCCGCTGTCGCAGCGTTACGTCGACGGCACGATGACCGTCGAAACCCGTTGGGCCAAACTGCAAGTCACGGACTACCTGCCGCACGACGTAGCCCCGACCCGCACCGACCTCACCCGGGTGATCACCGGCGACGCGAAGGCCGTGGTCACCTTCGCCCCCCGCCCGGAGTTCGGCCAGGTGCCGGTGAACCTCGAGGCGCAGGAGGGCGGGCTGCGGGTGTACGGCACCAACGACCCGATCGTGCTGCGTTCACCCGGCGTGCGGTGGGAGATCGTCTCGGACGGTACCCACGAGTCGGCACGGGCCGTCGTGGATCCGTCCAAGGGGCCGGTCGTGCTCGAACTGCGCTGCGGCACCGCCGATCTCGATCCCGCCCCGGCCAGTGAGGCGGAGCGGCGGCGGGAGGCGCAGCGGTACTGGTCGGATTGGGCGGGGACGCTCACACTGCCGCCGCTCAAGCCCGACCTGATGAAGCGCTCGGCGCTGACCCTGCGCGGCCTGGTGCACGCGCCGTCCGGCTCGATCCTCGCGGCCGCCACCACCTCGCTGCCCGAGGACATCGGCGGCGTGCGCAACTGGGACTACCGCTACTGCTGGCTGCGCGACGCGGCGCTGACCGCGCAGTCGCTGGTCTCGCTCGGCTCGCTCGCCGAGGCGGAGGACTACCTGGGCTGGGTGCACCGCGTGCTGGAGACCTTGCCCGGCCCCGAGCGGCTGCACCCGCTGTACACGCTGTACGGCGAGACGCTGCCGCCGGAGGCCTCGATCGACCAGCTACCCGGCTACGCCGGCTCCCGCCCGGTGCGCGTCGGCAACGCGGCCAACATGCAGGTTCAGCTGGACGTCTTCGGTCCGATCGTGGACCTCATCGCCACCCTGGCGCACGCCAGGGAGCTGCGCGGCGTCACCGATCCGGCGAACGTGCTGCCCGACGCCGACTGGGAGCTGGTGTGCGCCATGGTCTCGGCGGTGCAGCGGCGCTGGCAAGAGCCCGACCACGGCATCTGGGAGATCCGCGGCAACCCCCGCCACCACGTGTACTCGAAGGTGATGGGCTGGCTGACCGTCGACCGGGCGCTCACCCTGGCGCAGAAGTTCGATCGCGAGGCCGATCCGGCCTGGCCGGTGCTGCGCGACACCATCGCCGACGAGGTGAAGGCCAAGGGCTGGAACGACGAGGTGCAGTCCTACACCGCGGCGTACGACGGCACCGACCTGGACGCGGCGACGCTGCACATCGGGCTGAGCGGCCTGATCGACCCGTCCGACCCGCGCTTCGCGGCGACGGTCGTGGCGACCGAGGCCGAGCTGCGCAGCGGCTCGACGGTATACCGCTACCACCACGACGACGGCCTGCCCGGCGGCGAGGGCGGATTCCACCTGTGCGCGGCCTGGCTGGTCGAGGCGTACCTGCTGATCGGCAAGCGCTCCGACGCCGAGGCGCTGTTCGCCCAGCTGGTCGACGTGGCGGGCCCGACCGGGCTGCTCAGCGAGGAATACGACCCGGTGGCCGAACGGTCGCTCGGCAACCATCCGCAGGCGTACAGCCATCTGGGCCTGTTGCGCTGCGCGCAGCTGCTGGGGCAGCCGGTGGAGGCCGCGCTGGTCTGACCACGTAGGAGCCGAGGGCCCGCGAACGAGGAATCGTTCACGGGCCCTTCGCATTCGGTTTCCAGGTGGGCGTCGCATCCGAACGCTTGACGGCCCCTGCTAGAGTTAACGGGAACGATTTCCATTATGATCTAGAGCACGGCCAGGAGTACCCCACGTGAGAACCCGATTCGCCATCAGTTGCGCAGGTATCGCCGTGGGAGTCGTCTCCGCCCTGACGCTGACCGCCTGCGGCGGCTCCAACGACGACGGACGCCCGACCGTCGTCGCCTCCACCGACGTCTGGGGCGATATCGCCGCCGCCGTCGCGGGCCCCGACGCCGCCGTCCGGTCGCTGATCACCGATCCGTCCGCCGACCCGCACTCGCACGAGACCTCCGCGGTCGAGTCGGCGGCGCTCAGCGATGCCGACCTCGTGGTCTACAACGGCGGCGGCTACGACCGGTTCGCCGAGAAGGCGGTGGCGGGCACGAACAAGCGCACCGTGGACGCGTTCGCCCTGCGGGCCGATCAGAGCGACGACAACGAGCACGTCTGGTACGACGTGCGCACCGTCGACGTGGTCGCCGACCGGATCGCCGCCCAACTCGGCGAACTGGACCCGGGCAAGGCCGCGGCCTACGCCGAGCGCGCGACGACGTTCAAGAACCGGCTCGCCGCGGTTACCGCCATCACCGGCGCACTCGCCGCCGAGCATCCGAAAACGCCGGTGCTGCAGACCGAGCCCCTCGCGCACTATCTCCTGGTCGCCACCGGAGCCGACGACCGGACCCCGCACGAGTTCCAGGAAGCCATCGAGCAGGAGACCGACCCGGCCCCCGCGGCCGTCGCGGCGACGCAGGACCTGCTCACCGGCAAGCGGGTCCGCGCCCTGATCTACAACGTGCAGACCGAGGACAAGATCACCAAAGACCTGCGCGCGACCGCGCGGAGCGCGGGCGTCGCCGTCGTCGAGGTGACCGAGACCCTGCCCGACGGCGTGGATTACATTCAGTGGCAGACGAAGAACGCGCAGGCGCTCGCCGCCGCGCTGGGCTGAGCAGATGAACAAGGGAGCCGCGCTGACCGCACACGCCGACGAGGTGGAACGGCGCTCGACCATCGGCGAATCGGCCGCGGTGCGACTGGAGGCCGCCCGCTTGTCGTTCGGAGACCGAACCCTTTGGGAGGGGCTGGATCTCACTGTCGCGCCGGGTGAATTCGTCGCGGTCCTCGGGCCGAACGGTTCGGGCAAGACCTCGCTGCTGAAGGTGCTGTTGGGTCAGGTCGGCCTGAGTTCGGGCGCGGCTCGGATCGCGGGCTCTCCCGCGCGCACCGGCAATCACGACATCGGCTACATACCGCAACAGAAGACGATCGACGCCGGGGTGCAGTTGCGCGGCGTCGATCTCGTCGGCCTCGGCGTCGACGGGCATCGCTGGGGGCTCGGGCTGCGCTCCCGCGCCGAACGCAGGCGGAAGGTGGCCGCGGCCATCGCCGACGTGGGCGCCGAGCGATTCGCCCACGCGCCACTGGAATCCATGTCCGGCGGCGAACAGCAGCGACTGCGGGTGGCGCAGGCGCTGGTCGGCGATCCGAAGGTGCTGCTGTGCGACGAACCGTTGCTCAGCCTCGACCTGGCGAATCAGCGACTGGTCGCCGAGCTCATCGATCGCCGCAGGCGCACTCACGACACCGCGGTGCTCTTCGTGACGCACGAGATCAACCCGATCCTGCCCCTGGTGGACCGGGTGCTGTACCTGGTCGACGGCAGGTTCCGGATCGGGACGCCGGAAGAGGTGATGACCTCGGCGGTGCTGTCGGAGTTGTACCGCACCCAGGTGGACGTACTACGGGTACGCGGGCGTCTGGTGGTCGTCGGCACCGGCGACACCATGGACGCGCTCGGCACCGCGGGCGGCCACTGCCACGGCCCGGCCGGCGACGAGTTCGCCCACGGCGATTCCGCCGGAAGCCCCGCACCGGACGATGACGCCACCTCGACCACGGGATCCGTCGAAGAGCCGGTCCCCTCAGCACCGACCTCAGCGCATGCCGCCGTCGCCGCTACCTCGACCGACACGGAAACCGGCACACGAACCAGCCGCTCGGCAATCAACGGCAGCGCCCCGGCCGAACGAACACCGGCAGTCCCGACGACCGCCGCCCCGACTTCAGGCCGATCGCCGACCACCGACGAGGCACGCGTCGCCGCTACCTCGACCGACACGGGAACCGGCACACGAGCCGGCCACGCGGCGACCCGCGGCACCGCTCCGGCCGAACGAACACCGGCAGTCCCGACGACCGCCGTGCGCCCGAACTCGGGCCCACCCTCGACCATCGATGTGACGAGTGGTGGCTCGACGCCGATCGACCCGAAGACCAACGAACCGGCGGTGAGCAGTGCGCCGATGACCGAACCGACATCGAGCAACCTGGCATCCGCGGTCGACACATCGCCCAGCCCGGCGAACGGCAACGCGGCAACGGGCGACGTGGCGTCCGGACACCCGATCCACGGCAACGGTTCGACGGCGGCCCACGCTTCGGCGGAGCGTATCCAAGGCGACGGCGACCGTCCGACGGCGGATCCCGAGCAGAGCGGAGTGCGTTCGTGACCGACAAGCTCTCCAGCGTCCTCGGCAAGATGCTCGACTTCGGCACCACGGCGAACCTGCTGTCCTACGGTTTCGTCCAGCAGGCGCTGCTCGCGGCGGCCCTGCTGGGGCTGCTGTCCGGCGTGATCGGTCCGCTGATCATCAGCAGGCAGATGTCGTTCGCAGTGCACGGCACCAGCGAGCTTTCGTTGACCGGAGCCGCCGCCGCGCTGCTGGCCGGTGTCGGCGTCGGTCTGGGGGCCATCGCGGGGTCGGTGGTCGCGGCGGTGTTGTTCGGCCTGCTCGGCGCGCGGGCGCGGGAACGCGATTCGGTGATCGCCGTGGTGCTCTCGTTCGGGCTCGGACTCTCGGTGCTGTTCCTGTGGTTGGGCCCCGATCGCGCGGGATCGAAATTCTCCCTGCTGACCGGCCAAGTGGTCAGCGTCGGCAACAACGGGCTCGGCCTGCTCGCCGTCTGCACCGCCGGAGTGATCGCGGTGCTGGCCTTCGTCTACCGGCCGCTACTGTTCGCCAGTTCCGACCCGGAAGTGGCCGTGGCGCGCGGTGTCCCGGTGCGGGCGCTGTCCATCGTGTTCGCGGTCCTGCTGGGCATCACGGCGGCGTTCGGGGTGCAGATCGTCGGCGCGCTGCTGGTCCTCGCCCTGCTGATCACCCCGGCCGCCGCGGCCGCCCAGCTCACCGCGGACCCGGTTCGAGCGACCGTGCTCGCCGTGGTGTTCGCTGAGATCGCCGCCGTTGGCGGCATCCTGCTGTCGCTCGCGCCTGGCGTCCCCGTCTCGACCTTCGTCACCACGATCTCGTTCCTGATCTACCTGGCCTGCCGCCTGCTCGGCACCCGTGACCGCAGACTCGCGCACGCCCGCTGAAGGCGTCGTGCGCCGGTCTACTGACGCCGCACCGGCATGTCGAGAAGTTCTCGCGATCGACGTCCGGGTGATGGCGGTGACCTCATGGCGAGCGCAACGCCGAGCGGTGCCGCGACCGCCAGTCCAGCGGCTATCAGTGCTGATCAGCGCCTAGCTCGGAAACCGGACCAACTTGATGGCAGCCGCCTTCAGTCGTTGGCGAATGCTTTCGTATGCTCGACTCATCGCGCCCCCGAACGAATGGTGACCAACGATGATCGACTTCGCGATTCCCGCCGACCTCGCCGCCGAACGCGACCGAGTGCGCCGCTTCGTCATCGACAAGATCGTCCCCTACGAGCGCGACCCGCGCCTGACCGCGCACGGGCCGACCGACGAGCTGCGGCAGGAACTCGTCGAACTCGCCCGCGCCGAGAAGCTGCTCACCGTGCAGGCGCCCGATTCGCTCGGCGGACGCGGACTGACCCACATCGAGCAGGCGGTGATCTACGAGGCGGCGGGCTGGTCCACGCTCGGCCCGGTCGCGATGAACTGCGCGGCGCCCGACGAGGGCAACATGTTCCTGCTGTCCAAGGTGGCCGATCCCGGCCAGGTCCAGCGTTACCTGGCCCCCGTGGTCGCGGGACACCAGCGTTCGGTCTTCGCCATGACCGAGCCCGACGGGGCCGGCTCCGACCCGGCCCAGCTGGCCACCAGCGCCGCCTTCGACGGCGAGAACTTCACCATCAACGGCCGCAAATGGCTGATCACCGGGGCGAACGGCGCGAAGACCTGGATCATCATGGCCCGCCTCGCCGCCAACCCGCATCTGCCCGAGGGCCCAACGCTGTTCCTGGCCGACGGCGCGGAACCCGGCATCGTCATCGAACGCACGATGAACACGATGGACCGCAACTACGTCGCCGGGCACGGTGTGGTCCGCTTCGACAACCTGACTCTGCCCAGGGAAGCGCTGCTCGGCGAGGCGGGCCAGGCGCTGCGCTACGCCCAGCTCCGGCTCGCCCCGGCCCGCCTGACCCATTGCATGCGGTGGCTCGGCGCGGCCGAACGCGCCCAGAGCATCGCCGTAGAGCACGCGCGCACCCGCACCGCGTTCGGCAAGCCGATCGGCGAACACGAGGGCGTGTCGTTCATGCTCGCCGACAACGAGATCGCCCTGCACCAGTGCAGGCTGACCATCTGGCACGCGTGCTGGCTGATGGACAACGGCGAGAAGGCACGGCACGAGAGTTCGATCGCCAAATCGTTCGTGTCCGAGGAGTTGTTCAAGGTCGCCGACCGCTGCGTGCAGGTGCTCGGCGGCATCGGCATCAGCGACGAGACAGTCGTCGAGATGATCTTCCGGGACATGCGCGCCTTCCGCCTCTACGACGGGCCCACCGAGGTGCACAAGTACGCCATCGGGCGCAAGGTGCTGCGCGGATAGCCGAGGACTTTCGGCCCCGGGTCAGCTGCGCGCGCGTCGGCTAACATCCTGTGGCATGAGTTCGGAACTGCACGTCGACGTCTCCCGGGGCGTCGCCGTGCTCACGCTCAACCGGCCCGCCCAGCAGAATGCCTTCACCCCCACGATGGCCGCCGAGTTGGGCGCCGCGTTGCAGCGCTGCGATTCGGAAGACGCCATCCGTGCCGTGATCATCACCGGCACCCCGCCCGCGTTCTGCGCGGGCGCGGACCTGTCCAATCGGGTGGGCGAGGTCAGCGCCACCATCGATCCGCCGCCGTGGCGGGTGCGCAAACCGGTGATCGCGGCCGTCAACGGCCACGCGGTCGGCATCGGCTTGGCCCTGGCCTTGCAGTGCGATCTGCGGTACATGGCACGCGACGCGGTGTACGGGCTGAATCAGGTCCGCCGCGGCGTGCTGGCCGACGGCTACGCCCACTGGACGCTACCCAGGCTGGTCGGCATGGCCAACGCCGCCGACATCATGCTGACGGGGCGCACCTTCGACGGCGACGAGGCGAAGGCGATGGGCGTGGCCAACAGCTCGCTGCCCGCGGGCGAGGTGCTACCGACGGCGCTGGCCGTCGCGCACGACATCGCGAACGGCTCGGCGCCACTACCGGTGGCACTGTCCAAGCGGCTGCTCTGGGAGGGGCTCGGGATGAACCCGGCCATGGTCGGTCAACTGGAAACCGATCTCAACCAGCACGCGACCAAGAGCATCGACGGCGGCGAGGCCATGGCCGCGTTCCGGGATCGCAGGCAGCCCAGCTGGTCGGGCAGCGTCAGCACGGAATGGCCCGCCTGGGACACCGCCGGGCGCGAACGGCCCAGTCTGGACTAGGCGGCTCGCCCGGCTGAGTGCGATGCCGCGGAATGTCACCGCCGGCGGTAGCGCCCCTCCGCCCCACGCGGGACTCGGTCAGCGCCGCTCAAGCATTACCGCCGAGCACGATGAACAGGAACAGCAGCGCGAAGACGATCATCAGGACGGTGCCGATGACGCCGAGGACGTAGCCGACCAGCACCTGAGCGCGACCACCGTACGCGCCGCCGGATTCCTCGATCTGGTCGAGCGCGCGCCGTCCCAGCGCCCACGCCACCGGCCCCAGCACTCCGCAGCAGAGGACGCTCGCCGCGCCGAGAAACAACACCGCCGTCGCATTCGGATGCTCGACCGGCGCGCCAATGGGCTGATTGGGTATCACCACCAGCCGAATTCTACTGGGCTCCTCGGCGTCTCCGGGTTTTTAGGCCGTATGGATCGGGAGCCGCGAGATTCGGGGGCAGGTCCTGCGTTCAGTGGTACTCGGGTTCTGGGCGTGCCCGGTGAGCTACCCATGTTCTGGCTAGATCAGTTGTTGCGCTGCGTTTTTCGTCGCGAACTACGAGCCGTCCGCAGCTCGGAGCGTGCCAGTGCGACGTGGGACACCCGGAGCCGGGCAACGGGAGTCCAGCACGGGAACGTGCTCAGGCGCGGCGTTGGCGGGCGACTTCGGACAGCACCACACCGGCGGCGACCGACGCGTTCAACGATTCCACCGGGCCCGCCATCGGAATCGACAAGATCGAGTCACAGGACTCCCGCACCAGGCGGGACAGTCCTTTGCCCTCCGAGCCGACCACGATCACGGTCGGCTCGCGACCGTCGAAATCGTCCAGCGTGGTATCGCCACCGGCGTCCAAGCCGACGACCTGAACGCCCTGAGCCGCCCAATCCTTCAGCGTGCGAGTGAGATTGGTCGCGCGGGCGACCGGAAGCCGAGCGGCGGCGCCCGCGCTGGTGCGCCAGGCCACCGCGGTGACGCTCGCGCTGCGTCGCTGCGGGATCAGGACGCCGTGGCCACCGAAAGCCGCCACGGAACGCACCACCGCGCCCAGATTGCGCGGATCGGAGATGTTGTCCAGCGCCACCAGCAACGCGGGCTCGGCGGCGTTGCGCACCCGGTCGAGCAGATCGTCCGGGTGGGCGTAGCGATACGGCGGCACTTGGAGCGCGACACCCTGGTGCAAACCGTTGGCGCTCAACCGATCCAAGTCGGTGCGCGGCACCTCCAGGATGGAGATACCGGTGTCGGCGGCCAGCCGCACGCTCTCGGTCAGCCGGTCGTCGTTCTCGGTGCCGACCGCGACGTACAGTGCCGTCGCGGGCACGCCGGCACGCAAGCACTCGACCACCGGGTTGCGCCCGAGCACCAACTCCGGCCCGTCCTCGGTCTTGCGTCCGGCGGGCCGTGCCGCCGCGCCACGAGCGGACGGACGGCCCTGCGCGGCTTTGGTTTTCGCGGCCGCGCGCTTGGCGGCAGGATGCTTGGTGCGCATCTCGGCGGGCGGGGTGGCGCCACGCCCCTCCAGTCCGCGCCTGCGCTTGCCGCCGGAGCCGACCACGGCGCCCTTCTTGCTGCCGCTCTTGCGGACCGCGCCGCGGCGCTGCGAATTGCCTGCCATCACTTGGCCTTTCCGGGTTGCGGCGCACCGAGCGCCCATTCGGGACCGCCGGCCGTGTCGGTGACCTCGATCCCCGCGGACTGCAGACGATCGCGCACGGCGTCGGCGGCCGCCCAGTCCTTCGCGGCCCGCGCCTCCTGACGGCGGTCGAGTTCCGCACGCACCAGCACGTCCAGCGCGCCCAGCGCGGCCGAGGAATCGCTCGGTGTGTACCAGTGCGGATCGAGCGGGTCGACACCGAGAATGGCGAGCATGGCACGCACCTGGCTCGCCAGGTCGCGCGCGGAGTCGATCGCGCCGACCTCCAGCGCCTTGTTGCCCTCGTGCACCGCGCGATGGATCTCCGCCAGCGCCTTCGGCACCGCGAGATCGTCGTCGAGCGCGGCGGCGAACGCGTCGGTCCACTTGCCCACCGGGATCTCACCGGCCCGGTCCACCACCCGGTTCACGAACGCCTCGATGCGCTGATAGGACTGCGCCGCGTCGTGCAGCGCCTTGTCCGAGTACTCCAGCATCGAGCGGTAGTGCGCGCTGCCCAGGTAGAACCGCAGTTCGACGGCCCGCACCTGCTTCAGCACGTTCGGCACGGAGAGCACGTTGCCCAGCGACTTGGACATCTTCTCCCCGCCCATGGTCACCCAGCCGTTGTGCAGCCAGTACCTGGCGAAGCCGTCACCGGCGCCCTTCGACTGGGCGATCTCGTTCTCGTGGTGCGGGAACACCAGATCCATTCCGCCGCAATGGATGTCGAATTCCGCACCGAGATAGAACTCGGCCATCGCGGAGCACTCCAGGTGCCAGCCGGGGCGGCCGGGGCCCCACGGGGACGGCCAGGTCGGCTCGCCCGGCTTGGCCGCCTTCCACAAGGTGAAGTCACGCGGATCGCGTTTGCCTTCGCCCGCGCTCTCGCCTTGATGCACGTCGTCGAGCTTGTGGCCGGACAGCTTGCCGTAATCGGGGTAACTGACCACGTCGAAGTAGACGTTGCCCTCCGAAGCGTAGGCGTGACCGCGATCGATCAGCCGCTGCATCATCTCGACCATCTGCGTGATGTGGCCGGTGGCCCTGGGCTCCGCGGACGGCGGCAGCACACCGAGCCGTTCGTAGGCGCGATCGAAGGCGCGCTCGTGCGTGGCAGCCCACTCCCACCACGGCCTGCCCGCCTCGGCGGCCTTGGTGAGGATCTTGTCCTCGATATCGGTGACGTTGCGGATGAAGAAGACGTCGATGTCATGCGCGAGCAGCCAGCGTCGCAGCACGTCGAACGCGACTCCGCTACGCACATGGCCGATGTGCGGCTCGCCCTGCACGGTAGCGCCACAGAGGTACACCGAAGCACGGCCGGGGACCAAGGGCGCGAAATCGCGCACGGTCCGCGTGTCGGTGTCAAAGAGGCGCAGCGTCACGGCAGTCGATCCTAGCTGGTGTATAAGGTCGTTCACGGACCGGCTCGGGTCCGTCGGAGCTGGATCAACGACAGGCTTGCAGCAAGGCCGTCGCCACGGCGGCGACGCCCTCGCCGCGACCGGTCAGGCCGAGCCCGTCGGTGGTGGTGCCGGACACCGAGACCGGGGCGTCGAGCAGCTCGCCGAGTACCTGTTGCGCCTCGGCGCGCCGAGGCCCGATCTTGGGGCGATTGCCGATCACCTGCACCGCGGCGTTGACCACCTCGAAGCCCGCCTCGTCCAGCAGGCGGCGCACTTCCTTCAGCATGGCCGCGCCGGAGACGCCCGCCCATTCGGGGCGTCCGGTGCCGAATACCGCGCCGACATCGCCGAGGCCCGCCGCGGACAGCAGCGCGTCGCAGAGGGCGTGCGCGGCGACGTCGCCGTCCGAGTGGCCCGCGCAGCCGTCGTCGCCGTCGAACAGGAGACCGGCCATCCAGCAGGGCCTGCCCGCTTCGATCGGATGGACGTCGCTGCCGATGCCGACGCGCATGGTCACGGCGTCACCGCCCGTCCGATGCCCGCGCCGTCGAGCACCGCGTCGGCGAGCCGGAGGTCGAGTGGAGTGGTGATCTTGAAGGCGAGCGGATCGCCGGGAATGGTGTGGACCGCGACGCCCAGCCGCTCGACCAGGCCCGCGTCATCGGTCGCCTGGATGCCCTCGGGCGCGTAGGCGGAGCGCAGCAAGTCGGCCGCGAAACCCTGCGGCGTCTGGATCGCGCGCAACCGGGCGCGGTCGGGCGTGCCGGTCACCGCGCCGACCGCGTCGACGGACTTGATGGTGTCGGCCACCGGGAGCCCGGGGACCACGGCGGGACGGCCAGCCCGCAGTTCCGCCGCGACCCGGGCGATGAGCTCGGGCGGCGTGAGCGCCCGGGCGGCGTCGTGCACCAGAAAGTAGGCGGCGTCGGGCGCCGCGGCGATACCCGCCCGCACCGAGTCGATGCGTTCGGCGCCGCCGACGACCACCTGGACCGAATTCGTGGGCGGCAGCAGGGCAACGGCGCTGTCGACGAGTTCGGCGGGAACCATCACGATGATCCGCTCGACCGCGCCGGAGGCGATCAAGCCTTCGACGGCGAGCCGGACCATGGGTGTGCCGCCGACCGGGACGAACGCCTTGGGTGCGGATTCACCCAGACGCACGCCACGACCGGCGGCAGGCACCAGAGCAACGACGGGTCCGTCGGTGGAACGGACACCGTTGTCAGGTGTGTTCACGGTCAGGAAGCCGCTGCGAGGACCTCATCGAGCAGGGTCTCAGCCTTGCCGTCATCGGTGCCTTCGGCCAGCGCGAGCTCACCGACAAGAATCTGCCGAGCCTTGGCGAGCATGCGCTTCTCACCCGCGGACAGGCCGCGGTCCTGCTCCCGGCGCCACAGATCGCGGACGACCTCGGCCACCTTGTTCACATCGCCGGAAGCGAGCTTCTCGAGGTTGGCCTTGTAGCGGCGGGACCAGTTGGTCGGCTCCTCCGTATGCGGCGCGCGAAGCACCTGGAAGACCCGATCGAGACCCTCCTGACCCACGACGTCACGCACGCCGACGTATTCGGCGTTCTCCGCGGGAACCCGAACAGTGAGATCGCCTTGGGCGACCTTCAGGACCAGATACTCTTTTTGCTCACCCTTTATGGTGCGAGTCTCGATTGCTTCGATCAGCGCCGCTCCGTGGTGGGGGTAAACGACGGTGTCTCCGACCTTAAAAATCATGTGTCCCGTGCCCCTTTCGATGTTCACAGTTTAACATGCGACTCGATAACGGCGCGATCAACTGTGCAGGTCAGGGCCACAACGAGGCAACCGTGGGGCTTGACAGATGCCAGGCTGTGTGCATTACGTTGTGCCAGAACGGGTTATCTCCCGGCTGGAGTCGGCGCCGCTCGCCGCCCACGCGTCGGCACCTTCGTGGCAACCTCCGAAGTTCGATCGAACCGTTATCGACACGCCGGGTGTCGGCGCGGACGCCCCC
This sequence comes from Nocardia sp. NPDC003999, assembly GCF_053604885.1. NCBI lineage: Bacteria > Bacillati > Actinomycetota > Actinomycetes > Mycobacteriales > Nocardiaceae > Nocardia > Nocardia sp. NPDC003999. Next base: position 695,720 of record NZ_JBSGIB010000002.1, read on the forward strand.
GTGGCCCCGTCGCATGCGCCCGGGCCGAACCCCGAGTTCGACCCGGCCCCCGCGCCCGGGCTCTCGAGGGAACTACTACGCTGCCTAGTTACTACGCTCCCGCGCGGAGCCAGAGCCCGGTCGACATGGAGGGACAACCCGTGACTGCCCTGAAAGCTGTGACCGCCCCGAAGGGGGCGCGACGTCGCATGGTGACGGTTGCCGCACTCGCCGCCGGAGCGGCGATCGCGCTGTCCGGCTGCGGCGCGGGCCAGATCGCGCAGACCGCCGAACAGGTCGCCGCCGTGAACGGCAACCACGCCGACGTGGGCCGCATCGCGCTGCGCAACGTGCACATCGTGTACCCGTCCGAGGGCACCGCGTACAACAACGCCAAGGGCGGCAAGGCGCTCATCGCGCTGTCCATCATCAACAACGGCGAGTCCGTCCCCGACGAGCTGACCAGCATCACGACCGACCTCGGCACCGTCAAGATCACCCCCGCCTCCGGCAAGTCGGTCGTCGAACTCGCCCCGCAGCAGACCGTCGTCGCGGCGAGCCAGCCGGTCAAGCGCGAGGCCGCGTCGACCACCACCAGCGCCGCGCCGACCACGAGCGCCGGTGCGCCCACCTCAGCGCCGCGCTCCGCCGCGCCGACCACCACCGCCGAGTCGCACGGCTCCCCGGCCGCCGCCGAGGACCCGGAGGCCAACCCGATCCTGATCGAGATCACCGGCCTGACCAAGGACATCGCCCCCGGCCTGACCTACAACGTCTCGTTCAACTTCAAGCAGAACGGCACCGTCCAGGTCCAGGTCCCGGTCGACGCGGGCCAGCACACCGAGCGCCACGAGTCCGACAAGTCGGGCCCGGCCGAAGCCGAGCACACCGGCGGTCACTGAGGCTGTGTCTGATTCGCAGCGCCTGCGGCGCTGCGTGTTCGCGGCGCAGGCGCTGGAAATCAAACACTGTCGGCCCTGGTGCGTATGGTGCCGGTGTGGCAAAGACCAAGCCGACCTTCCGCTGCTCCGCCTGTTCGCATGAAGTCGCCAAATGGGTGGGCAAGTGCCCCGAATGCGGGGCTTGGGGCACCGTCGACGAAGTAGTCGCCGCGGCAGGTGCGGTCGGGTCTCCTGGGCGCAAGGCGATGTTGCCGAGCACCGCGGCCGCGCCGATTTCGCAGATCGATTCCAAGGTCACCAGAGCGCGGCCGACGGGCGTCACCGAGTTGGACCGCGTGCTCGGCGGCGGGGTGGTGCCGGGATCGGTGGTGTTGCTGTCCGGCGAGCCGGGGGTGGGCAAGTCGACGCTGCTGCTCGAGGTGGCGCATCGCTGGGCGGCTCAGCGCGACGAGAAGTCGCTGTACGTCACCGCCGAGGAGTCGGCGGGGCAGGTCCGGCTGCGGGCCGATCGCACCGGCGCGGTGCACGACCGGGTCTATCTGGCGGCGGAATCGGACCTGTCGATCGTGCTGGGACACGTCGAGCAGGTGCGGCCGACGCTTCTGGTGGTCGACTCGGTGCAGACCATGCTCGCCCCGGAGGTGGACGGCGTGATCGGCGGCGTCACCCAGGTGCGCGAGGTGACCGCCGCGCTGACCTCGCTGGCCAAGGCGAGCGGGATCGCGGTGCTGCTGGTCGGGCACGTCACCAAGGACGGCAACGTCGCGGGCCCGCGCACGCTCGAGCACCTGGTCGACGTCGTGCTCCAGTTCGAAGGCGACAAGAACTCCACGCTGCGCATGGTGCGCGGCATCAAGAACCGCTTCGGCAGCGCCGACGAGGTGGGCTGCTTCGAGTTGCACGAGGACGGCATCGCCTGTGTCGACGACCCGTCCGGCCTGTTCCTGCACCATCGAACGGATTCCGTGCCGGGCACGGCGGTGACCGTCTCGATGGACGGCAAGCGTCCGCTGGTCGGCGAGGTGCAGGGCCTGACCGTGAAGACCGAGATTCCGCAGCCGCGCCGCGCGGTGAGCGGTCTGGACTACAACCGGGTCGCCATGGTGCTGGCCGTCCTGCAGAGCCGCGGCCGGGTGTTCCTCGGCAAGAGCGACGTCTACGCCGCGACGGTCGGCGGCATGCGCCTGGTCGAGCCGTCCGCCGACCTGGCCATCGCGCTCGCCATCGCCAGCGCCGAGTCCGACGTCCCGATCCCCCCGGGCTGGGTGATCCTCGGTGAGGTCGGACTGGCCGGTGAGGTCCGCAAGGTAACCGGCCTCAACCGCAGACTGGCCGAAGCCGAACGCCTCGGCTTCACCACCGCCCTGGTACCCCCCGGCCTCGCCCCGGTGAAAAGCACCATGAAGATTCACGAGGTCACCGACCTCCGCTCCGCCATCCGCATAGCGGGCCTGCGCAAACTACGCGCCGCCCCTGAGGAGGCCGCCAGCTGACCTACCCTCTCAAGCGATGTTGAACGGCTCGGCCATGCTGCGTACCGAACCCAATTGCGCGACAACGCTGTACGCACCCGGTGGGACTTGGACGCGTTCGCCCGCGCAGTTGGGCTGGGATGTGGTGCCCGACCAGGTCACCGTGAACGCGGCCTGCTCGCCGCGGCTCATCGTGCGGACGTCGGGCTGGCCGTCCGGGTAGCAGTCGGTGCTCGACCACAGGCGCCGCTGGCCGTCGAGCGTGTGCACCGACACCTGTTGCAGACCGGAACCCATATCGCGGGTGCAGGCCATCGCCGAGATGTTGGTGATGACGATCCCGAACACCGGCTGCTCGCCCGTCTTGTAGGTGGGCTGCTCGACGGTCACCTTGATCGCCAGCGATTGGTCCGGGCACGGGCCTGCCGCGACGCTGGTTGCCGCCGCGGAGGACTTCGGCGCGCCGGACTCGCCCGACGGCTTGGCCGCCGCGTCGGCGGACTTGGTCACGACCGAGCTGGTCCCGGCGGCCGCGGTGTCACCGGGCGAGTCGCCGCCACGCGCGACCGCGAGCACGACCCAGATCACCAGCGCCAGGGCCACCACCAGGATCCCGATGGCGAACACGCGTCGACGCCAGTAGATCTCCGGTGGCAGCGGTCCATTCGGTTCCAGCACGCCTCAACGGTAAGGGCACCATCGGGCGCATCGTCTCAGGGGCACGGCGTGTCGGCCGCCCGCACCCGAGGGCGACGAGTACATTCCGCCGGCACGCTGGGGCGATGGCGGGCGCGCGGCAGCCTCAGACCACCTCGCCGATGTTGCCGACAACCCGGTGCAACTGCACTTTGCCCTCGGCCAGTTTGTAGGTCACGCAGGCGATGGCGCACTCACCGGTCGCGACCCGCTGCGAGATGATCATCGACCGCTGCATGAGCAGGCGGCTGGTCTCCACCACGTGCCTGGCCTCCATCTCGTCGACGGTGGACAGGCCTTCGCGCCGTCCGACCAGGATGGACGGCGCGACCCGCTCGACCACGCTGCGGATGAATCCGCCGGGCACCTCGCCGCCGTCGAGCGCGTCGATAGTGGCCTTCACGGCTCCGCAGCTGTCGTGCCCGAGCACTACGATGAGCGGCACGTTGAGCACCTGCACCCCGTACTCGATCGAGCCGAGCACCGAGCTGTCGACCACATGGCCCGCGGTACGCACCACGAACATGTCGCCGAGGCCCTGGTCGAAGATCAATTCGGCGGCGACCCTGGAGTCACCGCAACCGAACAGGATCGCGTGCGGGTGCTGGCCGCTGACGAGTTTGGCCCGGTCTGCGGCGCCCTGGCTAGGATGCAGCAGCGCACCGCTGACGAAGCGCTCGTTGCCTTCGCGCAGGGACTTCCAGGCACTGATCGGGTTGGAATCCGGCATACCGACCATTGTGCAGGACAGTTACGGTTACCAGCGAGTTCGGCCGGTTACAGGCGGGCAAATACCGTCTGGCGGCAGTAGTACGGGGATGGTGAGGACAGTGCGGAACGGCGCACCGAACGGCATCGACGCCGACACGTTGCTGGACTGGTACCAGGAGACCGCCCGGGATCTGCCGTGGCGCCGCCCCGGCGTCACGGCGTGGCAGATCCTGATGAGCGAGATCATGCTTCAGCAAACGCCCGTGGTCCGGGTCGAGCCGATCTGGCGGGAATGGGTGGCGCGCTGGCCGGTCCCTTCGGCGATGGCCGCCTCGTCGCAGGCGGAAGTGCTGCGTGCCTGGGGCAAGCTCGGGTACCCGCGCCGTGCGCTGCGGCTGCACGAGTGCGCGAGGGTGCTGGCGAGCGAGCACGGCGACGAGGTGCCCGCCGACGTGGAGGTACTGCTCGGGCTACCCGGCATCGGCGCGTACACCGCGCGCGCCGTCGCCTGTTTCGCCTACGGACAACGCGTTCCGGTGGTGGACACGAACGTCCGCCGGGTGGTTGCCAGGGCGGTGCACGGGCGCGCGGAAGCGGGCAACCCGTCGTCGCGCGATCTCCCCGAGACCGAGGCGCTGCTGCCGCTGCGGATCGATCGGGCCGCGGTGTTCTCCGCCGCCCTCATGGAACTGGGTGCGACCGTGTGCACCGCCCGCACCCCCGATTGCTCGCGCTGCCCGCTGCCGAGCTGCGCGTGGGTCACCGCCGGGCGACCGGTGAGCGAAGTGGTCCGCCGCACGCAGAAGTACGAGGGCACCGATCGCCAAGCGCGCGGTCGGCTGTTGGACGTGCTGCGCGCCGCGAGCGGCCCGGTGGAGCGGGTGCGCCTGGATCTGGCCTGGACTCGCGACCCGGGCCAGCGCGACCGCGCGTTGGACTCGCTGCTGGTGGACGGACTGATCGAACAAACACCCGGCGGGTTGTTCGCATTGGCGGGCGAGGGCGGGACTCTGGGGCCGACAGCTGAACGCCGAGATGGACTCCTGCCCTAGCTGCCAAGGACCCGCCGCAGGAAGCGCTCGACCTCCGCTCGGTAGCGCTCCGGTTGGTCGTCGTGCACGAGGTGTCCCGCACCGGGCACCAAGACATAGTCGGCGCCCGGATGGTCGGCGGCCATCTGCCGCATCTGCCCCGGCGGTGTGATGCTGTGCTCGCCTTCCAGCAGCAGGGCGGGCACTCGCACCGCATGCCAGTGCTGCCAGAAATCCCGCGTCCCCCACTCCTCGGAGATATCGCGGAAAGTGGTGACCGACCCGTGCAGCCGGTATCCCTCCGGCCCGCGTTCGAAAGAGTTCAGGAAATATCGCCCGGCGACCGGCCCGAAGAAGGACAGTACGGCTTCGTCGTCAGGGAATGGCTGCGGCCAGGCCTCGATCATCGCCGCCCAGTGCGTCGCGGTGCGGCCGGTGAAATCCGGCGCGATGTCCTCGATCACCAGCGCCCGCACCCGGTCGGGGTGAGTCGCCGCGAACACCCAGCCGTGCAGCGCACCCATCGAATGCCCGATCACCACCATCGGTTCCGCGATCGCGGCGGTGCCCGTGGCGAGGTCCGCGATGAAGGCCTCGGTCGTCAATTTCTCGGGTGCGGGCCTGCCGTGCCCGGCGGCGTCGAAGGTGTAGACGTGGCCGTGCTCGCGCAGCCAGTCCAGCTGATCGCGCCAGGTGCGCGCGCTGCCCATCAGGCCGTGCAACAGCAGGATCGGCGCGCCTGCTCCGCCTTCGTCGTGCAACATCGGTTCGACAATACGAGGCACCGAGCATCTGCTCGGCATCAGCCGCTAGCTTGGACACATGGCTGTTGTGAAGATCAACGCGATCGAGGTTCCCGAGGGCGCGGGCCCCGAGCTGGAGAAGCGGTTCGCCCACCGTGCGCACGCGGTCGAGAACTCCCCCGGCTTCCTCGGCTTCCAGCTGCTGCGCCCGGTGGCCGGAGAGAAGCGGTATTTCGTGGTCACCCAATGGGATTCGGAAGAGTCCTTCGCGGCCTGGCGGGACGGACCTGCGCGCGAGGCGCACGCGGGCGAGCGGCAGAAGCCGGTCTCGACCGGTGCGTCGCTGCTCGAGTTCGAGGTCGTGCTCGACGTGGACGCGAAGCCCGCCGACTGAGTCCGAGGCCCACCGCCGGGCAGGCCCGCCTGCCCGGCGACTCGCCCGACGCCGTGGTACGCCCGTGCCGGACCCGGTTGACGCCGGGGGTGTGCGGGTGTCACAGTTCGAAGGACAAACGCGAGGGTGACGCGGTAATTCCGGTGCGATTCCGGAGCGGTCGCGCCACTGTGTTCCACGCACCGAGTCCGGTGCCGGAAAGCCAGACACCGGCACCGTCGCGCCACCACCCTACGGGACGCGTATCCCAAGGAGGACTCGAATGGCCATCGCGCATTCACCCAGCCGGGCAACCGATTCCCTGGCCACCGTGCTCGTCACGGTCGGTGTCGTTCTTCTCGCACTGCTCACGCTGTACCTGGTCGGTTTCGACCAGGGCGTCATCTCGCGCAGCGGGATGTATCTGCATGAGCTGATGCACGACGGACGCCACCTGCTGGGGCTTCCGTGCCACTGATCGGTTCACTCCGAACACTGCTGTTGCGCGGCCTGCTGGCCGGTCTGATCGCCGGGCTGCTGGCCGCCACAGTCGGTTATTTCGTCGGCGAACCCAAGGTGGAAGCGGCCATCGCCATCGAGGAAGCGCACAGCGAACACGCCGGAGCCGCTGACGGGCACTCTCACGGCGAGCACGCCGAATCTCCTGGCGGGCATTCCCACGGTGACGAGGAAGAACCGCTGGTGAGCCGCGGCGGCCAGAAGTTCGGACAGTTTCTCGCCCTGGGGTTGGCCGGTCTCGCTCTCGGCGCCATCTACGCCTCGGTCGCGCATTTCGCGCGGCGCCACACCACGCTGTCCGGGCCGCGGCTCGCGCTGACGCTCGGTGTGGCCGGTTGGGCCGCGATCGTCGCGGTGCCTTTCTTCAAGTACCCGGCCAACCCACCGGCGGTGGGCGACCCGGACACCATCAACGAACGCACCCTGCTGTGGGTGGCGGCCGTCGTGCTCGGCATCGTGGCGGTCGGTGCGGCGGTGGCGGCGTTCACCGCGCTGCGCGCGCAATTGCCCACTTTCCGGCTGATCGGTGGCGTCGCCGCGTTCGTACTGGTCACCACCCTCGGCTACGTCCTGCTGCCCGGCGTGAACGAGGTGAGCGCGGATTTCCCGGCCACCCTGCTGTGGCAGTTCCGGGTGGCGTCGCTGGCCGAGACCGCGACCCTGTGGGCCTGCCTTGCTCTCGGTTTCGCGGCGCTCACCGAGTTCGCGACGCGTACCGATACCCGGGTACCGGTAGCCGCCGCTACCGGGGATTGATTCGCGTCCGGAAACCTTCAGGCAGTGTCGGTCCCATGACCGGCACTGCCTTTTCCGTCTGGCCCGCTTCGCCGCGTGTCCACCCGGGTGGACCGCCGCGCGCCGTCCGCGTCGCGTTCGTCGCGCTGGTCGTCGCGTTGGTCGCGGGTGGCGCCGAGGCGATCACGCGAGCCGTCCGCGCCTTCTCGACTGCCGACCCGGCGAGCCTCGCGACGGGGCTGGGGTTCCGCGCGGCGCTCTACCTTCTGGTGCTGGCCGTCGCGGTGCGCATGACCTACGGCGACCGCTGGGCACGCCTGCTGATCACCGTCGGCATCGGCGTGTTCGGCCTGCTGTCCCTGATCATCGAGCCGCTGGCCGCGGCCATGTCCGCGAACCAATTGCGCGATCTGGTCCGGGACGCCGCACCCGCGTCCTTGCTGCTCGCGACGTTCCGCACCGTGCACGTCACAGCCGTGCTGATCGCCATCCCGGCTCTCTACACCCGCCACGCCCGGCGCTACTTCCGCAAACGCTGACTGCCCCCAACGGTTTCGTGCCCCGCACCTTGTCACGGTGCGGGGCACGAAGCCTGCGCGGACTACGCGAGTGCGGCGTCGAGGGTGATGTGGTCGACGCCGGCGAGGGCCTTGCTGACGGGGCAGCCCGCCTTGGCGGCTTCGGCGGCGGCCTGGAAGGCGTCGGCGTCGATGCCGGAGACGCGACCGCGAACGGTCAGCTTGATCCCGGTGATCCGAAAGCCGCCCGCCGGATCGGGGCCGAGGGTCACGTCGGCGGTGACGTCCAGGCTGTCCGGGGTGCCGCCCGCGTTGCCGATCTGCGCCGACAGCGCCATCGCGTAGCACGAGGAGTGCGCGGCCGCGATCAGTTCCTCCGGGCTGGTGGTGCCGTCGGCCTCCTCGGCGGAGCGCTTGGGGAACGACACGTCGTACTTACCGACCCCCGAACTGGCCAGTTCGACCTGCCCCGAACCCTCCTGCAGGGTGCCGGTCCAGGCGGTACGCGCGGTACGTGTGGGCATCACGGTCCTTTCGCCGATGATCGTTTCACGATTCAGCACGAACCTACCCCGGCCGATTCGTCCCGGCCCACCTGTTCGCCGATCGGGTTCGCCCGACGCCCCGGGCACGCGCGCCCCGCGGTAAAGCAGCGGCGCGCCAAACGAATCCGCGCGGAGTTCTACTCCGGGTTCGTGATCCTCGCCAGCACGATGCCGCCGAGGATCAACGCCAGGGCCAGCAAGCGCCCCGCACCGAGGGGGTCCTTGTGGACGACGATGCCGAGGGTGATCGCGCCGAGCGCGCCGATGCCGGTGAACACGGCGTAGGCGGTGCCCACCGGCAACGTCTGCATGGCGCGCGACAGCAGATACACGGCGGTGACGCCGAGAACGAAGCAGATCAGGGTCGGGACGAGCCTGGTGAAGTTCTCGGTCGGTTTGATGCTCTGCGACCAGACGATCTCCACCACTCCGGCGGCGGCGAGGACTACCCAGTTCACGTCAGTGCTCCCCGGCCAGAGCGCGCGCGGCGGCCAGAGCGCGGACGTAGGACGTGTCGTGCTCGGCACGCAGGTGTGCCAGCGCTGGGTCCTGGCGGGAATTGGCTAGTTCCGCGTGCACGAAAACGGTGTCGGAAACCGCGAAATGGCCCGCGAAGAAGTCGCGCAGGAAGCGCTCTTGATAGTCGTAGGCCGCTTTCGGAGCGCCGGGCGAGTACGCGCCGCCGCGTGCGCTGGTCACGACGAACTTTCGGTGGCCGAGCGACATTCGCGGAAATGTCACCTGGTCCAGCCAGGCCTTGAGCGAAGCCGGAATCGAGTAGTTGTACATCGGGGTGCCGATCAGGATCACATCCGCCGCAAGCAACTCGGCCAGCAGGGGCTCGACGATCTCCCACGCGGCGGCATGTTCGGGAGTGCGCACCAATTCACCGATTCGTTCTACGTCCGTGTTCGGCAGGGTGAGCACAGCGTCGCACAGCTGAGTCCACCCCTCCCCGATGAACGGCACCGGGTCGGCCGCGAGGTCACGGTAGTGGTAGCCGCCGTCCGGGTGCCGTGCGCGCCACGCGTCCGCGAAGGCGGCGCTCAATTCCCGGCTGATCGACCGTCGCCGGGCGCTGGCATCCAGATGCAACAAGGTTCTCATGACCGACCTCCGATTAAGTGGACATAGCGTCCGATTCCTTCCGAGATCGACGATACGGTGAATGTGGACATATTGTCCACTTATCGCCGAATCGGCTACAGTCACGGGCATGGAACCCCGATCCGACCTGCTCGCCGGTCACGGGCCGGGCCGGTCGGCGACCCCGCCGGAACGCGCGGACGCCGCACGCAACCGGGCCAAAGTGCTCGCCGCCGCCGCGGAGTTGTTCGCCGCCCGAGATCCCCGCACGGTGACGATGGACGACATCGCGAAGGCCGCCCGCGTCGGCCGAGGCACCCTCTACCGGCGTTATCCGGACACCAACTCGGTGGCGGTGGCCCTACTGGACGAACACGAACGAGCGTTGCAAGAGAAACTGCTTTCCGGTCCTCCGCCGCTCGGCCCCGGAGCTCCCCCCGCACAGCGGCTGGCCGCGTTCTACGCCGCGATGGTCGAATTGCTCGACACACACGCGCATCTGGTGCTGGGCGCCGAGATCGGCGGCGCACGCTTCACGACCGGTGCTTACGGCTTCTGGTACGCGCATGTACGAGGACTGCTGGTCGCGGCGGGCATGCACGAACCGGACGCATTGGTCGACCCGCTGCTCGCGCCGCTGGCAGCGGAGGTCTACCGGCAACAACGTGAGCGCGGCTTGACCCCCGGACAGATCGCCCACGCGCTGCGAATGATCGCCGAAACCGTTCTCGGTGCCGGGTGATCTAACCGAAAACGAAACCGGCGGTGGACAACCACCGGTTTCGATACCCCTCGTCGCTCACACCAGATCGCGTCTGCGCATCAGCCAAACCGTGCCGACCGCGAACAGCACCGAATAGACGGCCAGCACGACCAGCGATTCCGTCGGCGAAAGAATCTGCAGCACACCGGGCGTGGCGGGACCGTCCACGGTGCGCATCGCTCCGGCCAGCGACCCGGCCGCCGTGCCGGGCAGATGATCGGTGACCACCTCGATCGGCGCGAAGATCCCGGCCACGCCGCGCAACAGGTTCTCCACCACCAGCACCCAGACCAGGCCGAGGCCCACCGCGAGCGCGGGCCCACGGGCGATCGCGCCGATCAGCGCCCCCGCCAACGTCCACATACCGAGGATGGCCACGCCGGTGGAAATTCCGAGGAGCGACCGATCCAGTGCGGGCATGGTGAGCGCCTGCGACTGGGACGCCGCGATCAGCGCGGCGACCGCGATGTCGACGACGAATGCCGCACACACCAGCGCCACCACCACGGTCGCGAGACTCACCACCACCGCGGCGACCGCTTGCACGCGCGAAGGCCCTTGGGTGTAAACGGTTTTCCAGGTCCCCCAGCCGTATCCGCTACCCACGGTCAGCGCGCCGAGGACGAGCATCAGCGCGCCGCCGAACATGGCCATGCCTTGGGTGAATACTTCGGGAACCGCCGCGGGCAGCATCTGTCGCAGCAATGCTTCGCGCGGCAGCCCGTTGGACATCCGGCTCGATCCCCCGGAGGTGTAGGCAAGATAGTTGAACAGATACGCGAACGTGAGGTTCAGCAGAATCCAGGTTCCGAGAACGATCCAGAATGCCGGCCACTTTCGCAGCCGCAGCATCTCGGCATTCGTGCTCGCGATCAGGTCCCGGATCGCCATGCCGTTCATCGCGCCGCCTCCCATCGCGTCATCTCGAAGAACACTTCTTCCAGGGACTTCTCCTCGACCCGCAACTCCAGTAGGTCCGCGCCCGCCGCCACGACCGCACGCGCCACGGCGGGCGCGGTGACGGTGTCCGACTCGATCCGGATGCCGCTCGCGGTCAACAGCGCCGAACGTCCACCCACCAGCCCGCGCACCGCGGGCAGGGCCACCTCCACCGGCTCGGCCCGCACCACCAGCGACGAGTTGCCGCGCAACTGCGCGACCGTCGCTTCGGTGCGCAGCGTGCCCTGCGAGATCACGCCGACCCGGTCGCAGATCGCCTGGACTTCGCTGAGCATGTGACTCGACAGCAGCACCGTGCGCCCCTCTGCGGCCAAAGCGGTGATCAGCTCCCGCATTTCGGCCATACCGGCGGGGTCGAGGCCGTTGGTCGGCTCGTCCAGGATGAGCAGGTCGGGGTTGCCCAGCAATGCCGCGCCCACGCCGAGGCGCTGTTTCATGCCCAGTGAGTAGGTCCGGTACTTGTCCTCGGCGCGGCCCGCCAGCCCGACTCGCTCGAGCGCGTCCTCCACCTCCGGGCGCCCGAGCCCGCGATATTCGGCGAGCACGCGCAGGTTGTCCCGGCCGGAAAGGTAGGGATAGAACCCGGGACCCTCGATGAGCACGCCGATCCGGCGCACCACCGCTGGATCGCCGGGCCGATGCCCCGCGACGGTGGCCGTACCCTCGCTCGGACGGATCAGCCCGGCCAGCATCCGCAGGGTGGTGGTCTTGCCCGCACCGTTCGGGCCGAGGAAGCCATAGATCTCGCCGTACGCGACGCTCATGCTCACGTCATCGACAGCGGTGTGCTCCCCGTAGCGTTTGGTCAGCCCTCGGGTGACCACGATCGAATCTGCCATGCACCGAGAATCCGCCGCCGACCCCCTGCGGACATCCGTCGCCGGGCGACGATCCGCATACGTAGCTGGAACGACGGATCGATCCGTGGCCAGTGTCGGATCAGCTGGTGCGGAACCGCTTACATGGTCTGCGAACACCCGAATCGGTGCAATTTCCGCGAAATACGTTTCCAGGCGGACGTCGAATCACGACCGAGCCGCATAGGCTACGTGGGTGCGGGTGGCAGGGATGACAGATCGGAGTTCGGTCGGCTGGGATTGGGGCGTCGCGCTCGTCGTCGCCGCGGTTCAGTTGGTCGGAGGCACTTTCGCGAACATGCGGCAGACCGGAGTGCACTCCCTCGACGCGCTCGGTTACCTGCTGTTGCTCGCCGGCCCGGTGGCGCTGATCCGGCGCCGCGCGCAGCCGCTGCCCGTGCTGATCGTCGTGCTCGCCGTGTGCCTGGCGTACTTCCTGCGAGGCTACGGATACGGCCCGATCTTCGTCTCATTGGTCGTCGCCTTCTTGACCGCCGCGAGCAGCGGATCACGATGGTGGACTTATCCGCTCGTCCCGCTCGGGTACCTGGCGCTGGTCTGGCCGCTGCCCGCACTGCTCGACCGCCCCGCGAACCTGTGGCAGGTGTTCGCGCTGATGGCGTGGCTGGCCGTGCTGCTGCTGGTGGCCGAGGGCATCCGGCAGCGCAAGGCCGTGCTAGTCGCGCGCGGGCAGCGCGCCGAGGCCGCGCGCCGGGACGAGGAAGCGCAGCGTGAGCGGCGGGCCAGCGAAGAGCGGCTCGCCATCGCCCGCGAGCTGCACGACGTGCTGGCGCACAGTCTGTCGATGATCAACGTGCAGTCCTCGGTGGCGCTGGAACTGCTCGACAAGCGCCCGGAGCAAGCGGAGACGGCGCTCACGGCGATCAAGAACGCCAGTCGCGACGCCCTCGCCGAGGTGCACGCGCTCCTGCACACGATTCGGTCCGGAAGCGCACCCGCGACGCCCAGCGAGCAATCGCCCACAGAAGAGGCGAACGCCGAGGAGACCGGCCGCACAACCGAGGCCGAGCCGCCACCCGCCCCGCGTACCCCCGCGCCGAGCATCGGCGATTTGGACGACCTGTTGCAGCGCCCGCGCAGCACCGGATTGACCGTCACCACGCGAGTGCTCGGCACCCCACAGCAATTGCCCAGCGTCATCGACGTGGCAGCGGCGCGAATCATCCAGGAGTCGCTGACCAACGTGCTCCGGCACGCACCCGGCGCCGACGCAACGGTGACCGTGCGCTACACCCCGGACTCGGTCGACATCACCGTCGACAACAGCCGCCCGACCAGTGCCCCGTCGCGCTCCGGCAACGGCGGCGGCAACGGCATCATCGGCATGCGCGAGCGCACGCACGCCCTCGGCGGCGCCCTCACCGCGGGCCCGCGCCCCAGCGGCGGGTTCCGGGTCGCCGCCCGGCTGCCCACGCGAACACCCGGACCCGACGCGGCCACGGCGTCACCGGGAGTGCGAGGCGCCGGGGCGGCGGCAACGAGCCGGAACAACGCGGCAGCGCAAGCACCGGATCAGGACACCGCGACGACGAGTACGCCGAGACGCGGCGTCGCGGCCGCGACGAAAACCGAACAAAGCGGCACGACATCAGACGCACCCGAATCGAGCGCCGCGGGATCGAAGCCTGCCGGGAGATCGCGCTCGACGACCACGGCCACATCGAGCACGACCGGCCCGAGCGAGAGCGAGTCGCGTGCCACACCGGACCGACCCGCTGATACGGCCGAACGACCGAGCACCTCGGCCGGTCGCGCGCAGCGCTGACGGGATCGCCGGCCGACGGCAGAGGAGATCCGATGCACGACCACCACGATTCGGTCCCGGCCCACGCTCCATCCGGCGGCATCCGGGTGCTGGTGGCCGACGACCAGGCGTTGGTGCGTGGCGGGTTCGTGGCGTTGCTGGATGCCCAGGACGGCATCGAGGTGGTCGGCGAGGCGGACAACGGGGAGCAGGCCGTGCGCATGACCCGCGATCTGCGTCCCGACGTGGTGCTGATGGACATCCGCATGCCCGTCCTGGACGGCTTGGCCGCCACCCGCGTGATCGCCGAGGACCCCCTGCTGGCCGCGGTGCGCGTGGTCGTGCTGACCACCTTCGAACTCGACGAGTACGTCTTCGAGGCGATGCGCTCCGGCGCGACCGGGTTCCTGGTGAAGCACACCGAACCGGCCGATCTGGTTCGTGCCGTCCGGGTGGTCGCTGCCGGCGACGCGCTGCTGTCCCCCGGCGTAACCCGCACGCTGATCGCGGAATTCTCCACACGCGCGAAAACGCCGCCGACGGCCACGCTCGCCGAACTCACCGACCGCGAACGCGAGGTGATGACGCTGGTCGCCGAGGGTCTCACCAACGCCGAGATCGGCGAACGGCTCTACATGAGCCCGGCGACCGCCCGTACCCATGTCAGCCGCATTCTCACCAAACTGCACGCCAGAGACCGCACTCAACTGGTGGTCATGGCCTACGAATCCGGACTCGTCCGCCCAGGCTGGCAGTGAGCCGCCGATCGTTGCCCAGGAGCCGGACTGCTTCGCCGCACTGCCATGGGAACCGGAATCAAACGACCCAGGCACCCATCCTCCGAATAAAGACGCAGGACGGCAACCAGTCAGTGGGCAAACCCGCGCCGAATTCCGCGATTCGCGGTCGGACCATCCGGCAGAGTGAGCGTCCCGCCCCTTCTTGCGCGTTCTTCGGCGCGCGACTACGGCCAGGACCAGGCACAGCCGTAGCCCAGCCCGAGATTCTTCCTCCTCGCGCGGCGCGCCGGCGCAGTGCGACACGGTCCGACTTCTCCCGGCATCAGCCAATAGCAATTTCTCAGCGAACATTAATTGTCCGGCCTGCTGCCGATTAGCAAATAACTGGTAAATCACCGCGGGCAGAGCCTTCGGGCTCTGGGCGTACGTATCCAGGCGTATTCCGAGTGCCGACGCGCGACCGATGCCCCCGGCATGCCCTTCGGCGCAGTCTTTCGTCATGAATATTTTCACTCGACCCGTGGCCGTGAGTTTTCTGGCCGACCACTACGACGGCGGATGGCACCCCTGGCCGTTCTTCTGGATTTTCCCGCTGTTGTTCTGGCTGACCGTCGTCACAGTGCTGGTCTTCGCCCGGAGGCGGTTCATCGGACGTGTGAGCGGTATCGGCGCGCTGCGCACCGCGTTCGCCCGGGGGGAGATCACCGAGGAGCAGTACCGCAGCAGGCTCGCCGTCCTGAGCGAACCGCGACACAAGCCCTGACCGGCCCGCCTGCACGATCGGGAGATCCCATCATGAGCATGACCTTCGGCATCGTTCTCACTCCGCGTTCGGGAGCGGACTGGGCGCGCGAGGCAGCCGCCGTCGAACAGCAGGGCTACCGGACCATCCTGTTGCCGGACACCCGGTTCACCCCCTCGCCGTTTCCGGCCCTCGCCGCGGCGGCCGCCGTCACCACCACCATTCGGCTGCGCCCGAACGTACTCGCCGCACCGCTGCGCACACCGGCCGCCACGGTCAGGGAGACCGCGGCATTGCAGCTGCTGTCGGACGGACGTTTCGAACTCGGAATCGGCTCGGGACGCCCGGACGCCGCCGCCGAAGCACAGTGGCTCGGCACGTCCTGGGGTTCGCCCGCGCAACGGCGCGCGCAGCTGGTCGCCACCATCGCCGCCGTGCGGGCTGGAGTGAACCCCACCCCACCGGTCGTGGTCGCCGCCAACGGACCCAGAATGCTGGCGACGGCGGCGGAATTCGCCGACCGCATCCTGCTGGCCGCGGCACCCGGGGCCACCGAGTCGGAGCTGGCCGAGCTGGTCCGCACCGCACGGGACGGTACCGACCGCACCCTGCGCTTCACCCATCAGGTGGTCGGCATCGGGCAGCGGCTACCGATCTGGACCGCGACGAGGCTCGGCCTGACCGCCGCCGCCCTCGCGGACGCGGGCGCAGCGGGCATGATTCCCGCGGAACCGTCCGCCGCCGCCGAAATCCTCGAGCGACGCCGGGAAAAGTACGGCATCGACGAGGTGATCGTGCCCGCTGAACTCGCCGCTGACTTCGCACCGATCCTCGCCTACTTCGCCGACCACGATTCCTGACCCGGCGCAGCGGGCGACGCCGAATACGAAAAAGCCCGTGCCCACAGGTGGGCACGGGCTTTTCGGTTGCGGCTTACTCGCCCGAGGCGGCCTCGGTGGAGCCTTCCGTCGCGCCCGTCAGCACGACTTCGGGCTTCTCCTCGCTCGCGGCCTTGGTCAGTTTCGCCTTACCGGTGAAGGTGAACTTCGCGTCTTCGCCGGAGCCCTCGCCGTCCCAGCCCTCGACGTCGACCTCGATGGTCTGGCCCGGACCGATCTCGCCGAAGAGGATCTTCTCCGACAGCTGGTCCTCGATCTCGCGCTGGATGGTGCGGCGCAGCGGCCGGGCACCGAGCACGGGATCGAAGCCACGCTTGGCCAGCAGGTTCTTGGCGTTCGGGGTGAGCTCGATCGCCATGTCCTTGTTCTTCAGCTGCGTGGCGACGCGGCCGATCATCAGGTCCACCATCTCGACGATCTGCTCGTTGGTGAGCTGGTGGAAGACGATCACGTCGTCGATGCGGTTGAGGAACTCCGGCCGGAAGTGCTTCTTCAGCTCGTCGTTGACCTTGAGCTTCATCCGCTCGTAGTTCGAGCCCTCGTTGTTCGACTGGGTGAAGCCGAGACCGACGGCCTTCGAGATGTCCGAGGTGCCGAGGTTCGAGGTGAAGATCAGCACCGTGTTCTTGAAGTCCACGGTACGGCCCTGGCCATCGGTCAGGCGGCCGTCCTCCAGGACCTGCAACAGGGTGTTGTAGATCTCCTGGTGGGCCTTCTCGATCTCGTCGAACAGCACGACCGAGAACGGCTTGCGGCGCACCTTCTCGGTGAGCTGGCCGCCCTCTTCGTAGCCGACGTAGCCCGGAGGGGCACCGAACAGCCGCGAAGCGGTGAAGCGGTCGTGGAACTCGCCCATGTCGATCTGGATGAGCGCGTCGTCGTCGCCGAACAGGAAGTTCGCCAGCGCCTTGGACAGCTCGGTCTTACCGACGCCGGACGGGCCGGCGAAGATGAACGAGCCGGACGGACGCTTCGGATCCTTCAGGCCGGCACGAGTGCGGCGGATGGCCTTGGAGACGGCCTTGACCGCGTCCTCCTGGCCGATGATCCGCTTGTGCAGCTCGTCCTCCATACGGAGCAGACGGGTGGTCTCCTCCTCGGTGAGCTTGAACACCGGAATACCGGTCCAGTTCGCCAGCACCTCGGCGATCTGCTCGTCGTCGACCTCGGCCACGACGTCCAGATCACCCGAACGCCACTGCTTCTCCCGCTCTGCCCGCTTGGCGACGAGCTGCTTCTCCTTGTCGCGCAGCCGCGCGGCCTTCTCGAAGTCCTGCGCGTCGATCGCGGACTCCTTCTCCCGGCGCGCCTCGGCGATCTTGTCGTCGAACTCGCGCAGGTCCGGCGGAGCGGTCATGCGACGGATGCGCATCCGCGCGCCCGCCTCGTCGATCAGGTCGATCGCCTTGTCCGGCAGGAACCGGTCGTTGATGTAGCGGTCGGCCAGGGTGGCGGCGGCCACCAACGCGCCGTCGGTGATGGAGACCCGGTGGTGCGCCTCGTAGCGGTCGCGCAGACCCTTGAGGATGTTGATGGTGTGCTCGACGGTCGGCTCGCCCACCTGCACCGGCTGGAACCGGCGCTCCAGGGCGGCGTCCTTCTCGATGTACTTGCGGTACTCGTCGAGGGTGGTCGCGCCGATGGTCTGCAGCTCGCCGCGGGCCAGCTTCGGCTTCAGGATCGAGGCCGCGTCGATGGCGCCCTCGGCGGCGCCCGCACCGACCAGCGTGTGCAGCTCGTCGATGAACAGGATGATGTCGCCGCGGGTGTTGATCTCCTTGAGCACCTTCTTCAGGCGCTCTTCGAAGTCACCGCGGTAGCGGCTGCCCGCGACCAGGGAGCCCAGGTCGAGGGTGTAGAGCTGCTTGTCCTTCAGCGTCTCGGGGACCTCGCCGTTGACGATGGCCTGCGCGAGCCCTTCGACAACGGCGGTCTTGCCGACGCCGGGCTCGCCGATCAGCACCGGGTTGTTCTTGGTACGGCGGCTGAGCACCTGCATGACCCGCTCGATCTCCTTCGAGCGGCCGATGACCGGATCGAGCTTGCCCTCGAGCGCGGCCTGGGTCAGGTTGCGACCGAACTGGTCGAGCACGAGCGAGGTCGACGGTGTGCCCGCCTCGCCGCGCGAACCGGATTCGACCGGCTCCTTGCCCTGATATCCCGACAGCAACTGGATGACCTGCTGGCGCACACGGTTGAGATCGGCGCCCAGCTTCACCAGCACCTGCGCCGCCACGCCCTCGCCCTCACGGATGAGGCCGAGCAGGATGTGCTCGGTGCCGATGTAGTTGTGGCCGAGCTGCAGCGCTTCGCGAAGGCTCAGCTCCAGCACCTTCTTGGCGCGCGGGGTGAACGGGATGTGACCGGACGGGGCCTGCTGGCCCTGGCCGATGATCTCCTCCACCTGGCTACGCACGCCTTCCAGCGAAATGCCGAGCGACTCCAGCGACTTGGCCGCGACGCCCTCACCCTCGTGAATCAGCCCCAGCAGGATGTGCTCGGTGCCGATGTAGTTGTGGTTGAGCATCCGGGCCTCTTCCTGGGCCAGGACAACGACACGCCTCGCGCGGTCGGTGAACCTCTCGAACATCGCTCCCTCACTCTCCTGCTCCGACATTCTGGCAACAGACGCCGCAGTGTGCTGTGTACAACAACCGTGGGCGTCAGCCTGCCATGAAGCCCGGGGGTTGCGGCCCCCGCCTCCACTCTAGTTGGCGGGGGATGCCACCGCCGCCGGTCCACCCTATTGCCGACCGGCGACAGCACGGTCATTCACTCATAACGTGGGCGTCGCGGGATTCGTTTCCGGCCGGGTTTTGCCCTCAGCGAACAAACCGTCCGCCGACCGGATCTGCGCCGCACACGTACGACATCGGCCGCCTACCCCGTGTACGGGTCGACGAAACCGCAGGGCACCGGGCGTTGATGAGCGGGATCGAGCGCGTTGAGCACGTAGGTCGCGGCCCTCTTGCTGCCCGCTATGCCCGTATGCCCAGAGTAGTCCGTCGCGCAGCCGTCCTGAACCACGATGTTGGTCACATGGGGGCCGGTGACCAGGCCGGAGGTGTACGGCACCACCAGTTCGTCCAGCTGGGTCGCGATATTGGTGTAGGTCACGTCGGGGTGGTAGACGCCGTCCGCGTTGAGTTCGCGCACGAACTCCGACCCTTGCAACACCTGCCTGCAGGCATTGCACGGCGATCCGGCCACGGCGTCGAACAGCGGACCGAGGCCGAGGCGTGTGCCGAACGCGTTCAGGTCCGCCATGCCGTACGCGTTCGAGCCTTGCCACGGCGGGGCCAGACCGACCATCTTGTCCACCTTGCCCGCGCCCGCGAGCCGTTTGACGAAGTAGTTGCCGATGAAGTTGCCCTGGGAATGGCCGATGAGGTCGACCTTGCGCGCACCGGTCGCGGAGCGCACCCGGTCTACGAAGGCGGCGAGCTGGGCCGCGCTCTGCTCGATCGGGAGCATGCCCCCGATGGCCGACGCGGGCCACGGCAGGTCGTAGGCGCCGAACGTGGCCGAGTACACGCAGTAGCCCTCGTTGGCCAGCAGCGGCGCGTACACGCCCCAATTCGTCTGTGCGCCACCGCCCGTGCCGTGCACGAGGACCACGGGGTTCGGATGCTCGGAGTTCGGCCGGCACGACCAGTCGTTGGTGCCGGGCAGCGAACCACCCGGATTGGACAGTTCGGCGGGAATGCCCGCGAAGAAGTTGAACTCGACCGGATATCGCTCCTGCGCGTGCGCAGCGCCCGCGGTGGCGCACACCGCGGCGAGCAGAACGATGAACAACGAAAAGCCTGGGACACGCCGCACGATAGCCTCCCGGTCCGGATCGTCTCCGGGGAAGCTACCGCACGGAGTGGCCCAGACGGCGCAGATTCCGGCGGGTCGTTGCGGAAACTAGCTCTGACCGAAGGCCGACGCGCCGGACGGGTACGGCGCCGCGTACTCGCCTGCGGCGATCCGGCCCGGCGCCGCCGCGGCGGATGCCTTCCCCTGCTGGATTCCCGCGACGAACAGCGCACCGCAGAGCACCAGGAAGGCCAGCGTGTGGAAGACGCCACGCACGATGTTCCAACGCACCCAGGCGGATTCGAAATCGGCGCGCACCGCCGCCGGGTCGGCGATCGACGCCGGGTCGCCCGCGGCGGCCAGTTGGTCGTTGAGCGGAACATTCAGCCCGGAGGTCACCGCGAAGGCGATCACGTTGAGCACCAGAGCCAGGCCGATCCAGATCAGCGTGCTCCGGTGCTCACGTCCCAGATGCAGCGCCGCGGCCAGGATGGTGAACCCCACCGTGCCGAGGAAGCCGATCATGAACCAGGGATTGATGATCACCACGTTGATCTTCTGCATCGCGTCGATCATCGCGCGATCGTCGGTGCGGGCCAGCGCGGGCATCACCGAATTGGCGTACGCGTAGAAAAGGCCCGCGACCAGGCCCGTAGCCAGTGTGGCGAGCACCAGTGCGGCGAGACGTGTGGCGGTCATGACTTCCTCCTGCTTCGGAAACCGGCCGGAGCCATCGCCCCGGTCGCTCGTCTCCGAGTCAAGCCGTCGCCGCCGTGACTCTCCATGGTCGAGAAGCTCGATCGGATGAGCGAGCGTCTACGGTGGACGTCTCACAGGTCCCGATCGGAAATGAGCCCACTCTGCATGGCCAGTCCAGCCAGCCGCACCCGCTTCTGGTTCTGCGGCAGATCCTCCACCCCGAACTTGGCGAACAACGCGCGTAGATGGGTCTTGATCGCGTCGACGCTGAGGAACAACTCCTCGGCGATCTGCTGATTCGAGGCGGGAGTGGCGAAACCCGCGCCGTGCTTGTACGGGCGGCACAGCGCGACCAGGACCGAGCGCTGCGTTTCGGTGAGCGACCGCGCGGTGGGTATCGAGCCGGTGGAGGTGCGGGTGATGTCGTCGGATACGCCGCCGAAGTCGTGAAAGGACACCCGAGACGTACCGACCCGGATGACGTCGCCCGCCATCAGTCTGCGGCGGCCGACCAGCCGGTCCCCGTTGACGAAAGTGCCGTTGCGGGAGAGGCCGTCGTCCACGATGGTCCAGTGCGCACCCAGGTATTCGACCGCCGCGTGCAGCCGGGACACCTCCGCGTCCCAGCTCAGGGCGAGATCGGCATGCGGGGAGCGACCGATGGTGACGCGGCCGCGGTCGGGCGTGAGCGTGAGCTCCTGCTGCCGACCGGCGTCATCGGTGAACCGCAAGAATGATCCGACGAATCCTGTCACTGCGCCGATACCTCACCTCTCCATACCGCCAGTGACCTTCGCACGCTTCCATGGTGCCGCTTCCCGGTACCACGAGCAAGATCGATTCATCCGCCGTGACGGGCCACCGTGCGAACCGGTCTCGCTGCTATATCGAAGCCCTATCACAAACAAGACCGCCGTCCCGACGTCGCACGATTCGCCGGGACGGCGGCCGGAAAAAGAACTATCCCTTCGCGGCCTTGTTGTACGCGTCGGTGATGTCGGCGGAGATGCGGCCCCGCGCGGACACCTTGTGTCCATTACGGCGCGCCCACTCACGAATTGCGGCGCTTTGTTCCCGATCGATCGAGACCCGGCTCTTCGGAGTGCCCGTTGCGGCCGCGGCGGCCTTGACCCGGCGCCGGCCGCTGACCCGGCGCGCATTCGAAACCCACTCCTCCAAACCGTCGCGCAGCTTCGCCGCATTTGCCGACGACAGGTCGATCTCGTACGACACACCGTCGATCGCAAACTCGATGGTCTCGTCTGCGATGGACTCACCGTCGACATCGTCGATCAGGCTAACGGTGACCTTCTTTGCCATGAGATGAACGTCCTCTCGAAATCGTGCGACCCGCATACTAGGCCGATTACCCGAGGCAAGAATACCTCGAATTCCGGAAATTCCAAGACGGAGCCGCTGCTTTGCAATCCAGTGGTCACCTGGTGACCGGACGCACAATTGGGAACAGTATCGTTTCTCGGATTCCCAAACCCGTCAACGCCATCAACAACCGATCGATTCCCATACCCGTTCCGGTCGTCGGCGGCATGCCGTGCTCCATCGCGGCGAGGAAGTCCTCGTCCAGCACCATCGCCTCGTCGTCGCCCTGCGCGGCCAACCTGGCCTGGTCGACGAACCGCTCCCGCTGGATCACCGGGTCGACCAACTCCGAATAGCCCGTGGCCAACTCGAAGCCGCGCACATAGAGGTCCCACTTCTCCGTGACGCCGGCGGTGCTGCGATGCTGCCTGGTCAACGGGGATGTCTCCACCGGGAAGTCGCGCACGAAAGTCGGTGCGTACAGCTTGTCACCATACTGGTGTTCCCAAAGTTCCTCGACGAGTTTCCCGTGACCGTAGCCCTTGCCCTCCGGAATTTCCAGACCGACCCGATCCGCGAGTGCGCGCAATTCGGCGACCGATGTTTCCGGAGTGACCTGCACACCCAGCGCATCGGACAGCGACGGGTACATCTCGACGGTGGCCCACTCGCCACGGAGATCGTATTCGGTGCCGTCGGCCAGGGTCACCACCTGCGTGCCGAACGCCTCCTGCGCCACTTCCTGCACCAATTCCCGGGTCATCACCGCCGAGTCGTCATAGGTGCCGTAAGCCTGGTAGGTCTCCAGCATCGCGAACTCGGGGGAATGCGTGGAGTCCGCCCCCTCGTTGCGGAAGTTCCGGTTGATCTCGAAGACCCGCTCCAAGCCGCCGACCACGCAGCGCTTCAGGAACAACTCGGGCGCGATGCGCAGGAAGAGGTCCATGTCGAGGGCATTGGAATGGGTGACGAACGGCCGGGCCGCGGCGCCGCCGTGCAGCGTCTGCAGCATCGGCGTCTCCACCTCGAGAAAGCCCCTGCGCTCGAGCGCGTTGCGCAGCGCGCGCACCACGGCGATGCGGGTACGGGCCATCTCCCTGGCCTCAGGGCGCACGATCAAGTCGACATAACGCTGCCGGACCCGCGACTCCTCGTTCATCTCCTTGTGCGCCACCGGCAGCGGCCGCAGGGCCTTCGCCGCCATGAACCACGAATCGGCCATGACGCTCAGTTCCCCGGTTCGCGAAGAGATGACCTCACCGTGCACGAAAACGAAGTCACCGAGGTCGACGTCCGCCTTCCAGGCGGCAAGCGCGTCCGCGCCGACCCCGTTCAGACTGATCATCGCCTGCAGCTTGGTGCCGTCGCCTTCCTGCAGTGTCGCGAAACACAACTTGCCGGTATTACGCAGGAATATGACGCGCCCGGCGACGCCCACCTCTTGTCCGGTGGAGGTGTCGGCGGCCAGGTCCGGATATGCGGCCCGAATTTCCGCCAGGGTATGCGTACGCGGCACGACGACGGGATACGCCTCGCCACCGGCCGCGAGCAGCCGCTCCCGCTTCTCCCGGCGAATCCGTATCTGCTCCGGGGCATCGTCGGCGGCGGGCGCCACAGCGGGCCGCGAATCCGATGTCGATGCGGTCGAAGAGGCAGAGTTCGGGGTGCTCACATCGAACAACCCTAGCGTGCACCGGAAATCGTTTTGCGCGCCGCCCGGACTCCGACCCGGAGTAACGAAACGGTATCGCTGCGGCGCACCGTCCGGGACGTCCCGGTCCACGTCCCGGAGACGCGAAATAGCCGGTGCGCATCATAGTGTGTGCGAAAACACCTGCGCGCCCGGCTATTTCGAGATGGAAGTGTTGGCGGGGAAATTACAGCGAGGCGAGCGCCTCGGCCTCACGCACGAAGTGCGACGCCCCGACGGCGACGTTCAACAGCCCGGCCGCCTTCAACGCCTGGTAACCGCCCACCAGATCGGTCGCCCGGTGCAGCCCGAGTTGCTGCAGGGCGGCGGCGGCCAAGCTGGAGGTATAGCCCTCGGAGCAGACCACGATCCATTCCACGTCGTGATCAGCGGCCAGCGCCAACCGGGCCGAACTGGTGGGGTCCAGCCGCCATTCCAGGACATTGCGCTCGATCACCAAGGCGCCGGGCAAGGTGCCCTCGCGTCCGCGTTGCGCCTGCGGCCGGATATCCACCAGAATGGCGCCCCGCTCGATGGCTTCCGGCAATTCGAAGGCATAGATCCGGTCGAGTTGCGCCCGTGCGTTCTCGAGCATCTGATCGATGGTCAAACGGGTCATCACATGTCACCTTCGGGCTGGTCGGTGAGGACGGTTCGGGTGCGCCGCAGGGTGCCGTGGCCGGTCACCTCGTAATACGACATGGCGGTGAGCGGCGGGGAATAGGCGTGCACGCTGAGCGTCGGATCGAGCGGGCCCGCGGATTCGACGGCGCCGGGCACGTCGGCGGGCGCCCGCATGACGTCGTGCACCCAGCCGATCGGGAACGAGGCCTGGTCACCCGCCGCGAGCGTGCGGCAACGCAATTCCGTCCCGTTCCAGCGGTATTCGGATAACGCGCCGCTGAGCACGGTGAGCGCGCCGAGCGACCCGGCATGGTCGTGCAACTCGGTCGACTTGCCCGGCGTCCAGCTGATCAACCAGACGTCGACCTCGTCGTCGGAGAGCAGCCTGGTCGCCCAGCGCTCGTCGTGCGGCCATGTCCCGTCAGCTGGAAGCAGGTGGTCATAGCGACCGGCGAGCACGTCCTCGGCGCCCTCGTCGGTCAGCCGCAGCAGATCGGCCGGGCGCAGCCGAGTGGGCAGAGCGGGTGCCACCGAGCGTTCCACCGGCGGAGTAGCCGACAGCGCCGTACGCGCGGAAGAAAGGGAAAGAACAGAAGAACGCATGAGCGAATCTCCAGGAGGAAGGTAACGGTCGAGGGCAGGAACTCAGCCTCGATCGGTCGAGGCACGTCAGCCTCGACAACACTCCTGGGCGCTCACGAAGAAAGTCACGAGAGGGAGTTTAACAGCATGCGACGCGGTGTCGACAAGTCCCTGGCCTGCGACGAATCCAACACCGCGCATATCAGACATTTCCCTTGCGCCGCTGGTTGCGTTCGTATACGAGCCGCAGGCCGGTCAACGTGAGATGCGGATCGTGGTCGTCGATCGTTTCCGATTCCGGGACGATCAGCGGCGCGGTCGCGCCGGTCGCCACCACCGCCACATCGTCGCCGGCAAAGGCGTCGAACTCGTCGCGAATCCGATCGATCAGGCCGTCGACCAGTCCGGCGAAACCGAATACCGCGCCGGACTGCATGCATTCCATGCTGTTCTTCCCCAGCACCGACCGCGGCCTGGTCAACTCCGCCCGCCGCAGCGCACTGCGTTCTACCAGGGCTTCCGTGGAGATCTCCACACCGGGTGCGATGATCCCGCCGAGAAACTCGCCCTTCTTCGACACCAGATCGACGCAGATCGCCGTGCCGAAATCGACGACGATCGCGGGCCCGGAATACCGCTGGTAGGCGGCCAGGCAATTGACGATGCGGTCGGCGCCGACTTCTTTCGGATTGTCCACCAGCAGCGGAATCCCGGTGCGCACACCGGGTTCCACCAACACGTGCGGAACATGAGCCCAGTATTGACCGAGCATGCCGCGCAGTTCGCGCAGCACGGGCGGCACCGTCGAAAGCGCCGAGACGCCGATCACCTCGTCCAGTTGCGCGCCGACCAACCCGCGCACCTGCATGGCGAATTCGTCGGCGGTCAGCAACGGATTGGTGTGGATACGCCAGTGGCGCACCAGTTTCGAATGCTCTCCGGAACCGGAGAACAAGCCGAGTTCGATACTCGTATTGCGGACATCGATGGTCAGCAACATGTCCGGTCGCCGCTGTTCAGACGAACGACAGCGAGCGCGGCGAGGTCAGGCCCGAGCCCTCCGGTGCGTGCGCCGGGTCCGAACCGAGCTCGACCGGGCGGTTGCGCTCGTCGACGAAGACGACCTTGGGGTCGTATTCCTTCAGCTCCTGCTCGTTCAGCTGGCCGTAGGCGATCAGGATGACGAGGTCGCCGGGATGCACCAGGTGGGCCGCGGCGCCGTTGATCCCGATCACCCCCGAACCCCGCTCACCGGCGATCACGTAGGTCTCCAGGCGGGCGCCGTTGTCGATGTCGACGATGCAGACCTGCTCGCCTTCCAGCAGATCGGCGGCGTCGAGCAGGTCCTGGTCCACGGTGACCGAACCGACGTAGTGCAGGTCGGCGTGCGTCACGGTGGCACGGTGGATCTTCGACTTCATCATGGTGCGCAGCATTGCGTCGACCTTTCTAGTTCGCGGGAGGAAGCGGGGCGGGATTCGACACCGCCGGAACGGACCGGGGGTCCACGGCGGGCCGCGAACCGGAGACGTTGGGATGGCCGTCGATCGGAGCGCCGAGCGTGACGGCGATGTTGTCGATGAGCCGGGTAGTGCCCACCCTGGCCGCGATCAGCAACCTGGCGTTGCCCGCGGCCGGGGCGGGGCCCAGGGTGGCCGAGCGCAATTCCAGGTAGTCGACGTCCACGCCGGGCACGGCGTCGAGCACCTGACGGGCGGCCGCGAGCACCGCGTCGCCGCCGAGTCCGCCCGCGTGCTTGCCCGCCGACAGGGCGGCCGACAAGGCGAGCGCCGATTCGCGCTGCACGGGGTCGAGATAACGGTTCCGTGAGGACATGGCCAGGCCGTCGGCCTCACGGACGGTGACCACCGGCGTGATCTTCACGTCGAAGTTCAGATCGCGGACCATCTGCCGGATCAACGTGAGCTGCTGGTAGTCCTTCTCGCCGAAGAACGCCTCGGTCGGCCGCGCGATCTGCAGGAGCTTGGCGACCACGGTGAGCATGCCCGCGAAATGGGTCGGGCGGCTCGCCCCTTCCAGCTCCGCGCCGAGCGGGCCTGGCTGCACCGTGGTACGCGGGCCGTCCGGATACATGTCGGACGCGCTGGGCGCGAACACCAGCTCGACACCCTCCGCGCGCAACAACTCGACGTCGGCGTCCAGCGTGCGTGGGTACTTGTCCAGGTCTTCGTTCGCCCCGAACTGCAACGGGTTGACGAAGATCGAGACGATGACCACCTGGTTGGTCCGCTTGGCCAGCCGCACGATCTCCAGGTGGCCCTCGTGCAGCGCACCCATGGTCGGCACCAGCGCGACGGTACGGCCGACGCCGCGCAGCGCGGCGGACACCGCGCCGAGCACGGCGGGATCGTGGTGGACGGTCAGCGCACCGGGCCGGTAGGCGCCGCGCAGTTTCGGGTCCAACATCAGCGTCCTTCCAGCAGTTCGATGACGGCGGGGGCGGTGCCCGCGCGTTCCGCCGTGCGCAGCGACAGCGCGCGATACGCCTCGGCCAGCCTGGCGTCGACCGACGCCAACGCGGTCAGATGCGCGGCCACCGCGTCCGCGTCACCACGGGCGACCGGGCCGGTCAGCGCGGACTGGCCGCGCCGCAAGGCGTTGTCCAGCGCCGCCGATGCCAGGGGCGCGAGCAGACGCTCGGCCAGGCCGTTGGGCGACTCGTCCACCAGCTGCTGGCCCATCAGTCCGGGGCCGGCCAGGGCGGCG
Organism: Nocardia sp. NPDC003999; assembly: GCF_053604885.1. Lineage (NCBI taxonomy): Bacteria > Bacillati > Actinomycetota > Actinomycetes > Mycobacteriales > Nocardiaceae > Nocardia > Nocardia sp. NPDC003999. Next base: position 723,199 of record NZ_JBSGIB010000002.1, read on the forward strand.
CGCAACGCGGCCACCGCGTCGACGATCACCGTGACCAGGTGATTGCTGCCATGCGCGAGCGCGGCGTGGTATAGCGGCCGGTTCTCCTCCGGCACCCGCACCGGCTCGCCGCCCATCTCGATCACCAGCGACTGCGCGATGGCGTAGCCGACCTCATCGGCGGCGGTGATGCCGAAGCACGCGTTGCCGAGGCGGTTCACGTCCTCGTCGTGTCCGGTGAAGGTCATGGCCGGGTGGATGGCCAGCGGAAGCGCGCCGATCTCGGCCAGGGGCGCGAGTACGCCGACGCCGTTCGCGCCGGACGTGTGCGCGACGATGGTGCCGGGACGGACGACTTCCGCGCCGGCCAGACCGCGAACCAGGCCGGGAAGCTCGGCGTCGGGCACGGCCAGCAACAGCAGCTCGCTGCGGGCGGCCACCTGTTCGATCGGCAGGATCTCCGAATCGGGCAGCCGGGTCCTGGCACGCCGCACCGACGCGTCGGAGATCGCGCAGACGCCGAACACGACGTGTCCGGCGCGCTCGAGTGCGACGCCCAATGCCGAGCCCACGCGTCCCGCCGAGACGATTCCCACCGTCAGGCGTGCGGGCGCGGGGTCGTAGCCCGAATCAGCGTTGTCGGAATTCACGCTTCTCGAGGTCAACGTTGTCCTCTCGATGTCGTTCCAGTCCCGCCATGCGGGTACCGGACGGTACGCCAAGAGGATATCTACAGGTGCTTCGCCGCCGCCACGGGGTGTCCGCGTGATCTAGGCCGCAGTGCCGGGCCGGGCCCCGGCTCCACTCACCGGCGGTCCCGCTCCTCCGATTGCAGGTTGGCCATGATCTCCGCGACCGAGAGACGACGCGACGGCGTCTCGTCGTCGCTTTCCGCCCGGCGGCGCCTGCGCGCGCTCGGCGTGCCCATGGCGGGTGCTGAGGCCGACCGAGAGGCCGGTTCCGGCGTCGGCTGGGGTCGTGCGGCGGGCTGGGTGGGTGGCTCGTCCAGCGGCTCCTCGTCCACCGTCTCGGTGAAGGCGTCGGCCCAGCCGCGCGGCTCGGCGTAGCGCGCCCGCTCCGCGTCGGCCTGGTCGGTGTCGTCGAGGGAGACGACGGCGGTCTCCGCGGTGACCGGATCATCGAAGGGGCTGGCGAAGACCGGTGGCTCGGGATGGTCGGGCTCGAAGATCGGCGTCATACTGCTACGCGGTTGCTGGTCGGCGAACATCGACCACATCCCGGCATTCGCGGAGCTATTGTTCCCCGATTCCGTGCCGGAGCTGGTCAGCTCCTGGATCCTGGTCGCGTCGGCGCGCAACGCGGGGCGATCCATCGGCAGATCGCCGTCGAACAGCCGCTGCAGGCTCTGCCGCAGCACGGTGAGCTCCGCGCGCAAGGCCGCGAGTTCGGTCGCGTCGGCGCCCACCTCCTCGCGGACCCGCGCCTCCACACCGAGCTCGTACTCGCGGCGCGCGGTGACCTCACGCTCCAGCTGCAACGCGTAGACGGTTTGCAGATCGCGGACCTTCGCCTTGTCGATCGTCGCCTCTTTGCGGTACTTCGTCGCAGCAAGAGCCCCGATCGCCGCGGCCCACAGGGCCGCGACCAGACCTACCCGTACGAACTCGACACTGTTGCTGAAGATCAGGAAAACACTGGCAACCAGACCGAGCACGATCAGGACGCCGACGAATAATTTTCCCGCCTCGTCCCGCCGTCCACGGGAAGTGCTGCTACGGGAGGGTGAAACCATGCCAGCCAGGGTAGCCAATTGCTTCGGCCACGCCCAGATTCCGGTTTTGTGATTAAGTTCGTGAAACTAGCTATGTAGTTGCCGCATCGTCGGTGGGATCCTCCGGCGCCCGGCAGCAGTACTCCAGCCAGAGGGCCGCAGCAACCAAAGCGAAGCCCGCCAGCATCCCGACGATCGCGCCGGGGCTGTCGGCCGCGGCCGCGCGCAAGGTGCCGCGCTGCGGGAGGACCCAGCACAGGAATCCGAGCCAGATACCCGCGGCGATCGAACCGACCTGCGCCGACGCCTTGGCCAACGCGACGGCGCGGGCCGCCGTGATCGGATGCAACTGGTGACGTCCATCGCCGATCTGGTGGTCGTTGACCCGCGCCCGGATGACGAAAGCGAGCACCGCTTCGATCGCGGCCACCGGATACAGCGAGGCGCCCGCGAAGATCGAGATCGGCGGGAAGCTGTCATAGGCCACCCGGGTGGCGATCCACGCGACGATCGCGGCGATCAGCACGTTCGCCACGAGGTCGAGTATGCGAGTCGGCTTCAGTTTCACGACGGCGCGCCCGTCAGCGAGAACTCGGTGCGACGCACCCCGGCGCGTTCCTCCGGATCGAGCCCGGCCAGCAGATCCGCGACAGCGTGCGGCACGCCGTCGACCTCGAGCACCGCGTCCGGCATCACGTCCAGCCACGGCGCCAGCACGAAGGCGCGCCGATGCGCCTGCGGGTGCGGCAGGATGAGATCCGGGTCGGCGCTACGGCACGCGACCGGCTCACCGCCGCGCAGTTCGGCGCACCACACCACGTCCACGTCGAGTGTGCGTGCGCCCCAGCGCACTTCACGCACCCGTCCCGAGGCCTGCTCCAGCTCCTGCCCGCGACGCAGCCAGTCGGCGCAGCCGAAGGCCGGATCCTCTACCAGCACAGCGGCATTGAGATAGTCGCCCTGCGGGACACCACCCCAGGGCGCGGTCGAATACACGGCGGAGACCGCCAGCACGCGATGGCCGAACCCGTCCAGGACGCTGCGCAGATGCGCGAGCCGATCACCCAGATTCGAACCGATGGACAGCACGGCACGGGTCATCGGCGCACCTCCGCGGCGCCCGGCACGGTGAAAAACACCGCGCCGCAGTTCCGCTCGCTCATCCGACGGGCTCCCCCCGGTGACGCGAGGTGATCACCCGCACATCGGCGAACGTGTGCGGGATCGGCGCGGACGGCTTGTGCAACACCACCTCGACCGACCGTATCCGCGGATCGGTCATGACATCGTCGGCGATCTCCGAGACCACCGTCTCGATGAGATTGCGCGGCGGACCCTGGACGATGCGCACCGCGCGTTCGGCCAACGCGCCGTAGTCCACGGTGGCCGCCAGGTCGTCGGACGCCGCGGCCACGTCGAAGTCCACCCATACCGTCAGGTCGACCAGGAACTCCTGGCCGTCGCGGCGCTCGTGCTCGAACACGCCGTGGTGCCCGTAGGCGCGCAGGCCGCGCAACTCGATGCGGTCGGCGCCGCGCCGGATCGCCGAATCACCCGGCGGCGCCTCGTCTTCGGCGTGGATCGGGGACCGGCTCATCATCGAGCTCCTTGCGCACTGGATCGGGCGGTGTCGTGCTGTTCGGCGCGCTGCCGTGCGGCATTCTGCCACGCGTCGGTGACCGTGATGGCGTCCAGCGAGGCGCGCACGTCGTGCACCCGCACACCCCACGCGCCGTGCACCGCGGCCAGCGCCGAGATGGTCGCGGTTGCCGTCTCCCTGCCGTCCGGTGGACGCGGCCCCGCCTCGTCGGCGAGCAGGGAGCCGAGAAAACGCTTGCGAGACGCCCCGATCAGGACCGGGAGCCCCTGCGCGACCAATTCCGGCAGCGCGCCGAGCAGAGCCCAGTTGTGTTCGGCGTTCTTCGCGAAGCCCAAGCCGGGGTCGAGAATCAGCCGGGACGACTCCACGCCCGCGGCGACGGCCGAGTCCACCTGCGCGGTCAACTCGGCGAGCACCTCCGCGACCACGTCGTCGTAGTGGTCCGCCGGTCCGGTGTGCCGGTAGTCGGCGCCCGCCCGCCAGTGCATGAGGATCCACGGGACCCGCGCGGAGGCGACCACGCGCACCATGTCGGCATCGGCGCGGCCGCCGGAGACGTCGTTCACCACCGACACCCCGGCTTCGATCGCGGCTTCGGCGACGGCGGCGCGCATGGTGTCCACGCTGGTCGGCACACCCGCCGCGACCAGTCCGCGGATGACCGGTGTCACCCGTGCGGTCTCGGTCGCCGCGTCGACGCGGACCGCGCCCGGCCTGGTCGACTCGCCGCCGACGTCGATGACGTCCGCACCCGCGGCGTGCAGCCGAACGCCGTGCGCGATGGCCAGCTCGGGATCGAGGTATCGCCCGCCGTCGGAGAACGAATCGCTGGTGACGTTCACCACACCCATCACCACACAGGAGCGCCCGTCGCGGGCGGCGAGGCTCTCGAAGCGCCTCGGTTCGGACACCGTGGGCCCGCTCACTTCCGCAGGATCAGATCGAGCGCCTCGGCGCGCGAGGCGGCGTTGGACTGCAGCAGTCCACGCACCGCGGAGGTGGTCGTGCTCGCGCCCGGCTTGCGGATGCCGCGCATCGCCATGCAGAGGTGCTCGGCCTCGACCACGACGATCGCTCCCCTCGGGTCCAGCTTGCGCATCACCGCGTCGGCGATCTGGCTGGTCAGCCGCTCCTGCACCTGCGGGCGCTTGGCGTACAGGTCGACCAGGCGGGCGAGTTTGGACAGGCCGGTGACCCGGCCGTGCGGACCGGGGATGTACCCGACATGGGCGACACCGTGGAAGGACACCAAGTGGTGCTCACAGGTGGAGTACATCGGAATGTCCCTGACCAGTACGAGTTCCTGATGGCCCTCGTCGAACGTGGTGTTGAGCACCGAATCCGGTTCCACATAGAGCCCGGCGAACGTCTCCCGGTAGGCCCGCGCGACCCGGGCGGGCGTGTCGAGCAGGCCGGGCCGGTCCGGGTCCTCACCGACGGCGATCAGCAACTCCCGTACCGCCGCTTCGGCTCGCGCCTGATCGAACGACCTGCCCGTTTCCAGTGCCACGAGGCCCGGCTCCGACAGGCCGATGTCGATGCCGTTGTGCTCCGCACTGTCCAGTTCGGCGACGGTGTGACCACCGCCATACTCGTTGGCCGACAATCGAGGACACCTCCAAACTCCCCGGGCGCCGGCAATCTCTCGGCACCCCAGATGGTCGAGCCTAATCGTCACAGGTCAGTGACGACCGTTCGGTCCATCCCAATCACCGTCGCCCTCGCCGTTCGGATTCGTCCGGCGCGGCTCGTCGTAACCGCCGTGGTCGCCGTACCCGTCCCTGTCATAGCCGCCTTCGGGCGAACCCTGCGGACCCCACGGCTGATAGCCGTGCCGCGGCTGCTGCGGGTCGCCCCAGCCGGGCTGACCCTGCTGCGGCTCGTCGCGCGGCGGCCAGCCGGGAGCGGACCAGCCCGCCGGAGCGCCGTAGTCCGGCCGCGAACCGTGCGTGCCCTGGCGCGGATAGGCCGGAGCGGGCGCCTGCGGCAGCGGGTAGCCGGGCGCGGACGGGCGGGGGTACTGCGGCGGAGCGCCGTAACCGCTCTCATGCGGCGGATACCCGTTGGCGGGCTGCGGCTCGCGCTGCGCGGACGCGGCCACCGGCTTCACCACCGGCTCCGGCGGCCACGACTCGCCGCGCTCGGCGGCCAGCTCGCCCGGGGTCTTCACCGGCGGCTTGTCCGAGGGGACGCGCTCGCCGAAATCGTTGAACGCGGTGATCCGCGGGCGCTTCTGCACGGAGGCGAGGATCTGCTCGAGATCCTTGCGGTGCAGCGTCTCCCGCTCCAACAGCGCGGTGGCCAGGTCGTCGAGCACGTCGCGGTACTCGTTCAGGATCGCCCACGCCTCGGTGTGCGCGGCCTCGATCAGGTTGCGCACCTCCACGTCGATCGCGCCCGCCACCTCGTGCGAATACTCCGAACCCATGCCCATCGAGCGGCCGAGGAACGGGTCGCCCTGCTCCTGGCCGTAGCGGACCGCGCCGAGCCGGGCGCTCATGCCGTACTCGGTGACCATCGCCCGGGCGATCTTGGTTGCCTGGTCGATATCGGAGGACGCGCCGGTGGTCGGCTCGTGGAACACCAGTTCCTCGGCCGCGCGGCCGCCCATCGCCATGACCAGGCGGGCGATCATCTCCGAGCGGGTCATCAGGCCCTTGTCGTCCTCGGGCACCGTCATGGCGTGGCCGCCGGTGCGACCGCGCGCCAGGATGGTGACCTTGTAGACCGGCTCGATGTCCGGCATCGCCCAGGCGGCCAAGGTGTGGCCGCCCTCGTGATAGGCGGTGATCTTCTTCTCGTGCTCGCTGATGATCCGGCTCTTGCGGCGCGGGCCGCCGATCACGCGGTCGACCGACTCCTCCAGCGATTCGCCGGTGATCACCGCGCCGTGCTCGCGGGCGGTGAGCAGCGCGGCCTCGTTGATGACGTTGGCGAGGTCCGCGCCGGACATGCCGACGGTGCGCTTGGCCAGGCCGTCCAGATCGGCATCCGGGGAGATCGGCTTGCCCTGCGAGTGCACCCGCAGGATGGCGCGGCGACCGGCGAGGTCCGGATTGCCGACCGGGATCTGCCGGTCGAAGCGGCCGGGACGCAGCAGCGCCGGGTCGAGGATGTCGGGGCGGTTGGTGGCGGCGATCAGGATGATGCCGGTGCGGTCGCCGAAGCCGTCCATCTCCACCAGCAGCTGGTTGAGGGTCTGCTCGCGCTCGTCGTGACCGCCGCCGAGGCCAGCGCCGCGCTGGCGGCCGACCGCGTCGATCTCGTCGACGAAGATGATGCAGGGGCTGTTCTGCTTGGCCTGCTCGAACAGGTCGCGCACGCGGGAGGCGCCGACGCCGACGAACATCTCTACGAAGTCCGAACCGGAGATGGTGAAGAACGGCACGCCTGCCTCGCCCGCGACGGCACGGGCCAGCAGGGTCTTACCGGTGCCGGGCGGACCGTAGAGCAGGACGCCCTTGGGGATCTTGGCGCCGAGGGCCTGGTAGCGGACCGGGTTCTGCAGGAAGTCCTTGATCTCGTAGAGTTCCTCGACCGCCTCGTCGGCTCCGGCCACGTCGGCGAACGTGGTCTTGGGCATGTCCTTGGACAGCTGCTTGGCCTTCGACTTGCCGAAGCCCATCATGCCGCCGCGGCCGCCGCCCTGCATGCGGGCCATCACGAAGATGAACAGGCCGAGCAGGATGACCATCGGCAGCACGAACAGCAGGATCTGGGTGAACCAGCTCTCCTGCTTGACCACGGTGTTGTACGGGGCGCCGGAGTTCTTCACGGCCGAGAAGATCTGGGCGGAGGTCTCGCTACCGCCCGGATACTTCGCGATGATCTTGTTCTGTCCGCCGGTGGCGTCGTTGCCGTCCTTCAGCTCGATGCGCAGCTGCTGCTCGCGATCATCGATCTGGACGTTCTGGACGTTGCTCTTGTTCTCGAGCTGGCTCAGGGCAACCGATGTATCGACGCTCTTCCAGCCCCGCGTGTCGTTGCCGAAGTAGCTGAACGCATAGATCACGAGCAAGATGCCCGAGACTATGGCCAGGGTGCGAAACACTGTCTTGCGGTTCATAGAGCGTCGGCCGGGGCGGCCAGTCCTTTCCGGTGTCTCCGGTTCTTGCCTAGCGATGCGTCTGGCGCGTCCGGTTCCGCAGGGGTTCGGATGCGGACAAGCCACGTTACCGCGTACGGTCTACTCGATACATCGCGTAGTTCGGCTGCAGGTGCAGTTAAAGAGGTAAACGGCCGGGGATCGACGGTGGTTCCCGATGTCTCCGGTTCGGCTTCCTCCAAGTGGCAACAATCATGGCATGTTCGGCCTATCGTGAGCGACGACACAACATCGCGGCGCGAGCGACGGGCACGTAGGCGGTAGCTCGCACACCACGAAAGGCCCCGGGAGCGCCGCAGACCAGACACGAGCGCAGGGGGTATGGACATAGTCGAGTTACGAACACCCACAGCGATACTGCGTCACGGCCGCGGCAGGTTGATCGTCTTGCGGCCCGGGTCCGACGGCGAGCGCGTGCTCGATGTCCCGGTCTCCGACCTGCTCAAGGTCCGGCTGAACCGGCGCGCGGACGACGCGGTGGTGATCGAGATCTATCTGCGCTACCCGACGCCCGTGCTCACCGGCGTCCCCGCGGACCGCACGCCACTTCCGGTGATCATCGCCGAGCACGACGTTCCCGCGGCCACCGAAATCGTCGACCGCATCAACGCGCACATCCTCGCCACCCAGCGCATCGACGTGGCGGCGCCGGACCTGCGCCCGCCTCCCCCCACCTGGGGACGTAGCGGCCCCACCCGCGCGGACGTGGAACGGGCGACGCGCAGGATGTCGCCGCGCCGTGAGGCGAAGCATGCGATAGCGGCTCTGCATCGTTACGTGACGCCGGACGAGTACGTCCTGGAGACCGCCGTCGCGGTCGCGCACCCTCCGGCGGGCAGCGGCTCCGGCCTGCTCGCCGCCACGACGACGCGGCTGCTGTTCATCGCGATCGGCGACAGCCGGTACGCGTACGAACTCCCGATTCCCGTGGTCGTATGGGCTCGCGTGACCGATACCCCCACCGCGGGGCGCGGCGAGATCGGCCCCGGACGCGGCGCGACCGGCGCCGAGGTACACGACGGCAGCCGCACGCTGCAATTCGCGGGCGTCGACCGCGCCGACACCGATCGGGTCATCTGCGCGGTGAACTTCGCGGTACGCCGGGAGTCCGCCGACGGCGCCGCTGGCCCCGCGGATCCCGGTGTGGCGCAGTTGTATTCGGAGTGGGAACTGCTGGTCGAGCGACACTCCCTCGGCATGGTCGACGACGCGCAGTTCCAACGTTACGGCCGCGGAATCCTGCGTTCACTCCCCGACGGGAGCTGAGTTCAGCGCGATCCGCCGCCACGGGCTGGTCGGACGCAGCCACAGCCGCAGCAGCTCCTTGCGGCGGTCGACGCCGCCGTTCTTCAGCTCGGCCAAGTCCTCGCAGGCCTGCCAATAGGTCCAGCCGGTGAGGTAGGCGTCGCCGAACTGGCGCCAGTTGCGGTACTTGCTCTGGGCCAGCGGCAGGGCGCGCGCCAGATAACTCCAGGCCACGTCAGCGTCGAGGTACCCGGCCGTGTAGGCCATCCTGGCCACCGCGACGACCCTGGCCAGATCCCAGGCGTGGATGTCACCCGGCAGCGGCCGGGCCAGATGGTCGGTGAATCCGATCTTGATCGCCTGCGACCAGATGTCGTAGTCGCGGACCAGCGCCTCGGGATTGTCCATCCCCCGGAACGCTCCGACCTGCCGCAGGAACGCCCGGTGCCGGTCGGCGCGCTCACCGAAGCGATCGCGCTCACTGGCGTTGATCGAGGCCGTCACCAGCGGGTGCACCAGCGCGTAGAGCGGGGCGTGCATGCCGTCGAGCAACTGCTCCATCGACGCCTGCGCCTCGGTGCCATCGGTGATGCCCCACGCGCCGGTGAGTGTGTCGATGGCCAGTTCACGCCGGTCACCGAGCGGATGCGCGCGTTCCGGGCCGAGCAGCAGCGCGTCATGGAAGGCGTCCCAGCGCGCGGAATAGAAGGCGCCGAGGGCCAGCGCCCGCAATTCGTCGTCGGATACCGCGGCGCCGGACCAGTGGTCTTCCTCCCGCTCGTCCAGCTCCGCGTACGGAAAGGTCGTCAAGGTGGGTACGCCGCGCGAAGACATGCCCCGATTGTTCCCTATCCCGCGCGGGGTACGCGCGGGATTCGCGGACGGCCACCTCTGTCGGTCGCGACGCCGGACCGCGGGCGCGTCCGCAGGGCGAATCGATTTCGGACTCCGTTGGTTCTTGCGCTGACGCATGTCGTGATCTGGGGCTAGTGTGCTCGCATGTGTAGAAACATCACCGTCCTGCGTGGTCTGGAGCCTGCCGCAACCGAGCAGGAAATCTATGCCGCCGCACTGCAGTACGTGCGCAAGGTCGGTGGCGTGTCCGGCCTGAGCTCGACCACCAAACCGGCCGTCGACAAGGCCGTCGCGGCCATCGCAAACGCGACCACCACCTTGCTCGCCGAGTTACCCGACCGCAGGGTGGCCCCGACCACCGAACCGCCGCTGCGCCGGATCGCCGCACGGGAGGCCGCGGCGGGAGAGTAGACAGGCGGCCGGTTCAGGGCAGTGCGTCGGCGCCGTAGACGGCGACGCACACCAGCGCGATCTCCAGCGGCAGACCGCGTTCTTCGATCGGATATCCCAAAAGCTGTTCGATCCGCTGCACGCGGTAGCGGACCGTGTTCTTGTGTACGCCGAGCACCTTCGCGGTGGCCTCCGGGCTGCGTTGGCTGCGCAGATAGGCGTGCAGCGTCTCGCGCAGCCGTGCGGCGTTCCCGTCGCGCGCCGCCAGCGCGCCCAGTTCCCGCTCGACCAGTCCTCGCATGGCCGCTTCGTCCGCACCGGCCAGATAGGCGATCTCCACCGTTCGATACCCGGTGACGCGCCGCCCGCCCGCGGGTGCGCGCTCCGCGACCTGCCGCGCGGCGACCGCTTCCCGATGACTGCGACGGAAACCGGCGATCCCCGCGGCGGGCACACCGAACGCCACCCGTACCGGCGCATCGACCTGCGCCGCGGTCAGCCGCTCCGCTTCGCCCGGCACCGCGAGTTCGGCGCCGTGTTCCCCGTCGTCCGATCCGGCCCACGCCCACATCGCGCTGGCGCCGGATGGAACGGTGAGCAGCCGCGCGCTGCCCAGCGCCGCGGCCAGCCGCGCCGCGACCCGATCCAGCAGTCCGGTCGCCTCCGCCTCCGCGCCTGCGGGTTCTCCGGTCGGCTCGTCGGTCCACAGCACGAAGGCCAGGTGCCGCTGGGAGAGCCGGTAGCCGAGCCGCACCGATGCCTGATCGACGTCCACGTGCTCGCCGTCCAGCAGCGCTCGGACGGTCTCGGCGCGACGGTTGAAGGCGGCGCGCAGCACCTGCTCGCGCTCCTCCATGTAGGTGTCGGTGAGCAACTCGACCGACGTGCTGATCCACTTGGTGGCCCGCTCGAACAGCCGCAGCAGCACCATGCGTTCGAGTTCCGGCGTCGCCCGCCGCTGCTCGACGACCTCGGTCATGTAGTCCAGCACCGCCTCCATGCCCACGTGATAGACCCGCAGCAGCAACCGCAGCTCGAAACCACGCCTGGCCACGCTGCGCGCGAACGCGTGCGCCTCCTCCGGGAGCGAGAACTCGAAGGTATCGCTGGCCAGGCGGCTGAGCACGATCCTGGCGTGCGCCCTGGTGCTGGCCGCGAGGTCGCGGCGCATATCGCGATCGGCTAGTTCGGGGATGCGCGCGATGATCACGTCGTCGAGCCGGGTGACGATGCGTTCGAGCACTTCGGCGCGCGTCGTCTCGTAGACGTACTCCGCGAGCCAGTCGCGCACTTCGTCGGGTGCGGGGCTCGGCCTGGCCGCGGCGCCCGGCGAAGGCCCAACGGTCATCGCCCTCTCCTCCGGCTCGGCGGATACCGAACCACCGCTTGTCTCACGGACACAAAATCACCCGTTTTCCTTGATGATCTGGGCCAAGAAAGTCTGTTTGGATTGTGTCACGATCATAGTTCAGTGGCCTGTCTCACAGCAGTCAGCAGACCGCGGTTCAACACGACGTCAGTGGGAGAACAGCAGTGACCAACACCGAACCAGCGCCCGCGACCGAGAAGGCGCGGGCACGCGAAACGACCGCGAAGAAGGACGGTCCCGCCCTCATCGAAGTGCGCAATCCCGGCACGGGCGAGGTCGTCGGCACGGTGCCGGACGAGACCGCGGACGCGGTCGCGGCCAAGGTCCGCGAACTGCGGCTGTACCAGCCGGAGTGGGAGGCGATCGGCCCCGAAGGGCGCAAGGTCTGGCTGCTGAAGTTCCAGGACTGGTTGATCGACAACACCGACCGCCTTGCCGCCGTGCTGCAGTCGGAGACCGCCAAGCCCCGGGTGGACGCCCTGATCGATCCGGGTTTCGCGACCGATCTGATCGGCTACTACGCCCGCCGCGCGGCGAAGTTCCTCGCCGACGACCACCCGTCACCGCACAGCCCGCTGGCCCGCGTCAAACGCTTGACCACGGTCTACCGGCCCTATCCGGTGGTCGGCGTCATCACGCCGTGGAACTTCCCGCTGGCCATGCCGGTGATGGACGTGATCCCGGCGCTCGCGGCCGGGGCGGCCGTCATCCTCAAGCCCTCCGAGGTGACCCCGCTCTCCGCGATCGAACTGGCCAAAGGCTGGGCGGAGATCGGCGCGCCGCCGATCTTCGCGGTGGTCACCGGCGCGGGCGCGACCGGAGCGGCCGTGGTGGGCAACGCCGACTACATCCAGTTCACCGGTTCCACCGCGACCGGCCGCAAGATCGCCGCCGCGTGCGTGGAACGGATGGTGCCCTACAGCCTGGAACTCGGCGGCAAGGATCCGGCGATCGTCCTGGCCGACGCCGACCTGGATCGCGCCGCGCACGGCATCGCCTTCGGTGGCATGTTCAACTCCGGCCAGGTCTGCATCTCCGTGGAGCGGGTGTACGTCGAAGCGCCGGTGTACGACGAGTTCGTCGCCAAACTCACCGCCAATGTGCAGGCGCTACGCCAAGGCCTGGACGGACGCGAGTCGAAATACGACGTGGGAGCGCTGGCCAACGAGAATCAGGCGGCCATCGTGCAGCGCCACGTCGACGAGGCCGTCGCGGCGGGCGCCAAGGTGCTCACCGGGGGCAAGCGGGCCGGATTCGGCACCGCCTTCGAGCCGACCGTGCTGGTCGATGTCGACCACACCATGTCCTGCGTCACCGAGGAGACCTTCGGCCCGACGCTGCCGGTGATGAAGGTGGCCGACGAGTCCGAGGCGATCCGGCTGGCCAACGACTCGGTGTACGGCCTGTCGGCCTCGGTGTGGACCGGCGACAAAGAGCGCGGCGAACGGATCGCACGGCAGCTGAACGCGGGCGCGGTCAACATCAACGACGTCTTCGCCAACCTGTTCAGTTACGCCCTGCCCATGGGCGGCTGGGGGCTGTCCGGCGTCGGCGCCCGCTGGGGCGGCGCGAACGGCGTGCGCAAGTACTGCCGCCAGCAGGCGATCACCACGCCGATCCTGCCGACGCAGCAGAAGGAACTGTTCTGGTACCCCTACTCGATGCCGAAGCTGCTGTTCGCGCTCGGCGCCATGCGCGCGGCAGGCGCCCGCGGGCTGCGCCGCCTCGACCTTCCGGCCCTGCTGAAGCTCAAAAGGGGCGACAAGTGACCCAACAAGCGAAGCAGATCCGCGGCAAGGTCGTGGTGATCACCGGTGGGGCACGCGGCATCGGACTCGCCACCGCGACCGCGCTACAGGCTCTCGGCGCGCAGATCGCGATCGGCGATATCGACGAGACCACGGTCAAGGAGTCGGGCACGGCACGCGGTTTCGAGCTCTACGGCAAGCTCGACGTTACCGATCAGGAGTCGTTCGACGGCTTCCTCGACGAGGTGGAGCGGACCCTCGGCCCGATCGACGTGCTGATCAACAACGCGGGCATCATGCCGACCGGCAAGCTGGTGGACGAGCCGGACCCGCTGACCCGCCGGATCCTGGACATCAACGTCTACGGCGTGATCCTGGGCTGCAAGCTGGCGCTGCGCCGGATGCTGCCGCGCGGCGGCGGGCACATCATCAACATCGCCTCACTGGCCGGCGAGACCCATATCCCCGGCCTGGCCACCTACAACGCCAGCAAGCACGCGGTGCTCGGCTTCACCGACACGCTGCGGGAGGAGTACCGCGGCACCGGCGTGCGCTTCTCCTCGGTACTGCCCACGCTGACCAACACCGAGCTCGGATCCGGCGTCACCGCGCCCAAGCTGCTGCGCGCCGCGGAGCCGGAGGAGATCGCCGACGCCGTCGCGAAGCTGATCGTCGCGCCGAAGTCGAAGGTCAGGGTGACCGCGGTGGCCGGGTTCATCGCCCAGTTCGTCGGCCTGCTGCCGGAATCGCTCGGTGACGGCATCGGCCGCGCGCTCGGATCCGGCCGCGCCTTCCTCGACGACGTCGACGCCGAGAAGCGCAAGGCCTACGAGGAGCGCGTGCGCGGCGCGTGAGCGGGTCGGGAAGCAGGGGCGCCGCGGCTGGGATTCGTCTCGGCCGCGGCGCCCCGCCGTGTTCGGGGGCACATCGGGAGCCCCACACACCGACGGCATTGTGAGGAAAATCACGCGCGCACTCGCTGACATCCCGAAGCCGGTCAGCGGCAAATTCTCAGCCGATCCTCGGCGGCCCCAAACGCGTCCACAATCCGCCACAAAGACTCCCGGTTCGCTCTCGTTCATGCTGGTCAACTGCCCAAATCGAAGAACCCGACGGTAAACGGCCACGGCATGCCGAAAATTCGCTATCCGCCTGGTGCGCAGCACCATCGCAGGCAATATGCTGTCCCTAACAAACCTGCCGACTGTTTCGGCGCCAGTATCCGAACTTTTCGGCCTGATAAGGCTGGAAATTCCGGACCGATTCTGATAGCAAGGGGCTATGGACCCGCATTTGCGCGACCTGCGGTATTTCGTCGCCGTCGCTGAGGAACTGCATTTCACCAACGCCGCCCAGCGGCTGCACATCGCTCAACCCACCCTGTCGCGTCAGATCCGGCAGCTGGAACGTCAGCTCGACGTGGTCCTGTTCGACCGCAACCAGCGCAGTGTCGCGTTGACCGTCGCGGGCAAGGAACTGCTCGAAGGCGCACGCAAGATCCTGGAGTTGTGGGAGGTCACCAACGTCTCGCTGCAGGAGGCGGGCGAGGTGTTGCGCGTCGGCATCCAATCCACACTCGGGCGCGGTCTGCTCAGCGATCTGGAGAGCGCGAGCGGACATCGTCTCGCACTGCACGCGGCTTCCTGGACCGATCCCTCCAGCGGCCTGGCGGGTCGGCAGGCCGATCTCGCTCTGGTCTGGCTGCCGTTGCCGGACCAGAGCCGCTACCGGTGGCAGGTGCTGCGCACCGAACCGCGCTGGGTGCTGCTTCCGGAAAACCACCCGCTGGCGATCTCGGAGACCATCGAATTCGCCGATCTGCTCGACGAACCGTTCGTCGCACTGCCCACCGAAGCCGGTGCGGTGCGCGATTTCTGGCTCGGCAACGACGGGCGCGGCGGCCGGCCGCCGAAGATCGGCGCCGAAGCCGCGACCGCGGAGGACAAGCTGGAAGCCGTTAGCCTCGGCCTCGGCGTGTGCCTGCTCGCCGAGAACAACGTGCCGATGTACCGCTGGCCCGGGCTGACCGCGCGTCCCGTGTCGGGGTTGGCGCCGTGCGAGCTCGCCGTGGCCTGGCGGGCCGACGACAACCGGCCGACAATCCTGGAGTTCGCCGGACGAGCCGTCGATGGCGGGTTCGCGGCGCAGCAGTCGCCGGTCAGCGTCTGAACCGGCCCGGCGGGGTCTCGGGGGCGGTGCGCTGCCACGGACGGCGCGTCTCCAATTGCGCGGCCAGCCGTAGCAGGGTGGATTCGCTACCGGGTGGTCCCGCGAGCTGAGCGGCCACCGGCGTACCCGACCAGGAGTGCATGCCCATGGGAACGGAGGCCGCGGGCCAGCCGACCAGATTCCACAGCGGAGTGAAGGGTGCGAACCGCGCGCCGGCGAGCAGAGTGGCCGGACGATTGCGGAAGTGCCAGGCCCGCGCCGTCGGCGGCGGGGCGGCGAGCGTGGGAGTGATCACCACGTCGTAACGCTCGAAGAACTCCAGTAGTCGCGCCTCCACCCGGTCGATCTGGGCGGGACGCGCGAGCCTCAACCGATGCACCGTCCGGCCCAGAGCCACGCGGTGCCGGGCTCTCCGCGGTAGTCGGCCGGGTTGGAGTAGCGCGGGGGCCTCGCGGGCGCCGAGGGCCAGCCAGCGTAGCGAGGCCGCGAGCAGGGCGTTTCCGTACGGTAGCGCGGTCGGTTCCACCGAGTGGCCTGCCGCCGCGGCCACCGAGGCCGCCCTGCGCGCCGCGGCGGTCCAGCGGCGGTCGACGCGCAACAGGCGGGAAGGTGGATCCACCGCCAGCCCGATACGTAGTCGGCCGGGTGGATCCACCTCGGCTAGGTCCGGTCGCGCCGCCAGGACCGACAACGCCAGCGCGGCGTCGTCCACGCTTGTCGCGAGGACACCGTGCTCGACCAGGCTCGACCACGGGCCCGCAGCGGGGACCGTGTACTGCCCGGGCTTGATCCCGAAGATTCCACAGCACGCGGCCGCGACCCGCACCTCCCCCAGGCCGTCGCAGCAGTGCGCCACCGGCACCAGTCCGGCCGCGATCGCGGCTCCGGCCGCGCTACCCGCGTAGCGCGTGGGGTTCCACGGATTGCGGATGACACGCTCGGTGCCCACGCTGGTCACCCACCGACTCGGCTCGGGAGCCGCGACGAGGCCCATGACCACCGCTCCCGCGGCGCGCAGCCTGGCCACCACGGGGTGATCCGCGGCGGCCACCGGCCCCCACGGCATCGGCTCGCCCGCGAGGGGAACACCGTGCTCGACCACGACCGGGACACCGGCCAGGGGCAGCACGTCGAGGTCGTCGCGTTCCATCAGGCCGACCGACTCGGCCGTCGCCTGTTCGGCACGCAGGATGCTGAAGGCATGTCGTTTCCGGTCCGCCGCCGCGATCCGCGTCCCGGCATCCGCGGCCACTTGCCCGGGGTGCAGCAGGCCGTCTCGCACGCACGCCGCGATCGTCGCGGCCGGGCCGCGTTCGAGTGCGGTCTCGGCTTCCGGAGCGCCGTCGGGCCGCGCGTCTGCGACGGCTCCCAGCAGTCGGGCGGGCATCGGCTCGCCGGTCTTCGCGTTCGGAATGGCGGTGTGCGGAGCGGCGTTTCCCGCTGAGATCGAGCCGTCCGCCATGATTGCGGCCTCGTCGGACATGTGCTGGTCATCCCCCGTCGCGTCGTTGTCGAAATCGGGTGATCCACTGTCGAGCCGCAAGTTATCATTTCGAATACGGCACGGGGGATGATGGTGTCGGGTGTGGCGGAAATTTTCGGCACATCGGACAACAACCGGTGCGGATTCCGCGGCGTCCGCCGAGCCACTAGGTCCGAGCATGAGTGCGAACTCTGAGAGAAGGTCCGACCCCGACACGGGTATTTCCACCCGGCCGAGGAGTGGCGACCTGTCGCGTGCCGAATCCGACGCGGTGGCCGCGTTCACAGCGGAGTGGGAATCCACCCGGCGCCCACCGGCGATCGCCGAATATCTACCGGACGCCAGTACCTTGCGACGTGAGGCATTGCTGGAGCTGATCCGCGTCGACCTGCGCCATCGCTGGCTGCTTCGCCGCGGTAAAGGCGCGGGCACCGCGCCGGAACCGGCCGCGCGCATGCGCCTGACAGATTACTGCGCCGAATTCCCCGAACTCGCTTCCGACGATATTCCGGCCGGCTTGGTGTACGAGGAGTTCGTCATCCGCCGCCAGAGCGGCGAGCGGGTCGATCCGCGCGAATGCCTGCGCGAATATCCGCGGCAGGCGGAGCAACTGCGCGAGTTGCTGAACGCCGACGAAATCGACCAGAGCACCCGTCGCGCGACTCCGGAGGATTCCGTCTTGACCGCGGTCGCGCACAGCGACTCCGTTCTCGCCGACACCGTATTGAACCGAACCGCGGGGTCTGCTCGTGATTCCGAGGTGACCAGAACGACCGCCGCCGATCTGACGGGTACGGCCACCGCCGTGCCCACGACGATCGGGACCGGGCCGGGCCGCTCCGACCCGCTCGACCGGATCGAGATCGGTCAGCGGATCGACGACTTCGATCTGCTGACCGGTCTGGGCAGCGGTGCGTTCGCCCGGGTCTTCCTCGCGCGGCAGCGCTCGCTGCAACGGCTGGTCGCGGTGAAGATCTCCAGCGATCACGGCACCGAGCCGCAGACGCTGGCCCAGCTCGACCACGACTACATCGTGCGGGTCTTCGACCAGCGGCTGCTGGACGACGCCGAGGGCGCCGCGCGCCGGCTGCGGCTGCTCTACATGCAGTTCCTGCCCGGAGGCACGCTGCTCGGCGTGCTGCGCTGGGTGCGCGCGACCCCACCCGAGGAGCGCAGCGGCAGGCTTCTGCTGGACGCCGTGGACGCGGCGATGGAGGAGAAGGGCGAGATCCGGCCGACCGACTCCAGCGTGCGCGCCGAGATCGCGGCGCTGAGCTGGCCGGAGACGGTGGCGTGGCTGGGCCGCAGGCTGGCCGAGGCGCTGGACTACGCCTCCTCGCACGGCGTGCTGCACCGCGACGTCAAACCGGCCAATGTCCTGCTCACCGCCGAGGGCGTGCCGAAACTCGCCGACTTCAACATCAGCTTCAGCCGCAACGTGGAGGGCACCAGCCCGGTGGCCTACTTCGGCGGATCACTGGCCTACATGTCACCGGAACAACTGGAGGCCTGCCATCCCAGTTTCGGCCGCAGTGCCGCCGACCTGGATACCCGCGCCGACATCTATTCGCTCGGCGTGGTGTTGTGGGAGCTGCTCACCGGTGCGAAGCCGTTCGACGACCGCACGGCGGGGGCGGGTGACCAAGGCGACGACACCACGCTGGAGGCCATGCTGGAGCGGCGCAGCAGCGGCGTGGACGAGACCGCGCTGCAGCGGGTTCCGGCCGACTGTCCCGCCGCGTTGCGGCGCATCCTTTTGACCTGCCTCGCCCCCGAGCGGGCCGACCGGTGGTCCAGCGGCGCGATCCTGGCCAGGCAGCTGGAGATGTGCCTGGACGAACGCGCGCGAGAATTGGTCGACCCCGCGCCGAACAGCTGGCGGCTGCGGCTGCGCCCCTACATCGTTCCGGTGGCGCTGGTGGCGATGGCGCTGCCGAATGTGCTCGCCTCGCTGTACAACATCCAGCACAACCAGCACCTGATCATCAGCCGGATGACCGAGGAGGCCCAGCAGACCTTCCTCATCATCACCGGCGTGGTGAACGCGATCTTCTTCCCGACCGGCATCGCACTCGTGCTGTATATGGCGAGATACGTGCTGACGGTGCCGCGCGGCCTACGCAAAGGACGAAGATACGATCCGGGAACCCTGCGGCGTGCCAGACGCGATGCGTTGCTGATGGGCGATCGGGCCGTGGCCGTGGCCTTCTCGCTGTGGGTGCTGGCCGGACTGATCTTCCCGATCGCGCTACAGGTGTCGACGGGAGATATATCGGCACAGGCCGTGGTGCACTTCTTCTCCTCGTTGGTGGTGTGCGGCGCGATCGCGGTCGCCTATCCCTTCTTCCTGCTGACGTTCTACCTGGTGCGGTGCGTCTATCCCTTGTTCCTCCGGCACGGCGACATCAGCCCCGAGGACGCGGTCTGGCTGCGCGGCCTTGACCGGCGCTGCAACGGCTACCTCGCGGTGGCCGCCTCGGTGCCGCTGCTCGCGGTCACCGGGGTGACCTTCCTGCCCCCGTCCGACATCCCCTCGGTCATCGTCGCGGTTCGGCTGCTGTGTGTGGGCGGCATAATCGCGTTCGTGGGCACCTATCTGCTGTTCCGTGCGCTGGAAGCGGACCTACGGGCGCTGGAGCGGGTGGTCGATCCGGAATCCGCCGAATCGGGGGCCGCCGAGGGCCGACCCGCCCGATCGACCGCGACCGCCGTGGAGACCGACACGTGAGTTTGCCCCGCACCGATGCCGTCGCCCGCTTCTCCGCCGACTGGCAGCGCAGTCTCCATGGTGATCGCTTGCCGCCGCAGATTCGCGACTACGTACCCGACGGCACGCAAGTTCGCCTGGGGGTACTCGTCGATCTGATCCGGGTGGATCTGCGGCGACGCTGGGAGCGCGAAGGGCTCGGCAAACGGATCGCCGACTATCGCGAGGAATTCCCCGATGTGGAGACCAGCTCCGAGTTGGTCGACCTGCTGTGCGAGGAATTTCTGGCGCGTCGCGGACGCGGACCGCTGCCGCTGGAGGACTTCCTCGCCGAATACCCGGACCTCGCCGGCGCGGTCCGCGAGCACCTCGCCGATCTCGCCGCCGACGACGCCCACCCGGACGCCGACTCGAGCGAAGCCCTCGCCGCGCTCGCCGATCTCGCGCCGGGCCTGCGGATCGATGACTTCGACCTGCTCACCGACCTGGGCGCGGGACTGCTCGGCCGGGTCTTCCTGGCCAGGCAGCGTTCCATGCAACGGCTGGTCGCCGTCCGGTTCTCGGCGGGCCGGGCGGGCGCGGCGCACACGATGGCCCAGCTCGACCACGCCCACATCGTGCGGGTCTTCGACCAGCGAGTACTCAGCGCCGACGCCGCACAGGCCCTGACCATCGCGGGTCCTCCCGCGAATGGCCGCCACACCGCGGCGAACGCCGCCATCGCCGCGCCGCGCCTCGACCTCGACGCCGCGGCCGTCCCGTCCAGCCGGACGAGCCGCCCCGGCGACGACGACACCATCGTGGCGCCGACAACCCGAACGACGAGCCACCCCAGCGACGACGAAACGGTCCCCGGCCCGCGCACGCACGGCGCCGAGAGGCGCGCCCCGACCGTCACTGGTGACGCGACAGCCACCGCGCCAGAAGGTATCGATGACGAGACCGTGGTCAGCGCGCCCGATACGACCGCTGCGGTCCGCCCACGCAGTGCTCTGATTCCCGATTCCGGACGATCGGCCGAACCTCGTGACGCCGCCGCGGTTCCGGCTCATCCGGACGCGGTGACCGAGCGATCGAGCGATCCGGACGCGACCATCGCGGTCCCTCCGGACGACATCGCATCCGCGCCCCCGCGACCGCCCCTCGCACCGGAGTCCAGGACGACCGCCCTCCCGCGTCTGGTCTACATGCAATACCTCCCCGGCGGCACGGCGGTCGACCTGCTCGAGCAACGCCGTCGCGGCCCCGTGACCGACGGCGGCGCCCTGCTCCTGCGCGCGGTGGACACCGCCATGGAGGCCAAGGGCGAGATCCGGCCGTCGGATTCGAGCGTGCGCGCCGAGATCGCGCGGCTGAACTGGCCGGAGACCGTGGCGTGGGTGGGCAGGCGGCTGGCCGACGCGCTGGATTACGCCGCACACCATGGCGTGCTGCACCACGACATCAAACCGGCGAACGTGCTGTTCACCGCGGAGGGCATTCCCAAGCTGGCCGATTTCGCCCTCGGTGAGGTACCTGGGCGCACCGCGCCGCACGGTCCCGGCGGGACCGACGCACTGGTCTACCGCTCTCCGGAGCAGCTGAGCCGCTACCTCGACCCCGACGCGCCCGCCCCCGGCGACGCCAGCGACGTCTACTCCCTCGGTGTGCTGCTCTGGGAAATGCTCACGGGCGCAACCCCCTTCGACGATCCGCCACTGGAGCAGAACAGCCCCGGCACCGAGACGTACACGCGGATGCTCGCGGAGCGACGCGGCGGCGTCTCGGCCGCGGCGCTCGCGCGCCTGCCGGAAGACACGCCGGCCACGCTGCGCCGCGTACTGCTGGACTGTCTGCACGAAGACCCGCAGCGGCGCTGGCGCGGCGGCGCCGAACTCGCGGGACAACTCGACCTCTGCCTGGACACCCGCGCGCGCGACCTGGTCGATCCCCCGCCCGGCAGCCTCGCCCACCGCGCCCGCGGGTGGCTGCTTCCGGTCGCGGCGCTGTGCGTCGGCGTGCCGAACGTGCTGGCCAGCTTCTATAACATCCAGCTGAACCAGACCCTGATCATCGACCGGATGTCGACCGCGGACCAGGAGAAGTTCACGGCGGTCGGATTGATCAACAACCTCATCGCGTTCCCGGTCGCCGCGCTGCTGCTGTTGTTCATGACCCGGCGGCCGCTCGCCATCTCCTACCGCCTCGGCCGTGGCGACGGCTACTCCGCGCGCACGCTCGCGAAAGCACGCCGCGACACCTTGCTGATGGGTGACTGGGCGGTGTGGATACCCTTCGGCTTCTGGCTGGTCGCGGGCATCGTCTGGCCGCTCGGGCTGGCCTTCTCCGGAGTCGACCTGCCGCGTGGCACCTTCTTGCACTTCTTCGCCGCGCAGATCGTGTGCGCGGCGATCGCGCTCGCCTATCCGTTCTTTCCGATCATGGTCTACTCGGTGCGCGCGATCTATCCACAGCTGCTGGTGCGCGGCGGTATCGGTCCCGACGACGAACGCCAGCTCCGCGCGCTGGCCAGGCGCGGCAGCTTCTACCTCGGTGTGGCGGCATCGGTTCCGCTGCTCGGCGTGGCGAGCGCGACCTTCGTCGAGGCCGACGACCTGGAGCTGGTGATCGTTCCGGTGCGTGTGCTGAGCGTGGGTGGCATCCTGGCATTCGTGCTGACCTATCGACTGTTCCGGCTCCTGGAAGCGGATCTGCTCGCGCTGGCCAGGGCGATTCCCCAGCGGACGCGATGACCACACCCCGCCCGCTGGGACGGCTGGTGAACCTGTCGCACGTCCACGATCCGGTCACCACACCGCTGTACCCGGAGGATCCGGAATTCCGCACCGACATCGTGGCCACGATCGCGAACGACGGCTACCTCCTGCGCTATATCCAGCAGGGCGAACACACCGGAACCCATTGGGGTGCGCCGATTCATTTCCGTGCGGACGGACTGGCCGCCGACGAACTCGACCTCGACGATCTGCTGCTGCCCGCGGTGAAGATCGATCTCCGGCAGCGCTGCGCGAACGATCGCGACTACGCGATCACGGTCGACGATCTGAAGCGGTGGGAGGCCGAGCACGGCCGGATCCCGGACAGCGCCGCGATCGTCGCCTGGACCGGGTGGGACGCCAAGTGGGGCACGCCGGAGTTCGTCGGCACGGGCGAATCAGCCGGTCGGCAACCCGGTTTCGCGGTGCAGACGGTGGAATGGCTGCTGCGCGGCGGCAGGCTCGGCCGCCGCGGCGCGCTTGGCATCGACACGTTCGGCCCCGACGTGGGCACCGACGAGACGTACGCGGTGTCGAAGCTGCTCTACGGCGAGCACCGGATCAGCTTGGAATGCTTGGCGAACCTGGCGGCACTGCCCGCAACCGGGGCGTGGGTGCTGGTGGGCGGACCGCTCTATCGCGGCGGTTCCGGTTCGCCGGCAACGATTTTCGGCATCCTGCCCGGATGAGGTCTCAGCCGCCGTAGACCTTGGGGTTGAGGGTGCCGATGTAGGGCAGGTCGCGGTAGCGCTCCGCGTAGTCGAGGCCGTAGCCGACGACGAATTCGTTCGGGATGTCGAATCCGACGTGCGCGACCTCCACCGGCGTGCGTAGCGCGTCGGGCTTGCGTAGCAAGGTGACCACCTCGAGCGAAGCCGGGTTACGGGTGGACAGGTTGCGCTTGAGCCACGACAGCGTGAGCCCGGAGTCGATGATGTCCTCGACGATCAGGACGTTGCGGCCCGCGATGTCCTTGTCCAAGTCCTTCATGATGCGCACCACACCCGAGGACGAGGTCGACGACCCGTAGGACGAGACGGCCATGAACTCCATCTGGGTCGGGATCGGCAGGGCCTTGGCCAGGTCGGTCATGAAGAAGATCGCGCCTTTGAGCACGCCCACCAACAGCAGATCGCCCTCCGGAGCGTCGGGTGGATACCGCTTGGCGATGAGTTCGGCCAGCTCCTGGGTCTTGGCGGCGATCTGTTCCGCGGTGATCAGCACCGACGCGATGTCATCCCCGTACACGTCAGCTGGATTCCCTTCCGTGGTGGTGAGCCCGTTCGGCCGGTTCGGTCTGCGTCATCGGTCCGATGCCAGCCTCACCCAGCCGCAGTGTCAGCCTGCCATGTTCGCGCCCCGCGACCAACCTGCTACCCGGCCTGCCGCCGCCGACCGCGACGCCGCCCTGTCCGCGCCAAGCCGTAACCAGTTCGTCGACTGCCTGTAAATGCTTGGTGGTCAGGGCTTTCGCACCGTGCTCGAGCAGCCATGCCCGAATCGCCCGTTTTCGCAGAGCCGCGGGTGCAGTGGCGAGGGTCTCGATCACCAGCGCCCGCCCATCACCGGCGGTGTGCCGCAGCTCGGCGGCGAGCGCGTCGAGAACCGCCCCGTCCTCCCGCAGTTGTTCGGCCGTACGCGCCAGCGCCGGGGCCACCCCGCCGCCGAGGATCTGCTCCAACAGCGGCAACGCCTCGGTGCGTAGCCGGACCCTGGTGAACTCCGGCGCCACGTTGTGCGGGTCGTCGTGCGGCGTCACGCCCAGATCGGCGCACACGCGCCGGGTGGTCTCCCGGCGCACGCCGAGCAACGGCCGCCCCCACGGCTCGGCGTACGCGGACATCCCTTGGATCGAGCGGCCACCGGAGCCGCGTGCGAGCCCGAGCAGCACCGTTTCGGCCTGGTCGTCGAGGGTGTGCCCGAGCAGCACCGGAAGACCGTGGCGCGCGGAGTCCAGCGCGGCATACCGCGCCCGGCGCGCGGCGGCTTCCACACCGCCCTCGGTGCCGACCTGGACCGCGAGCACGCGCGCGGACCGGCAGCCGAGGGCGAGTGCCTGTGCCGCGGCCTCGGCGGCGACGGCGCCGGAACCGGGTTGTAGGCGATGATCCACCACCAAGGCGTCGACCGCGCCCGTCTCGACCACTGCCGCCGCGGTGAGGGCCAGCGAATCCGCGCCGCCGGACAGCGCCACCGCGACCGCCTGCTCCTCGGTCTCACGCGGCCCGAACCCGCTCAGCCAATCCCGGACCGCTCGACGAACGGCCAGCACAGCGGCGGTCTCGGGCAATCGCCGGGCGGCGGACGGCCGCCCGGATCCGGATGTCCCGCTCTCCGGCCCGAAGCGCCCGGGTGTCGTTCCTGGCGCACGCCCCATGGGCGCAGCCTACCGGCCGACCGCGCACGGCGAGTCGCCGCCGAGCCGGGAACCCTCGTTCAGTCCAGTACTCGTTCGATCCAGCGCTGCGGCTGCTCGATCTCGTCGGTGCGCGGCAGCGTGTCGGCTTCGGTCCACACCGTGTTGAACCGCGTCATCCCGACGGTGGCGACCACCTCATCGACGAATTTCTTGCCACGCACGTACTGGGCGACCTTCGCGTCCACGCCGAGCAGCGCGCGCAGGAGTCGCTGCACCGGGTTGGTCGGACGCCTGCGGCGCTGGTCGAACGCGGTGCGGATCTGCTCGACCGACGGGACGACCGCGGGACCGACCGCGTCCATGACGTGATCGGCGTGCCCCTCCAACAGGGTGCCGAGCATGAGCAGGCGGTCCAGCGCCGCACGCTGCGGCGGCGCCTGGGTGGCACGCAGCAGCCCGACCACACCGCGCGCGGCCGGGTCGTCGGGGGCGGTTCCGCGACGGCGATCGCGCACCTCTTCGACCAGCCGGGACAGCATGTCGCTCACCGGCTCGTCACCGGCCTCGCCGAGTACCTCGACGTTCGCGCGCATGTATTCGCCGAGCCAGGGCGCGGAGGAGAACTGCACCCGGTGGGTCACCTCGTGCAGGCACACCCACAGCCGGAAATCGCTCGCCGACACCCCGAGCGCCCGCTCCACCGCGACGATGTTCGGCGCGACCAGCAACAGAGTGCCGTCCGGCCCCGTGAACGGGTCGTATTGACCGAGGATCGCGGTGGAGAGGAAGGCGAGCATGGCGCCCGCCTGCACCCCGGCGGGTTTACCCGCGAGGAGCTTGCGGTCGGCCTGCGCCTCATCCGCCCCGGTGAGCTGGGCCATCGAGTCGGCGGCGGCCGTGATCCACCCCGGACGGTCGACGATTCTGGCCGCCGGGACCGGCCGGTCGTCCAGCAACCCGCTGACCTCGCGCACCGGCGCCTCGGCCCGCACGGAGGCATCGGCGAGCTCGGCGACCACCTGCTCGGCCGAATAGCGCGACGTGCGCGGACCCGCGGGCACCAGAACGGAGCCGGTCCGCGCGGCCAAACGCCAATCGACCACGCCGGACAAGCCCGAGCGCGGTTTTCGCCGCTCGACCGTGCCGGCGGAGCCGAAATCGGCTGTCTCGGAACCTTGCTGGGTCATGATCAACCACCCGTCACGAGCATCCACAGTTTCGCAGCGTGCCTGCGATCGCGTCCAACGCGGGCCTGCTCACCTCCGGTGGTCGATCGTTCGACATCAGTGCGAAGGTCAGCACCCGCCCATCGGCGTCCAGCACATATCCGACCAACGCGCTGGAGACCGACAGAGTTCCGGTCTTGGCTCGCACCCAGCCCGCCGCCTGACGATCCCGGGTGACGTAGCGGCTGGTCAGCGAGCCCGTGGCACCGGCGACCGGCAGGTTGTCGAGCATCGGCGTCAAGGTCGCCGCGACCCGGCCGTTCTCGGGCTGGGCCTTGGTGCCTGCCGGTCGCACCGCCGTGGCGCCGGTGGGCTGGGCCGCGGTCGCCACGACCCGGTCGAGCAATCGCGCGGGAATCCGGTCGTCTACCGAAAGCCCGCTGCTGTCGTGCATATCCAGGCCGGACAGATCGAAACCGGCCTTGCTCAGCGCCGTGCGCACCGCGGTGACCCCGCCGGTGAACGAGGCCTCGCCGCCGGTGGCGGTCGCGATCTCCCGTCCGATCGCCTCGGCGAGCACGTTGTCGGAGTAGACCATCATGTCGCGCAGCCGGTCGCGCAGCGGCGCCGAACGCACCGAGGCGACCTCGGCCGCGCCCGCGGGGGCGGCGCCCGCCCGGACCCGCGCCGGGTCGAGCCCCAGTTCGGTGGCCAGCCGCCGTCCCGCGTCCAGAGCGGGCGTCGCGGTGCGCGGCGAGTACTCGACTAGCGGTTGCAACCGGCCGCCGTCGATCATCACTGGCTCGATCGGGGCGATGGACCCCTCGGGGATGTCGACCGGGTCCCAGCCCTGCGCCATGGTCGGGCCGGTGTAGGCGGAGAGGTCGACGACGATCGTGTCCACCGCGCGGCCCGCGGACTTGATCTGGGTGACCAGGTCGGACAGACGCGGTCCGTTCGGGTAGTACCCCTTGCCGTCCGGCTGCGCGGTGAGCGTCGGATCGCCGCCGCCGACCAGCACCAGTTCGTTCGGCGCCGCACCGGCGACCACCTTCGTGGTCACCCGTTGCTCGGCGGGCAGCGTGAGCAGAGCGGCCGCGGTGGTGAGGATCTTGGCGGTGGACGACGGGATCATCGGCCGGTTCGCGTCGCCGCTCCACAGCACCGTCCCGCTGTCGGCGTCGGTCACCTGGCCCGCGAACGCGCCGAGGTCCGGATTGGCGATCACCGGGGCCAGCGCGGCGGCGATCCCGGCGGAACTCGGCGCGGAATCGGTGGGCCGGGCCGGGACGACCTGCCCGGACGGCTCGGTCGGCGCGGGCGGGGCGGCGATGGTCAGACCACCGTGCCGGAACTCCTCGGTCCACGGCCGCACCGCGAGCAGTGCCACCGCGGCGGCCACGGCCAGCACGACCAGCACGGTCGAGATCAACAGCCATCTGTTGCGGCGCCGCCGGGCGGCCAGCCCACCGATGTTCTCGTTGCCACCAAACACGTCGCCGCCGCTCTCCTGACCGATTCCCGCAGCAGCCGCCTGCCGCACCCATGTCCCCGACGACCACACTATCCTCGTTGCGCAACCGTTCCCCTGAACAACCTGGCGAGTCGGCGCACTCCGCAGCGGCCGAGTCGGCAGTCGCCGAATAGCAGCCGAGTCGCAGAACTCGGCACCGATGCACGAAGGAGATGGCGTGGAGTTCGACGTCACGATCGAGATCCCCAAGGGTTCCCGGAACAAGTACGAGGTCGATCACGAGACCGGCCGGGTCCGGCTCGACCGGTTCCTGTACACGTCCATGGTCTATCCCGCCGACTACGGCTACATCGAGAACACCCTCGGCGAGGACGGCGACCCGCTGGACGCGCTGGTCCTGCTGCCCGATTCGGTGTTCCCCGGCGTGATCGTGGAGGCCAGGCCGGTCGCCATGTACAAGATGACCGACGAGGCGGGCGGCGACGACAAGATCCTGTGCGTGCCCGCGGGCGACCCGCGCTGGGACCACATCCAGGATCTGAAGGATGTCCCTGAGTTCGAGCTGGCCGCGATCAAGCACTTCTTCGAGCGCTACAAGGATCTCGAGCCCGGCAAGTTCGTCAAGGGCTCGGAGTGGGTCGGGCGGGCCGAGGCCGAGGCCGAGGTGCAGGCGTCCATCCAGCGGTTGAAGGACCAGGGCGGACACTGAAGCCCTTCGGGCACAACGAAAGCGGGGAGTCCGGCAGACACCGGACTCCCCGCTTCGCGGTCGGGGTCACGAAAGGCGAAAAGGGACACCCGGAATCCGGATGCCCCTTCTCTGTGACAGGTGGCTCAGTAGTAGATGTACAGGTCGTAGCCGTCCCAGGTCTCGATGCACTCCCAGTAGTAGCCGCCGGTGCTCGGCGACTCGCCGTCGGCCCGGCACGCGCTCAGCGTGGCGTAGGTGCCGACGTAGGTGCCGCCGTAGGCGACCTCCTGGTAAACCGGTGCGGCGGAGGCCGAAGCGGCCGTCGACACCCCGGCGACGGCAGCGGTGGCCAGCAGACCAGCGGCGAAGAAGGACTTGATACGCATCGCTCTTGCTCCTGAATGCGAGATGAAATTTTTGACACCTCAAACGATATGGGCGATCGGCATCTCGCACAGCCACCCCTAGGGTGAGGGCAACGCAACCCTGAGGCGAATCACCTTGCCCACCCTCGATACCCACCCTTGGGGTCGGTGACGGCGCACTCGCCCGGGTGCGAGCGCGCCGCCGGTGTCAGTGGCCGCGGAATTCGGGGGCGCGCTTCTCGAAGACGGCCTTGACCGCCTCGGCGAGATCCTCCGACGGCAGGAACGCGGAGTTCCACGCGGAGACGTAGCGCAGGCCCGCGGCGATCTCGTCCTTGCGCCGCTGCTCCAGCACGTCTTTGACGCCCTGCACCACCAGCGGCGGGTTCGCTGCGATCTCCCGCGCGGTGGCGTGCGCCGCGTCCAGCACCGCGTCTTGGTCGGGGAAGACGTCGTTGACCAGGCCGATCTTCTCCGCGCGCGCGGCGTCGATGTCCTTGGCGGTGTAGGCGAGTTCGCGCAGGTGTCCCTCACCGATGATGCCGGGCAGCCGTTGCAGCGAGCCGACGTCGGCGACGATCGCGACCTTCGCCTCGCGCAGACTGAACTTCGCCTCCGCGCTGGCGTAGCGGATGTCGGCCGCCGCGATGAGATCCAGCCCGCCTCCGATGCACCAGCCGGACACCGCCGCGATCACCGGCTTGCGGCAGTCCGCCACGGCCGTGATCGCGGCCTGCATCTTGCGCACGTCGACGAGGAAGTCGGTGCGAGGGGCGGCCAGCGCGCGATCGGCCAGCAACGGGCCGAACGTGCCGCTCATCGCGGGCAGGTCCAGACCGTAGGAGAAGTGTTTGCCGGAGCCGGTCAGCACGATCGCGCGCACCTCCGGATCGGCGTCCAGCGCCTGGAACACTTCCGGCAGCTCGCGCCAGAAGTCGGGACCCATCGCGTTGCCCTTGCCGGGGCCGATCAACGTCACCTGCGCGACGTGATCCTTCGTTTCGACGGTGAAAGCCTGCCAATCTGTCATTTGTACAGCGTATCGAGACAAATCGGAGCCCATGTCCCGACCCGGTGATGCGCGACTCGGAAAGAAAACCTCGCCGCGTGTAAACCCTGCGCAAATTCGCAATGGTGTACTGGTCCGCGGTGGACAGAACAGCGGATCATGAGCAAGTCAGCAAACCTCATTCACCGGCTTCGGAGGACGTCATGCTGATGCATCGCGGGATCGGTCTCGACCGCTTCAACGAAATGCCACGCGGCCGCGCGGTGCACGCGCTGTACGAGTGCTGCTGCAACGTCACGTGGGCCGCGACACTGGCCGACGCTCGCCCCTATTCCGATCGGGACGCGCTGCTGAGCAAGGCCGATGTCGAACTGCTCGCGCTGTCCCAGCGGGACGTCGACCGCGCCTTCGAAGGGATTGCGCACGAACCGGTCTCGGCGCGAGACGTGACCGAACTCGCGCGGATAACCCGTGGGCGGATCGCCGGGATGCTCGGCCCGGCCGAGGGCTATCCGGAATACTGAGCCGACCGCGTGACTTCCCCGGCGTCCCGACCGCAATCGCTCTACCCTGGTGGGATGCGCAGGTCGTCATTGCCACCGGTCGCCTGCCGGGTCGCGGACACCCTCATCTCCCGGGGCCATCACGGTCTCATCGTGGCCCAGCCGGAGCCCACCCACACCGCCGACGACGCCGCGCGGGCGCTCGGCGTCGACGTGGGCGCGATCACGAAGTCACTGGTGTTCCTGCTCGACGACGACCCGGTGTTGCTGCTGGTCTCGGGGGCGCACCAGGTCGACCTGGAGAAGACCGGCGCGCGTCTGGAAGGGACGCTGACCCGCGCCCCCGCCGACATGGTGCGCCAGGTGACCGGTCAGCCCATCGGCGGCGTCGCGCCGGTCGGCCACCCGACCAACCTGCCCACTTGGGTCGACAACGCGCTGGCGCACCATCGGGAGGTATGGGCGGCGGGCGGGCATCCGAACACCATTTTCCGCACGTCGTTCCCGGAATTGCTGCGGATCACTGCGGGTCTTCCGATCGACGTCGACTAACTGGCGCCGGCGTCGCGAGATCGTGCCGGAGGCCGCGAAACTTCGATACTCGATGTCCGCCCGGTCCAGCGACAACCGGGGTCGCGTTCGACATGTGCCACCGCCGCGGGCCGTGAGACCCGCGTAGTTTCGTGTTGTGACCGAAGCACCACGGCCCGAGACGGAACTACAGGTTCCGGACGATCTGAGCGGCATCACTGCGGAGCAATATCGCGCGTCGATGCGCCACTATCCGGCCGGCGTCACCGTCGTCACGCTGCGTTCTCCGCAGGGGCCGGTCGGCTTCACCGCGACTTCCTTCGCCTCGCTGTCGCTGGACCCGCCGCTGGTGTCGTTCAACATCGCGCACACCTCCTCCAGCCTGTCCGGCATGTTGGACGCCGAGTCCGTCGTCATCCATTTCCTCGGCGAGCACCAGCAGCACCTCGCCCACCGGTTCTCCCGCAGCGCGGAGGAGCGCTTCACCGACCGGTCTCTGTGGACCGCCCTCGACACCGGCGAACCGGTCCTGCACGGCACCCCGATCTGGCTGCGCGCCACCGTGCACCAACTGATCCCCATCGGCGACCACACCTTCGTCGTGGGGTTGGTCACCCGGGTACATGACAACACCGATGAGAAGCCCTCCGCCGCTCCGCTGCTGTACTACAACGGCCGCTACTACCGGCCGACCGCACTCGGCGACTGATCCGAGTTCGCTACGCCACCCTCGGCCGCACCTGCACCACCAACTCGGCGTCGAGCGCACGGGCCAGCCGCTCCAGCACAGGAAGGCTGGGCACCGTCCCACCCGCCTCGAACCTGGCGACCGCGGACTGGGTCATACCTGCGGCATCGGCCAGCCCGGTCTGACTCCAGCCCCGCTCCTCGCGCATCCGCCGAATTGTCCGCCCCAGTTCATAAGCCAACCGAGCCGCTTCGTAAGCCTCCGCAGCGCCGGGTTCCTTCATCCGGCGGTTCCTGATTTCCGCCCAATCACCACGCTCAGCCATTGATCTCATCCTCCTCGGCCGTATGCCGCTCCGCGATGCAGCGGTCGAGCGCTCGTCGCGCTCGCTCGACCTCGGCATGCTCCCGCATCCTCGTCTTGACGAATACGGTCAGCATCACGATCCGACGACCAGGTGCAATCCAGTAGGTGAGCCGGACCGCGAAACTGTCCAAATAGAACCGCAGTTCCCGCAGCTTACCGTCCAGCTGCCGGGTATACGGCTCGCCGAGCAGCGGTCCCTTGTCCCCGAGCAAATCGATGTAGAACGCCACCCGGGCGAATGCGACCGAGGGGAGCCTTTCCACCCAATCGCGCACCTCCGGTTCCAACTCCACAATACCCCAACCCATAGCATCAATGCTATATCGCCTGGGAGCCTTAGTACCCTTTTCGACGAGATCGAGGAACAAGCGTCGTTTCAGCCCACCAGGCAGGGAGCCGCGCCGGTGGGGGCGGTGGAGGTGAAGGGGCGCGTTTCGGGAGTCGGGTTCCATACGCCGTTCTCGGCGGCGTAGTTCCAGGTGGGGCCCGTCGCCACGAGGGTGGCGATCGCATCGATCAGGCGGTCGACGTCGGCGGAGGTGGTGCCGAGGCCGATGCTCGCGCGCAGGGCGCCGTCCAAGCCGAGGCGGGTGAGCAGCGGGTGGGCGCAGAAGCGTCCGTCGCGGACGCCGATACCGTGTTCGGCGGAAAGAAAGGCGGCGACCTGGCCGGGGGCGAAATCGTCCAGGGTGAACGCGACGATGCCGACGGAGTCGGGGCTGTCGGTCCAAATGCGCAACAGCCGAACGCCAGGAATCTCGGCCAAGCCGTCGCGGAGACGGTCGGCGAGTCGAAGTTCGTGCGCGGCAAGGGTTTCGGCGTCGATGGCACAGAGCGCGTCACAGGCGGCGGCCAGCGCGGCGGCGCCGAGCACGTTCGGCGACCCGGCTTCGTGCCGCTGCGGAGCGGGCGCCCACTCGGCCGCGTCGGTACTCACCTCACGCACCGCGCCCCCGCCCGCGAGGTAGGGCCGCGCCGCGTCGAGCCAATCCCGTCTGCCCACCAGCACACCCGAGCCGAACGGCGCGTACAGCTTGTGGCCGGAGAACGCCAGATAGTCGATTCCGCTGGCGCGCAGGCTGATTCGACGATGCGGAGCCAGCTGTGCCGCGTCGACCAGGATTCGGGCGCCGCACTGGTGCGCGACGGTGGCCAGCCGCTCCAGCGGAAGCACCTCGCCGGTCACATTCGACGCACCTGTCACCGCGAGCAGTGCGGCGGGCCTACTGCACAGTTCGGCGACCAGCCTGCCGATGGTCTCCTCCACCGTGTCGGCGGCCTGCACGACCCGCCTGCCCTGCCTGGTCCAGGGCAGGAAGTTGGCGTGGTGCTCGATGTCGAGCACCACGGTGTCGCCGGGCACGCAGGACGCGAGCAGGTTCAGCGAGTCGGTGGTGTTGCGGGTGAACACCACCACTTGGTCGTCGGCGGCGTCGAGGAACCGGGAGACCGACCCGCGGGCGGCCTCGTAACACTCGGTGGAGATCCGGGAGGCGTAGCCCGCGCCGCGATGCACGCTCGCGTAGTACGGCAGCAACTGCTGCACCCGGTCGGTGACCTGCGTCAACGCCGGCGCGCTCGCCGCGTAGTCGAAGTTGGCGTAGGTGGCCGTTCCGCCTTGCACCAGCGGAACGAGCAATTCGTCGCCGGAGACCCGGGCGAGAGCGGCACAGGTGTTGTCGACAGTGGTAGTCATCACGTGAATCCCGTCGGCTCAGGGACCCGCAATCGCATGATTCGTCGAGTCCGCGCTTGCCGCGCCCGGTCGGGCGGCGGCCGGGTCGTCACCCGGAGCACCCCACCGCGGAGGAGGGTTGCCGGCCAGCAAGCCGGGGCTTCGCGCTGGCACTCATGACCTGACCCGAGGGTGGCAGAAGCGCCCCGGCGCTGTCAACCACGTTCGACCCCGAGTCCCCATGAGCACCGCGTGGAGATAACCACCAGGCGTGAGCCTTTACAAGCATCCCGACGACAGCGCGCGAGCCGCTGCCTCGGGATCCCACGCGCCCCTCGGCAACTGACGCCTTCGACCGCGCTCCGAGGCGGCGGACCGGTCGCCGGCGCCACGAGCCTCGACGCCGCACGCGCCCATCCCGAGGTCCGCACCGCTTCGATGAGCGGAATCACACCCGCACACGAGCGATCTCCCGGCGAACCCGAG
The DNA here is from genome assembly GCF_053604885.1 of Nocardia sp. NPDC003999. NCBI lineage: Bacteria > Bacillati > Actinomycetota > Actinomycetes > Mycobacteriales > Nocardiaceae > Nocardia > Nocardia sp. NPDC003999. The sequence continues at coordinate 756,650 of NZ_JBSGIB010000002.1, forward strand.
GGTCGACGGACCGACCAGCGATTGCCCTGTCGCGGCGGCGAATATCGATCCCACCTGCAACGACGCGCAGGACGCCCGCCGATCCGGCGTCCACTCCGGTGAACAACGAACGACGACAACCCCGGGTACCGTGGACAACTGGCCATCGTGGCGTTTGCCCTTTGGTAACCCAGCTATGACACAACAACGGGAAAGTGTGAGGCGAGTCGATGGGAGGTGCGCAGAGCACCATGCTCGAGATAGACGTCGACGCGCCCGCGGGCCCGTTGTCGCGCGGTGACCGCGCGCCGGAGGCCAGGACACTGGTCGACATCCTGACCGCGACGGCGCTCGCCCACCCCGACGCCCCTGCCATCGATGACGGCCGAGTAGTGCTCTCCTACCTGGAGCTGGTCGTCGAGATCGAGAAGACCATGGCCCGTCTCGCCACCGCTGGTGTGCGACCGGGCGACCGGGTCGGCGTACGCATACCGTCGGGTACCCGTGAGCTCTACGTGACCATCCTCGCCGTCCTGTACTCCGGCGCGGCCTACGTGCCGGTCGACGCGGACGACCCGGACGAGCGCGCCCAACTGGTCTTCGGCGAGGCGCAGGTCACCGCGATCGTGACCGCGGCGGGCATCGAGACCACCGCCGCGGGCATCCGTGCGGCGGAAGAGCAGCGCGAGGAAAGCTGGTCGACGCTGCCGACTCCCCGCGATGACGCTTGGATCATCTTCACCTCGGGTTCCACCGGCACCCCGAAAGGCGTTGCCGTCACCCACCGCAACGCGGCCGCCTTCGTCGACGCGGAAGCCGACCTGTTCCTTCAGGACGCCCCGATCGGCCCGAGTGACCGTGTACTCGCCGGATTGTCGGTCGCCTTCGACGCGTCCTGCGAGGAGATGTGGCTGGCCTGGCGCAACGGCGCCTGCTTGGTGCCCGCTCCGCGTGAGCTGGTGCGCACCGGCGCCGATCTCGGTCCCTGGCTGGTGCGGCGGCGGATCACCGTGGTCTCGACCGTCCCGACCCTGGCGGCGACCTGGCCGGTCGAGGCGCTGGAGGCGGTGCGCCTGCTCATCTTCGGCGGCGAGGCCGTCCCGCCGGAACTCGCCGAGCGTCTCGCCGGAAACGGTGATGTGGCGCGCGAGGTGTGGAACACCTACGGCCCCACCGAAGCCACGGTCGTCGCCTGCGCCGCGCGGTTGGACGGTCAGTGGCCGATCCGAATCGGATTGCCGCTCAACGGCTGGGATCTGGTCGTCGTCGATGCGGCGGGTAACCCGGTGGCCGAGGGGGAATCCGGCGAACTGGTGATCGGCGGCGTCGGGCTGGCCCGCTACCTCGACTCGGCCAAGGACGCCGAGAAGTACGCGCCGCTGGCCTCCGTCGGCTGGGAGCGCGCGTATCGCAGCGGCGACCTGGTGCGCAACGACAGCGCAGGTCTGGTCTTCCTCGGCCGCGCCGACGATCAGATCAAGCTGGGCGGGCGGCGCATCGAACTCGGCGAGATCGATAACGCTCTGCAACGCCTGCCCGGAGTCACCGGCGCCGCGACGGCCATCCGCACCACAAAAGCGGGCAACAAGCTACTGGTCGGCTATCTGACCGGACCCGGACCGGATTTCGATGCCAAGGCCGCGCGCGCGGTCCTCGCCGGACAGTTGCCCGCGCCGCTGGTGCCCCGGCTCGCGGTGGTCGACGAACTGCCCACCCGCACCTCCGGCAAGGTCGACCGCGACGCGCTGCCCTGGCCGCTGCCCAACGCCGCCGAGGACGACGACGACAACGACCTGACCGGCACGGCCCTGTGGATCGCCGGACTCTGGGACGCCATCCTCGGCGCGGAGGTCGGCGATCTCGACGCGGACTTCTTCGACCTGGGCGGCGGTTCACTCGCGGCGGCCCAGCTGGTCACCGCCTTGCGCGAACGGTATCCGCAGATCGCCGTCGCGGACGTCTACGACCATCCCCGCCTGGGCGCGCTCGCCGAGCTGCTGGAGCAGACCACGCCCACCGTGGCCGTCGCCGACCGGACCGTGCGGCCGACGCCACCGCTCGCGCAAGCCGCGCAGGTACTCGCCACCATCCCGCTCACCACCCTCACCGGCCTGCAGTGGCTCACCTGGCTGGCGATCGTCGGCAACATCGCGGCCTGGTCCGGGTCGCTGCCATGGCTGCCACAGCTGTCCTGGTGGTGGACGCTGGTCGCGTTCCTGCTGTTCATCTCGCCGCTCGGCCGGATGACGATCTGCGTGGCGGGCGCGCGGCTGCTGCTGCGCGGCGTCCGGCCGGGGCGCTATCCGCGCGGGGGCTCGGTGCATCTGCGGTTGTGGGCGGCCGTGCGCCTGTCCGAGGCCAGCGGCGCGGAGAATCTGTCCGGCGCCCCCTGGATGGTGCCGTTCGCCCGCGCGCTCGGCGCGAAGATCGGCAAGGGGGTCGACCTGCACAGCCTCCCGCCGGTGACGGGGATGCTCGAACTGGGCGATGGTTGCAGCGTGGAGCCGGAGGTCGACCTGTCCGGCTACTGGATCGACGGCGACGTGGTGCATCTCGGCCCGATCACCGTCGGCCCCGGCGCGGTGGTCGGCTCGCGCTCGATCTTGTTGCCCGGCACGAAGATCGGCAGGAACGCCGAGGTGGCGCCCGGCTCCGCGGTGGCGGGCAAGGTGAAGGCGGAACAGGAGTGGGCCGGTTCGCCCGCGGTGAAGGTGGGCAAGGCCCAGCACCGCTGGCCCGCGCACACGCCGGCTCGAGCCCGCCGCTGGGTCGGCGTCTTCGGTGTCACATCGATGGCGCTGGCCGCCATGCCGATTCTCGGCATCGGCGCCGGTGGCGCGTTCCTCGCCTGGTTCGTTCGCGACACCCGCACGCTCGCGGGCGGCGTCGCGCGCGCATTCGCCGTGCTTCCCTTCGCGACCCTGCTCAGCCTGGGCGTCTACGCCGCGGCGACCATCGTCGCGGTCCGGCTGCTGAGCATCGGCCTGACCGAGGGCTATCACCCGGTGCGCAGCCGGGTCGGCTGGCAGGCATGGGCCACCGAGCGCCTGCTGGATTCCGCACGCACTTTCCTGTTCCCGCTGTATGCCAGCCTGCTCACCCCGCTGTGGCTGCGCTTGCTCGGCGCGAAGGTGGGCAAGAGCGTCGAGGCCTCCACGGTGCTGCTGCTGCCGAAGTTCACCACCGTCGCCGACGGGGCGTTCCTGGCCGACGACACCATGATCGCCGGTTACGAACTCGGCGGCGGCTGGCTGCACATCGGTGCGGCCAAGGTCGGCAAGCGCGCCTTCCTCGGCAACTCCGGCATGACCGCCCCCGGGCGACGGGTCCCGAAGAACGGGCTGGTCGCGGTGCTGTCGGCGGCGCCGTCCAAAGCGAAACCCGGCTCGTCCTGGCTGGGCAGCCCACCGGTCCGGCTGCGCCGCGCCACGGAGAACGCCGACACGGCGCGCACCTTCGATCCGCCCGCCCGCCTGCGCGTCGCCCGCGGCATCGTCGAGACGTGCCGCTTGATCCCGGTTCTGGTGACCTTCGCGATCGGTCTCGGCGTGCTGTGCACCCTCGCGTGGCTCGCGCAAACCTTCGGCCACCTGACCGCCGGGCTGCTCAGCGGACTGGTGCTGCTGGCGGCGGGCGGCGTCGCGGGGGCGACCTCGGTGGCCGCCAAGTGGTTGCTGGTGGGGCGGATCCGCGCCGAGGAGCATCCGCTGTGGAGTTCGTTCGTCTGGCGCAACGAGGTTTCCGACACGTTCGTGGAAACGGTTGCCGCACCATGGTTCGCGCGCGCGGCGACCGGGACGCCCGTCCTGAACCTCTGGCTTCGCGGTCTCGGCGCAGGCATCGGGCGCGGGGTATGGTGCGAGTCCTACTGGCTACCGGAGGCGGACCTGGTGACTCTCGGCGACGGCGCGACCGTGGAACGCGGATGTGTGGTGCAGACCCACCTGTTCCACGACCGGATCATGGCCATGGACACCGTCACCCTCGGCGCGGGCGCCACCCTCGGTCCGCACTGCGTGGCACTGCCCGCCTCGACGCTCGGCGACGGCGCGACCATCGGCCCGGCTTCCCTGGTCATGCGCGGCGACGCGGTGCCCGCCTCGACGCGCTGGTGGGGCAACCCGATCGCGCCCTGGTTCACGGGCGATCCCGGGGCACGCTGATGGCGGGCAAGTTCTACGAAGCCCCCATCGACGAGTACCTCCCGCAGAACGGCAACCGGGGGTATCGCGTTTCCCGGTACGAGCTGGAACTGGCCTATCGGGTATCCGCCAACCGGCTCACCGGGCGCGCCGAGATCACCGCCGTGACCACCGAGGCGCGCACCCGGTTCGCACTCGATCTCGGCCAAGCGCTGAGCGTGTCGAAGGTGTCCGTCAACGGGATCAAGGCCGCGAAATTCGCCCATCAGCACGGCAAGTTGGTCGTGACGCCGCAACAGCGGATTCCGGCGGGCGGCGTGCTCGCGCTGGTGGTGCAGTACGGCGGCACCCCGAAACCGGTGCGCGGGCCGTGGGGCGAGGTCGGGTGGGAAGAACTCACCGAAGGCGCGATCGTGGCCAGTCAGCCCAATGGCGCGGCGTCCTGGTTCCCGTGTGACGACCACCCGAGTTCCAAGGCCAGCTACCGGATCTCGATCACCACCGATTCGCCCTATTACGCGGTGGCCAACGGCACCCTGCTGCGCAAGCAGACCAAGTCCAGTCAGACCACATGGGTGTACGAGCAGGCCGAGCCGATGTCGAGCTACCTGGCCACCATCCAGATCGGTCACTACCGCAAGCACCGCATCGGTTCTTCGCAGGCGGTGCCGATGCAGGCGATCCTGCCCGCGCGGCTGCGCGCCAACTTCGACCACGACTTCGCTCGTCAGCCGAGGATGCTCGAGGTCTTCAGCGAGAAATTCGGCCCCTACCCTTTCGCGGACTACACCGTCGTCGTCACCGACGACGAACTGGAGATCCCGATCGAGGCGCAGGGCATCTCCATCTTCGGCGCCAACCACTGCGACGGCCGCCGCGGCGCGGAACGACTGGTCGCGCACGAGCTGGCCCACCAGTGGTTCGGCAACAGCCTGACCATCCGGCAGTGGCGGGACATCTGGCTACACGAAGGCTTCGCCTGCTACGCGGAATGGATCTGGTCGGAGGCCGCGGGCGGGCCGACCGCCGATCAGCTGGCCCGCGCCGCACGGCACAACCTGGCCCGCGAGCCCCAGGACATCGTCATCGGCGATCCGGGACCGCAGCGGATGTTCGATGACCGCGTCTACAAGCGGGGTGCGCTCACCCTGCACGCTTTGCGCCTGGAACTCGGCGACTCGACCTTCTTCGACCTGCTCCGGGAATGGACCATTCGCTACCGCCACTCGTCGGTGACCACCGAGGAATTCACCGACCTGGCCGGGCACTACAGCCTGGTGTCGCTACGCCCACTGTGGGACAGCTGGCTGCTCGCCGAGCGACTACCGCAGCTGCCCCCCTACGGCGGCGCATCGACGGCCTGATCAGAACACCAGATAACGCGCGGCGAGTTCCTCGACCAGCGGATCGTCCTCCGGCACGTTGGCCAGCGCGTCCAGATCGGTCTCCACGGCGATCTGCCGGGGGTCGTCGTGCTCGGTGTCCCGGGGGTCCTCGATGAGCTGGCGCAGCAGTTTCTGCTGCACCCTGGTCTTCAGCGAATCTCTCATACCTTGGGGCTGCCCGTACATTCGCGTGTTACACCGGTGTGAACAGGGTTCCCCACGGCGTATTGCGTACCACCGTGTAGATCGCCAGCAATACGAAGAACGTCCACATGGTCGTCCGGCTGATCGACGGCAACCGCATCTTCCGGCCGCGCCACCCCTGAACCGTCCAGTCCAGCACCCACACCGCGAACGCGAGAACCAGCGGAAGCGCGAGCAAGTTGCTGTGCAGAGCATCGATGACATGCCCGTCGGTGAGGTTGTGCACGGCGCGCATCCCGCCGCAGCCGGGGCAGTAAAAGCCGGTCAGCGCGTACACCGGACAGGTGCCGTAGGAACCCTCGACGTGCGGATCGCGCAGGTGCAGCAATACGCCGACGCCCACACCGACACCCGCCACCAGCAGCGGAAGCGCCGCCCCGCGCCACCCGGTCTTCGGCTCGGTTCCCGGGTCCGTCACGGGTCCGGAGGCAGGGTGCGCGATGTCCACGAGTCAACCGTAACCGGGCGATGAGGTGCGCCGCCACGGCAGCGCCCCGATCTTGGCAACGCGGTCCGACAGCCCAAACGAAGCGCGTCTGACTTTTTCTTTCGAAATGATCTTTTGCCGTACCGAATCCGGGGGTACTCCCCGATATAGACCAGGAATACCGTCGTACGGCGCTAACACTAGCAAGCACCGCTGCTTGCACTGTACGGTGACGGTGGACACAAAGGAGTGCCTGATGCTGGTGAAGTCGATGAGGACGCTGGCGGACGCGCATAACGGTGCGCTCACCGCCGATTACCGTGCCGGACTGCGGTCCCGCACCTTCCGTACCGCGTCGTTGAACGCGCCGACCGCTCGCCACGCGGTCATTCCGGTCACCACCCGAGACGGCGCTCGCTTGCGAGTACACGCGTACGGTCCGGCCAAGGGCGATGTCATCGTCCTGATCCACGGCTGGAGTTGCAGCATCGAGTACTGGAACCCGCAGATCAACGCGTTCGCCGACCGGTACCGAGTGGTCTGCTACGACCAGCGCGGGCACGGCGCGAGCGAACTCGGCAAGTCCGTCCCCAGCAAGGAGTCGCTGGCCGACGATTTGTCGGCCGTGCTGAACGCCACGCTGCGCCCAGGACAGCGGGCCGTGCTCGTCGGCCACAGCATGGGCGGTATCACCGTGCAGGCGTGGGCCGCTCGCTATCCGGAGCAGGTCCGCAAGCAGGCCGCGGCCGCCGTCCTGTTGAACAGTACGTCGGGCAACATCCGCTACGACACCGATCTGCTTCCGCTGCTGAACAAGCCGTTGACCTTGGCGGACCGCCCGATCACGGTGTTCGGCGCCACGGTACGGATGCCCATGATCGTGGCCGAGACGCTGCTCACCGCCCCCGTCCCGCTGCCGGGCGGCTGGCCGACGAGCGCGCTGCTCAAGGCGCGCGTGATGAACCCGCACGCAACCGCGGACCAGGTCGAGTTCGCGCTCGGCATCGTGCGCTCGTGCCGACCGCTCACCCGAGGCAGGCACGCCGCCGCACTCGCCGACATGGATCTCGCCGAAGCGGCCGCCTCCCTCACGGTGCCCACCACGGTGATCGCGGGCGCCCACGACCGTTTGCTGCCCGAGCGCATGTCGCGCCGCATCGCCGACGCGCTCGCGGAAGCCGGTCATTTGGCCGCCTACCACGTCTGGCCCACCGGGCATCTGGGCAATATCGAAGCCGCCGACCGCTTCAACGCGGAATTGGCCGCCATCGCCGAGCGCGCCCACCTGCGCTCCGCAGCCGCCGGCTGACCCCGGAGAACGTTCTCCTGGATCGGTCAACGGCGCCCGGTCCAGGAGCGGCGTTTCCCGAAGTGCGGTCGGCGATCCTGTCCGCTTCGCGGCGACGCCTCCATTCAGTTTGCTAATGCGTCACCAAATCGATCGCGCCCGCGAAAAACGCTGTCGCTCATCGTGAATTTCCGGCGCGCCGACGCCGAATCGCCGCCGCCCACCGCACCCTTCGTACGCTCCCGTTAACACTCAGCGAACTCATGTCGACACAGCAGGCAGACAGTTCGAGTCCGACGAAGGGAGCAGCGGTGGATGTCCGGCATGGTGTAGCGGTCATAGCTCTGACCATCGGCACACTCGGTGTGGCCGCCCCGGTGGTATCCGCGCTTCCTCTCGGCGTCCCCCCGGCGCGAACGCTCTGCGACGGTGGGGGCGCGGGCATCGGCATGATCGCCGCCTACTACGACCCCGACCGCAACTACTCCGGTCTGCCCACGCTGTGGATCCGCCCCGAGTTCGTCTTCGCGCCCGACCGGCCCGGCGGCTCCTGCGGCGTGGAAGTCACGGTTTCCTGGCGAAATTCCGACACCGGCGTGTACGGCACCCTGCCACCGATCCGGGTCGACGACAGCACACCGGCCGAGGAGAACGCGGCAGGCTCATGGATACCGGTGCCCATTCCCTCCGGTCTGGGCCGCGTGGAAGTCCTGATCGCGACGGACGCTCCCCACGTTCCCGGAAAGGGAGTCTTCGTCGTGACGTAGTCGGCGGCTCAGCCGGTGCCGCGGCGTGACTTCATCATCCGAACCCATTGGGCGATGGCCGCCACGGCCGAGAACATCGCCGTCGCACCGGCGAACAGCGCGGTTCCGGTGAGTTTCGCGGTCTCGAACTCGACCTTTCGCAGCCCTGGCAGCGGATATTGCCCGTTGCCTGAAGCCCATCGGATCACATAGCCGACCTGCGTGCCGAGGTCGGTGGGCGGGCCGGAGCCGATCATGGAGCGCAACTCCGGCCCCTTGCTGTTGAGATAGACCAGCGTGAAGGCGATGAAAAGCGCCACCGCCACCGCCGAACCGGTCGTCAAACGCGCGAGTGCCTCGGTGCGGGACCAGAGATTGGCCAACGCCGCGAGCACCGTGAGGAATATCGCGATGGTGGCGAAAATGGCCCATGTGCCGCTGAGATTGGAGTGCGCGGGCGGATTCTTCGACCAGAGCCCCACGAGCGTGGTGGTGATGTGGGTCTGGCCGAAGGCGTTGCTCCAGATCGTGCCATCCGGTCCGCCGGTGGCGAGCCACGGCTTGAACAGCAGGGTGAACGTGATGATGCTTCCGCCCGCGGCACACAGATAACCCGAGTTGTCCCGGAGCAAGACCACCAGCGGTTGCGCTGCCGCCCGGATTTGCGGCAACCGGGTCTGGAGTTTCGGCGGCCGCCCCCGAAGTTTCGGCAACCGCGACCGGAGTTTGGCGACGTCTACCCGGCGTTTCCGAGTACTGCCCGGCGAGCGGATCGTCGCCCCCGCCTGTTGCTGCCGATCTCGATTCGCTCGCCAAGGAGTTGGCTGCACCATGTCGCTAATCGCCCTTCATCGATTCGACAACTGATGGGCCGCCAGATATCGGCTCGCTGATCAGCGGCTCTCGCCCGGCTGGCTCCTCGTGTCGACCGTCGACGGCCACCCCGGGGGCAGTTGCCGTTGGTTTCGCCACGGACAGCGGATCCGCGATGTCCTCCAAGGACTGCCCCTCCGCGTTCACTCCGAAGAACCAGGCGACCAGGCCACCGAAGATCATGAACCCGGCGCCGATGAGGTACCCCACCGTGAGCGGGAACCGGTCGGGGCTCGGGTTGTCCGCGCCGCCGACCAGATGCCCGAAGAGGAACGGCGCGACGACCCCGCCCGCGCCCTGCGCGATGGCGAAGAAGAACGAGATGGCCTGACCACGCAGTTCCAGCGGGAAGATCTCGCTGACCGTGAGATAAGCAGACGACGCCCCCGCCGAGGCGAAGAAGAAGATGACACACCAGAAGATGGTCTGGGTGGTGGCGTTGAGAATGCCCGCATTGAATGCCCACGCGGAAACGAAGAGCAACAAACCGGAGCCCACATAGGTGGCACAGATCATCTTCCGGCGGCCGATACTGTCGAAGAGCGGGCCGAGTACCAGTGGGCCGATCAGATTGCCGACCGCGAACGGGAAGAAATAATAGCCCGTGTGATCGGCCGGCACGTTGTAGAAATTGATCAGCACCAGGCCGACGGTGAAGAAGATCGCATTGTAGAGAAAAGCCTGCGTAGCCATCATCGTGAATCCGAGAAAGGAACGCGATGGATATCGTCCGAAGAAGATCCGGGCCATCTGCAGGTAGGACAGCCGATCCGCGTCCACGATGTCCAAGACTTTGCTCTCGTCGACCGCGGGGAGCTCGATCCCCCTACTCCGCAACTGCCCTTCGATCTCGTCGACGGTCCGCTCCGCTTCCTCGGCCCGCCCGTGGGTGAGCAGCCAGCGCGGGCTCTCCGGAATGTGCCTGCGCAGGAAGATGATGATGAAGCCGAGGACGGGTCCGATGAAGAATCCGATACGCCATCCCCAGCCGGTCGGGATGAATCGCTCGTTGAACAGGATCAGGCTCGCGGCCGCTCCCAATGCCGCGCCACCCCAGTAGGTGCCGTTGATCGCGATGTCGACCCGGCCCCGATATCTGGACGGCATGATCTCGTCGATCGCCGAATTGATCGCCGTGTATTCGCCACCGATTCCGGTGCCCGCGATGAAGCGGAACAAGTACAGCGACCATGCGTTCCAGGAGAAACCGGCCAACCCACTACCGATCAGATAGATCGCCAGGGTCAGGATGAACAGCTTCTTGCGACCGAGCCGGTCGGTGAGCCTGCCGAACACGAGTGCGCCGACGACCTGACCGGCCAGGTACCACGAGGCCATCGCGCCGACCTGCCCGGAGGTCAGATGCAGCGTTTCGACGTCTTGCAGCGGTCCACCCATGCTGCTGACGATCTGGATCTCGATTCCGTCCAGGACCCAGGAGACCCCGAGCCCGACGACGATGAGCCAGTGGAACTTGGTCCACGGAAGCCGGTCCATCCGAGCGGGAACCAGACTTCGTACGACCTTGGTTTGCGTTTCCAGCACTTGACGGATCACCTCGATTTCAGAAGAAGGCCGGACCGTCGGGGGGCCTGCGCCGAGCCCCCGACCGAGCGCCACACAGGGATCACCTCGCCCCCTCACGAACTCGACCAGTGGGCGGGACCGACGCCCGGAACGCGGAAGCCCCAGCACAGCGCGGTCGTGAGCCGGGATCGCGCCTCGACATCTGCACGGGTGTCGCTCCTCAACGGCCTGAGCGGAACACGGTTACGCCCGATTTACGTAAATATTGGATCGTTGTGAATTGTGCCACTAGTTGGCGGCTCATTAAAGCCCGGCATCCTTCCCGCCCCCGGGCGACACTCGGCGCAGCTTGCCGAGCGGCGGGTCAGGCGGGGATCAATCTTCGGGCAGTGGCGATCAGTCCGCCGAGCGGTGGGATGGTGGCCAGGTGTCGCCCCATTCCGCGTCCCTTGCCTCGCGGTACGACTCGCCCTGTCGCTTCGAGACGAGGGTTTGCCGCACGCCGTCGTCGGCCGTGCAGACTTCCAGCGTGACCAGGCCCTTACGTTTGAGCGGATGTCGCAGGATTCGACCCGCGGCGGGGGCGTGCGCGGTCCGAGAGGCGATCACATAGGAGAACTTCTCGTCTTCATGGCCGAGTTCGCCCCCCTTCAACCGCCGGTGCAGGGACGTCCGGTTGATTCGCGTGCTGAAATGGCACCAGTCCGTCCCCGCGGCGAGCGGGCACATCTGTTGGTGCGGGCAGGGGGCCACGACCGTCAGACCGGCTTCGATCAAGACGTCGCGGGCGGAGAGGATTCTGCGATGGCCGTCCGGAGTTCCCGGCTCGATGACGGCCACCACTTCCGCCCCCTCGGCCGCCCTGGCCACCAGATCGGCTTGGTCTGCCTCGGAGAGTTCGCTCAGCACATAGGAAATCGTGACGAGGTCCGCTCCGCCGAATGCTTCCTGAGCGGCGAACGAGGTCCGCCGCCACACGGCGGAGCGCACCGCCGCGGAGGTGGCGTCGGCCGCGAGCTTGCGCCCTAAAAGCAGTGCTTCGTCCACCTGATCCAGTACGGTCGCCTCGGCCAAGGAAGGGAACAGTTCGCTCGCTGCCCATAGCGCCGCGCCGGTGCCCCCGCCGACGTCGAGCAGTGTCTCCGGCCGAAAGCCGGGCGCCTGCTCGGCGAACCGATCGAGCGCACTGTGCACAGCGGCCCACGTCGCGGGCATGCGATAAGCGGCGTAGGCGGTGACGTCGGCGGTCGAAGCGAGAATCGGCGCCGCCGCCGGGCGCGGGTCCCGGTAGCGCGAGATCAGCCGGTCGACCGAGGTGGCAAGCTGCCGCTGGGGAACGCCCGCGCATGCCCGGTCGAGGGCCTCGACAAGTTCGACGGGCAGTTCCACCCGGGATAACTCCTCTGGTCTGTAATGGCAGGCCCGTCATTCTGTCACTGCGGTGCCGACCCTACTTTCCTGGCGCTGTGCGGCAGCGTTCCAGTGCGTCACGCCTGGGGCGGAGGTAGCGCGTGGACGGCGAGGAGGGCGGTGTCGTCCTCCACCCCTGGTCCGAAGGAGTCGAGCAATTCCCGGATGGCTTCGATACCGCCGGATGCCGTCACGGGCGCCAGCGCGCGAGCGAATTCGAGGAGGGCTCGATCGCCGTAACGACCGCCGTTCTCCGTGACGCGAGCTTCGGTGAGGCCATCCGTATAGAGCAGCAGCGTGTCCCCGGCCTCCAGCCGGAAGCTTCTGGTGACGATCCGGGCGTGCGGGATCGCCCCGATCAGCTGGCCACCCTGGGTGTGCATCTCTTCCACGGCGCCGTCGGAACGCAGGAGCAGCGACGGCGGGTGCCCGCCGCCTGCCAATGTGATGTCGCAACCGCCGCGATCGGCAGTGGGCCGGATGAGCCCGAAGATGATCGTGCAGAACCGGGGCCTGTGACCATGGTATCGCTCGGTGAGCGTGGTGTTGAGCGTGTCCAGCACTGCGGCTGGGTCGTGGGTGTAGGCGGTGGCCGTGCGCAGTGTGTAACGGGCCAGTGAAGTGAGTGCCGCGGCAGGAGCTCCTTTGCCACAGACGTCGCCCAGGAACATTCCCCAGGTGTCGGCAGTGATGGGGAACAGATCGTAGAAGTCGCCGCCGACCTCGTCGGCAGAGGCGATGTGGTAGTACGCGGCGACTTCGACGCCGGGGACCTGAGGCAGTTCGGGTGGTAGCAGGGTGGTCTGCAAAGTGGCGTTCAGACGCTGGAGGCGTTCGCGCTCCTCCTCGGCTTCGCGCCGTGCCCGCAGCAACTCCGTCTCGTAGGCCCGGCGCTCGCGGGCGTCGAAGACGGTGGTGCGAATCAGTAGCGGTTGCCCCTCCCTGCCGGTTTTGACGTGCGAACTCACCAGGACGGGTAGTCGCCGACCGTCGGCGGTCTTCATTTCCAGGGCAATGCCACGGATGTCGCCCTGCATCCGCAGCAGAGGTGCGAAGTGGGTTTCGTGATAGAGGCGACCGCCCACGGTGAGCAGGTCGGAGAAGTGTTTGCGTCCCACCAGTTCGTCGCGCCGCCAGCCCAGCCAGTCCAGCAGTGTGGCGTTCACTTTGGCGATGCGGCCGTCCAGCGAGGTGGAGAGGTATCCGCAGGGGGCGTTCTCGTACAGGTCCTCGGCGCTGTCCTCCAGTAGCGCGGCGAACACCGCGTCGTCGTCATCCGCCCCCGCTCCGAGAGCGCTGGCGCCGTCTCGGTCGCCCGCCGCGCTCGTCATCCGGTTTCCGCGGCGAAGGCGGCGATGGCGGCGGCGGTCTCGTCGGGAGAACTGAGCTGCGGGCAGTGTCCGGTCGCGGCGAGCGTGACCAGCCGACTGCCCCTGATCCGTTCATGGACGAACGCCCCGACCTCGGGTGGGGCGATGGCGTCGGCCGAGCACTGCAGAATCAGCGTGGGTACACCCACCGCGTCCAGATCGTCCCGGTTGTCGGAGAGGAACGTGACGCGTGCGAAGACGCGCGCGATCTCGGGGTCGGTGCGGCAGAAACTATTGGTGAGTTCCTCGGCCAGCTCCGGCCGGTCCGGGTTGCCCATGATGACCGGCGCCATCGCGCCCGACCAGCCCAGATAGTTCGCATCGAGCGCCTCCAGCAGTTCCTCGATGTCGGCGGCGCTGAAACCGCCTCGGTACCCGGTGGCCGGATCATCGATGAAACACGGCGAGGGAGTCACCAGTACCAGTCCGGCGAATGCCGCGGGCTCGCGTGCGGCGGCCAGCACTCCCATCGTCGCACTGACCGAATGTCCTACGAAGACCACCGGCCCCAGTTCCAGCTCGCGAAGTAGCGCCAGCACATCCTCCACGTAGCCGTCCATGCTGGAGTAACGCGACGGGGTCCACGCCGAGAGATCCGAGCGGCCCGCACCCACGTGGTCGAACAGGACGACGGTGAAGTCACGCTCCAGAACCGGTGTGACCAGGCGCCACATGTGCTGGTCACACCCGAATCCGTGGGCGAGCACGACCACCGGTGCGCCGATCTTGCCGCGCACGATCACATGGTTCCTGCTCAACACCGCCACACAGACACCTTCGCAGAAGATCTACGCTGACGCCCACCACCGATATTTTGCCAGGTTGCCCCCTCGGGTGAGGCTTCCGGGCAGCAGCGGAGTGGATGACATCCGGCACGGCGGACCGCCGCCTCGCGCACTGGCGCGATCGGCCGCTTTCTGACTGATCAATCGATGGTCTTGCCAAGTCCTTCAGCGGTGGATAGGACTATCGGCGTGGTTGATCAACAGAACGTAGCCCGCACTGTCATGGCGGTTTCCTCGGCCGTGGTCGCCGTCTGCGCGGTGGCGGTGACGGTGAAGCTGATGGGCGCCGATCTCGACCCGGTCCAACAGCCGCGGGTGTTCGATCAGACTGCGTTGGAGCAGCAGGTGGCGAACAGGCTGCAGGGCGTGGGGGATCAACCTGCCGGTCGAGTGACCTGCCCCGGTTCTGTTGTGGTCCAGGTAGGCAACCAGTTCAAATGTCAGGCCTGGACGTACCTTCACTCGAAGGATGTGCTGGTCGAAGTGATCAGCGACCAGGGCGAGATCTCGGTGACCCGTTCGTAGCACCCGAGGCCCGGCCCGCACCTCCGGTCCGGTGTTCAGCGGCGGAACCTACGTTCCAGAATGCGCTGGGCTTGGTTGCGGTGGACAGCAGACCAGGCTTGGACCCGGATCGCCCACCAGGGGGCGATGTCGCGGGGTTTGGTCGTGACGGCGTGCGAGACGAGGTCGGAGGCTTCGTCGACGGTCAGACCGGGGGTGCGGCTGAAGTCGGTGGGGGCGCTCATCCTGGTGTGGACCAGGGGCATGTAGATCGATGTAGTGGTGACATCGTCGCAGGCGATTTCGGCGGCCACGCTGCGCAGCCAGACGTCGAAGGCCGCTTTCGAGGCGATGTAGGCCGACCAGCGTGGACTCGGCGGCAGGAGCACGCCCCAGGTGGAGATATTCACGATATGCCCCTGCTTGCGTGCACGCATATGGGGCAACAGAGTAAGCAGCAGCCGCACCGGGCCGAGATAGTTGATGTCGATGGTGCGGGTGAAATCGTGGAAGCGATCGTAGGACTCGGCGATGGGCCGCCGAATCGACTTTCCCGCATTGCTGATCACGGCATCTATGTGTCCGTACTCGGCCAGCAGTGTCCGGCCGAGCAGGTCGACGGCATCCAGGTCGGTCAGGTCGGTCGTGTACGCGTGGGCCGTGCCACCGTCGGCCGCGATGTCGGCGGCCAGCTGTTCCAGTTCCGGGCGGGACCGGGCCACCAGCGGCACCACCGCGCCCGCCGCGGCCAGCTTCCGCGCACTGGCCTTGCCGATACCGTGCGAGGCCCCGGTCACCAGCACCACCTTGCCTGCGACAGCCGCTCGTAGCGCTTCCTCGGTGGGCCGGGCTGTCGGATACAGCAACCGGATCGCCAGCCGTTCGGCGAGTGACCGTCCACTGTTCGTGGCCGGAGTCTCGTTCACAGCTCGACTGTATAAGGGCTGATCCGAGAACTCACGTGTCATGGCGAACTGGACCCGAGTCGGCGTCGATAGGCGCGCTCGCCCTTTACCCCCCGGAACGAATGATCTGTTCGATATTGCGCTCAGCCAGCGCGCTGATAGTCAATGAAGGATTCACTGTTCCGGTGCTACCCGGCACAGCTGCTCCGTCCATCACGTACAGGTTCCGATAGCCACGCACCCGGCCGTATCCGTCCGTTGCGCGCCCGATCACCGCTCCGCCCAACGGATGGGAGGTGAACGAGGCGTCCGCGTCGAAGGCGGGTCGAGAGATGGGCTGACAGTTGCAGGCCGCGTTGTTGTTGACTTCCCTCGCTCGCGCGAGATAGCCGGCAGCGCCGTCGGCCGGCCACCGCAGCTCCACGCGCCCATCGGCCGGGTCGCAGACGAACCGGCCGCGGGTGTCGTCGAGCACGATGCCCAACGATGCGAGAAGGGTGGTGTCGAAGGGCGTCGTGCCGGGGATGTACCAGTTCTCCAGCGACACGGGTGTGCCCGCCTCGTCCAGAATCCGGCTCGCCGACGGTGTGCCCTGCGTGCCCACCTCGAGCGTGCTGAGCGGCCGCGCCAAGGCGACATCGCCGTTGCTGCCCCAGCCTTCCCCGACGTGCTCGTTCAGGTTCGGCAGCGCGCCGGTTTCCCGGGCACGCACCAGCAGTTCGGAGGTGCCGATGGAGCCCGCGGCCAGGAACAGCATGTCGCAGGTCAGCGTCCGGGTGCGGAGCACTTCACCGGTCGGGTCCAGTTTGGTCACGGCGACGCTATAGCGACCCGACGCTCCCGGTTCCTCGGCGATGGCATCCACGCGATGGCCGGGGTAGATCCGGGCACGGCCGGTGCCCTCGGCGTAGCGCAGGTAATTCTGGTTCAGATCGAATTTCGCGCCGTTGGAGTTGCCCAGGTTCGAGCAGCCGACCGTCGCCGACGGCCTCGATCGCCCGGCCAGTTCGGCGCGGATGACATCCCAATTCCAGGTGCCGTCGATGCGTTGCGGCGTATAACCGGCCACGCGGACCTGTTCGTCCCAGGCCCGCGAGTGCACGAACGCGAAAGAGTTGTAGATATCGTCGGGTATCACGCTGGGCCGCAATACTTCTCGGACCTTGGGGTAATAGACGTCGTGCATCTCGCGATAGTCGACCACGCCGCCGAACACATGGTCGAAGAATCGCTGCTCCGGCTCGATCATCACCCCGGTGAACACCACCGAGCCACCGCCCACACACGCACCGCGCCACACGTCGATGCCCGGGTAATTCGTGACATCGAGGACCCCGCCGAACGGATCGATCTGCAGCGGAATCCGGTTCACCCCGGTAAAGGTCGTGCGATGCCAGAAGCCGCGGCCATCGGGAATCGTGTCGGTGGCGAAGATGTCACGCCACGGATCATTCGGCCAGCGCGACCCGCGCTCGAGCACCGCGACCTCGATCCCCGACTGCGCCAGACGCAGCGCGGTGACCGACGCCCCGAACCCCGATCCGATGACGATCGCGGGCACATGGTCGGCGGGATCCGGCAGCGGCGCGAAGATCTCCGGCACCAACATGCGGTACATCGATGTTCTCGGGCTCGGGCTGAAATCGTCCGCCCACGCCGCAGACGCGGCCGTGCTCGCACCGGCGACACCGAGCATCGTCGCGGCCAAGCCGGCACTCTTGACGAAACCACGCCGGTCCATCGTGCCTCTCGTTCGATCCGAACGTCGCTCCACAACACTTCAGCACCCGCATGGACGACCATGCGTAGTACCTTCCTGGCCCAGCTCATCGGCACCGCCTAGTCGGCGACATCCGTTAACGCTAATAGTTCAGCAATGTAATAGCTACTCTTTATCATGAGGAGTGGGTCGGGAGTGAGGAGGCGGCGATGTTGACTCGCGCCTGGGTTCGGTGGCTACTCACTCATGGCCTGTTACGGACCTATCTCCGATGGGCGGCACGCCGGGGTGACCCGCTCGGGCAAATCGCTGTCGGCCAGGATCGCTTGCTCGGCTCATCACCATATATCGAGGAGATCCGGCGGCGCGGCCGTATTCCCAGCATGTCGGGCGTACACGTGACGGCAGACTACGAACTGTGCCGACTCATCTTGCGCGATCGTCGCTTCGGTGTGGTCACCCCATTCCATCCAGCCCTGCCGAAGCCGATCCGCCGGGCGCTGGACAAAACGGATCTGGGGCTTCCCAACCTCGGGGAGCCGCCTTCGATGCTCGTGACCGATCCGCCGGATCACACCCGGTACCGACGCCTGGTCCGGCACGCATTCGGCCCGAAGGCGATCGCGGCGCTGGAGGGACGAGTCACCGAAGCGACCAACGACTTACTCGAACGCCTGGAATCGAAGCCTCGCCCTGATCTGATCGAGGACTTTTCCGCACAGCTGCCCGTCACGGTCATCGCCGAGATCCTCGGATTGCCCGCCGACATGCATCCGACCCTGCTGAAATGGGGAGACACAGGTGCGCCACTGCTCGAACGTGGCCTGAGCTGGACCACCTACCGCCACGCCATCGAAGACTTGGTCGAGGTCAAACAGTACTTCGACCACTACCTCGACGAACTCGCCGCCGAACCGAACAACGACGTACTCAGCATGCTGGCGACAGACGGCGAAACCACCCGTCGCGAGCAGGTGGCCAACGCGGCCCTGCTGCTGGACGCCGGCTTCTTGACGACAGTGAACATGCTCGGCAACGGAATCGTCCTACTGACAGGCCATCCAGACCAGCTGCAATCGCTCATCGCGCAGCCGGACTTGTGGCCTAACGCAGTCGAGGAAATCCTGCGCTACGACGGTCCCGTGCGGATGACCGGCCGGGTCGCGAACTGCGACGTCGACATCGCCGGTGAGCGCATCGAATCGGGTTCCCTGGTCCTGCTGTCGTTGGCCGGCGCCAACAACGACCCCGCAGTCTTCCCAGATCCCCACCAATTCGACGTGACCAGGGACAACGCCACGGAACATCTCGCGTTCAGCAGCGGGATACACGGCTGCCTGGGAGCCAGGCTGGCCCGGCTGGAAGGCGCCGTCGCGCTGCGAACCCTCTTCGAGAGGTACCCGAATTTGAGCCTGGACGGTCCGCCGGTCCCCCATCCCTTGCGGAATCTGCACGCCTACCGCTCCATGCCCGCCAAGCTCCTTGCCGACTAGATACCGGGTTGCGCGACGGCGTCGGTCCGGTCCGGCGGGGTCGTCGAAGGAGTGAGGTGCTTCGGCTTCTGGTTGGTGGAATATCGGCGTTGGCCGGTCTGGGGTCAGCCGGCCTGAAGTTTCACCACCGGATCGAGGCCCAGATCGGTGATGTATACATTGCCCGCCGAGTCGACCGCCACGCCCTGGGGATTCTTCAAGCCGGTGAACGGCAGTGGGGTGGGCGTCGACGCGCCGGCCGCCAACCTCACCACCCATTTGTTACCCCAGTCCACGACGTACACATCTCCCGCCGTGTCGACCGCCAAGCCCTGGGGATCTTTGAGCCCGGTGAATGGCAACATGGTCGGCGCCGACGCGCCCGCGGCCAACATCCTCACCTGCTCGGTACCCAATTCGGTGACGTATAGGTTGCCCGCCGCGTCGACCGCCACACCATCGGGACCTTGGAGCCCCGTCAACGGCAGCGTCGTCGGCGCCGCCGCGCCCGCCGCCAATTTCAGCACCCGATCATTCCCCCGGTCGGCGACGTATACGTCGCCAGCATTGTCGACCGCCACACCATGGGGATCCTTCAGCCCGGTGAACGGCAGCGGGGCAGGTGTCGACGCGCCCACCGCCAATTTCAGCACCCGATCGTTACTCGTGTCGCTGACGTATACATTGCCCGCCGGGTCGACCGCCACATCCTGGGGATTCTTCAGGCCGGTGATAGGCAGCGGGGTCGGCGTCGACGCGCCCGCCGCCAATTTCAGCACCCGATCGCTACCCATGTCGGTGACGTATACGTTGCCCGCCGGGTCGACCGCCACACCGGTAGGCAGGCTGACGCCGGTGAACGGCAGCGCAGTCTGTGCTGAATAGCCCGGGGCGATAAGTGTGGGCGAGTTGCCACCGCCGCCTGATCCCCGTTGGACGCCGACGACGACAGCTACGGCGGCCACCACCACCGCGACCGCGACCGCGAGCAGTCCGGCGTTCTGGCGCGAGAACCTGATTCGCCGCCCATGGCGCGTAGCCACGCCCACGGTGGGACCGACGGGCGAATCGCCCAGCGCGGCGCGGGCGGCCGCGGCCAGTTCACGCACAGTCTGGTAACGATCGCGGGGGTTCTTGGCCATCCCCTTCGCGATGACCGCATCGAACGCAGTCGGTACGTCGGGTGTGGTGGCGCTGGGACGCGGCGGCGGGCTGTGCAGGTGATGGGCGATCACACCCTGCATCCCGAATTCGCTCGCGAACGGCGGCCTGCCGGTCAGACATTCGAACAACACGCACGTCAACGCGTACACGTCCACTCGGGCGTCGGCCTTGACCTCGGCGTCGATCTCCTCCGGCGCCATGTAGGCGAGGGTGCCGATGGTCTCGCCGGTCGCGGTCAGCGTACGGTCATCGGCGGCGTGGGCGATCCCGAAGTCGATCAGGGAGGCGAACTCATCGGTCCCCAGCAGGATATTGGTGGGTTTGACATCACGGTGAACCAGCCCGGCGTCGTGAGCCGCCTGCAGCGCACCGGCCACCTGGACGATGATCGCCACTGCCCGCCGCGGCGACAAGGCACCTTCCCGCGCGATCAACGTGCGCAGGTCGGTGCCCTCGATCAGGCGCATATTCAGATAGAGCCGACCGTCGATATCGCCGAAGTCGTGGATGGGGATCACATGCGGCTCGGTCAACTGCGCCACCGCCCGGCACTCCCGGCGGAACCGCTCGCGCAGCTGCTCGTCATCGGCGAAGCGCTCGGGCAACACCTTCAGCGCCACCACCCGATTGGTCAGCGAATCATGCGCCCGCCACACCTGGCCCATGCCGCCCTGACCCAGCAGCGATAACAGCCGATAGCGCCCGAACGCCTCGGCTGGCCCCGACCCCCGGGCGGTGTCCCCGCCATTCACTGACGTGTCATCCATGATGCCGTCCCGTGACCACTTGTCTGGCTAACGGCGTACTCGCTTGCAGTTGCACCCGCGAGCAGGTAGCTCCACACTAGTCGATTCAGCCAGGACCGAGGCTCGATAGTCAGGCGGTATCGTCGGTGTACCCGAGGTTATTCGGCGGCCGCTCGGTACCCGCAGCAGGTGGCTGCTTCCTCACCCCGCACTGCGCAGAAGCTCGACGTACGGCGACGACCGAACCAGGACCACAACGGTTCTCGGGCCACGAGGCCGTGTTGGCTGCGGCACTGCCACGGGTCGAGGCAGTCAGGGTTGATCCCGCAAGCGAAGAAACGTCTTGTACCAGGAATGATGGAGCCGCCTGGGGGAATCGAACCCCCGACCTTTTCATTACGAGTGAAGCGCTCTACCGACTGAGCTAAGGCGGCGTGCCTTTCGGCCAGGGAAGTCTATCGTCTCGCAGGCCCGATCGCGAAAACGGGTGGTCACGGTCACTGGGCGCGGGCCGCGATGAGGGCGGCGGCCATGGCCGCGAGAGCAAAACGGGGTTTGACGTTCTGGTCGAGCGCGGTGCGGCAGGCCAGAACGGCCTCGATGGACTTCAGCAGACCCTCCGGGCGCACGCGGTCGGCCAGATCGTGAATCTCGTCGGACAGGTCGGGGTGGGTGAGCGCGACGCCGGAGCCGAGCCGGGTGGCCCCGAACCGCACGGCCAGTGCGTCCCGATAGACGCCCGCGACATCGATCAGGGCACGATCGAGGGCGTCGCGGCCGGTGCGGGTCGCGCGGGACTTCTGCCGCCGCTCGAGGTCCTTGAGCACGCCCGCGGAACCGCGGGTGGCGCTCGCCGCGCCCTTGCCGGTACCGCCCGCGCCCAGCGCGGTCGCGAGTTCCTCGCGCTCGCGTTCGTCGCGGCCCGCGCTCATCTGCTTGGCCTCGTCGTCGGCCGCGCGCACCAGTTCGTCGGCGGCGGCATAGGCCGCACCGGGCTTCCCGGCCGCGGTGACCAAGGCCAGGGCACGCTGACGGCGGGCGCGTGCCTCCTCGTCGGTGGCGAGCCTGCGGGCACGGCCGACATGTCCGCCGCTGATGGACGCGGCCCAGGTAGCGGTCTTCTCGTCGAGGTTGTCGCGCTCGCGGAGCACTCGCGCGATGGCGGGCACCGATGGCGTCACCAGATGCACGTGGCGGCAGCGGGAACGCAACGTGATCGAGATGTCCTCCGGGTCCACCGAGGGTGCACAGAGCAGGAACACCGTCCGGTCCGGCGGCTCCTCGACGACCTTGAGCAGCACGTTGCCCGCCGCCTCGGTCAAGCGGTCGGCATCCTCGATGACCACCACCTGCCAGCGCCCCGTGCTGGGCCTGCGCGAGGCCACCTGCACGATCTCGCGCATCTCCTTGGTGCTGATGCTCAGCCCCTCCGGCACCACCCGGCGAACGTCGCCGTGCGTGCCCGCCATGGTCGTGGTGCAGGCATGACACCTACCGCACCCGGGCGTCGCCGGATCCGTGCACTGCAGCGCCGCCGCGAAACACAGCGCGGCAACGGATCTGCCCGATCCGGGCGGGCCGGTGAACAACCAGGAGTGCGTCATCGCGCCCTCGACCACGCCCCCGCGCGCAGCGACCGCGGCAGCCGTCAACTCGGACTCGACCGCCTCCTGGCCGACCAACCGATCGAAGACTCCCGCCACGTCGTACACCCTAGCCGCCCCTCCCGACAGATCCCGGACGGTCTCGGACACCACGCTCGCCACCGTCGACGGCCCACATACACCAGGCCCGGACGCACCGTCCGGCTCGCCCGCGCATGGCCCGGCCAGCCCACACCACCCGACTCCGCCATGCACCGCTCGGCCGGTCACACGCTGTCCGACTGAGCCGTGCACACGCAGCTCGGCGGGAGCGGCTGAGTCGGACCGCTATGGATCTTGTCAGCCCATGCGGCCGCAAGCCCTGTTCCGGAACTAGGAGACGCGCTGCTGCGTGCTGTTCGCCCCGTCCAGCTCCTCACGGATGATGTCGGCGTGCCCGGAGTGATGCGCGATCTCCCGCAAGATGTGCAGCACCGTGTAACGCACCGACTGCCAGATCCGCTCCGGAGTCCACGGCGTCGTGGGAGTGGGGATCGAGGTGTCGAGACTGTCCACCGAACGGATCAGCTCGGCCGTCTCCGCCGCCACCTCGTCCCAGTCGGCCAGCAGGCCGGTCAGGGTCTCCTGCTCCGCCATGACGTACTCGCCGCCGAACTTCGAGACATCCAGCTCCGCGTTCTCGTCCCGTCGCACGATCACCGAGGTCCAGTGCCGTTCGCAGCTGACCAAGTGGTGCAGCAGCCCGCCGAGGGTCAGCTCGCTGACCGTGGTCCGCCGCCGCGCCTGCTCGTCATCGACGCCGCGCAGCGTGATCCGGAAAAGCTCGCGCTGGTCGGCGAGCATCGCGATCAGATCCTCGCGCTCCTGTTCGGTACTCATGGCGCTCAGGCTACGGCTGTGGCCACGAGCCGGGAACTCACGACTTCCCGACGCCGGTCTTCTTCGCCGCCGCCTTCTGCGCCGTGGTCTTCTTGGCCACCGTCTTGGTGGTGGTCGCCTTCTTGGCGGCGGTCTTCTTCGCCGCGGTCTTCTTGGCGGGCGCCTTCTTCGCCGCGGCCTTCTTGACGGTCTTCTTCACCGGTCCGCGCGCACGCCGGTCGGCGAGCAGTTCCATCGCCCGCTCCGGGGTGATCGATTCGATCTCGTCACCCTTGCGCAGTGTCGCGTTGGTCTCGCCGTCGGTGACGTACGGGCCGAAGCGGCCGTCCTTGATCACCATCGGCTTGCCGGTGGCGGAGTCGTTTCCGAGTTCCCGCAGCGGAGCGGCGCTCGATGCCTGCCGTCCACGGCGCTTCGGCTCGGCGTAGATCTTCAGCGCCTCGTCCAGCGTGACGGTGAAGATCTGATCCTCGGTGTTCAGCGAACGCGAGTCGGTGCCCTTCTTCAGGTACGGCCCGTAACGTCCGTTCTGCGCGGTGATTTCCTCGCCGCTGGCCGGGTCGGTGCCGACCACACGCGGCAACGACAGCAACTTCAGCGCGTCGTCGAGTGTGATGGTGGCCAGATCCATGGACTTGAACAGCGAACCGGTGCGCGGCTTGGGCGCCGCGGCCTTCTTCGCGGTCTTCTTGGCGGGCTCTTGTCCCTCCTCGGCCTGCGGTTCGGGCAGGACCTCGGTGACGTACGGACCGAAACGTCCTTCCTTGGCGACGATTTCGTGCCCCGACTCGGGATCGACGCCGAGCGAACGGCCCTCCTGCGGCGTGGCGAACAGCTTCTCGGCGACCTCAGGGGTCAGCTCGTCCGGCGGGAGATCGTCGGGGAGATTGGCCCGCTGAGACACCGCATTGCCTTCGGGGTCATCGGGATCGGTGACCATCCGCTCCAAATAGGGACCGTACTTGCCGACCCGGACGACGACGTCTCGATCGGCGGCATCGCTGAACAGCTTGATGGAGTTGATCTCGCGGGCGTCGATGTCATCGAGCCGCTCCCCCACCATCTTCTTCAGACCGCCGGACCGCGCGACCGAGCCCTCCACGCCGTGATCGCCGCCGAAGTAGAAGCTGGACAACCAGTTTCCGCGCTGCTCGCGGCCACCGGCGATGGCGTCGAGGTCGTCCTCCATGGCGGCGGTGAAGTCGAAATCGACCAGTCGGCCGAAATGCTCTTCGAGCAGGCCGATCACCGCGAACGCCACCCACGACGGCACCAGTGCGCTGCCGCGTTTGTAGACGTAGCCGCGGTCGAGGATCGTCTTGATGATCGACGAATACGTCGACGGGCGGCCGATGCCGAGCTCTTCGAGCGTCTTGATCAGCGACGCCTCGGTGTAGCGCGCGGGCGGATTCGTGCTGTGCCCATCGGGATTCAGCTCGACCGCGGTGACCGCCTGGCCTTCCTCGAGTGCGGGCAGCCTGGACTCGGCGTCGTCGGACTGGCCGCCCGCCTCCTCGTCGACGCTCTCCACATAGGCCTTCAGGAAGCCGGGGAACGTGATGGTGCGGCCGGAAGCAGAGAAAACGCACTCTTCGCCGGTGCCAGCGACGCCGGTTATGCGCAACGTCAGCGTGGTGCCCCTGGCGTCGGCCATCTGGGAGGCGACCGTGCGCTGCCAGATGAGTTCGTAGAGGCGGAACTCGTCGTTGTCCAACCGCGCGTGCAGTTGGCCGGGCGTGGCGAAGGTGTCGCCCGCTGGACGGATGGCCTCGTGCGCCTCCTGCGCGTTCTTCACCTTGCGGTTGTATTGCCGCGCGGTCGGGTGCACGTACTCCGAGCCGTAGAGCTGGGTCGCCTGCGCGCGCGCCGCCGCGATGGCCGACTCCGACAGCGTCGTCGAGTCGGTGCGCATATAAGTGATATAGCCGTTCTCGTACAGTCGCTGCGCCACCCGCATGGTCCGCTCGGAGGTGAAACGGAGTTTGCGCCCCGCCTCCTGCTGCAACGTCGAGGTCATGAACGGCGGATAGGGCTTGCGGGTGTACGGCTTGGCCTCCGCCGAGGAGACCACCAGGTCGGCGCCGTCCAGCGCCTCGGCCAGCCGCCGCGCGTAGCCCTCGTCCAGCACGACGACGCCGTTGGTGGACTTGAGCCGTCCGTCCGATCCGAAATCGCGCCCGGTGGCGACCCGTGCGCCGTCGACGGTGACCAGTCGCGCGCCGAAGGTTCTCGGGTTGGTGGCGTCGCTCGCCTGGCCGTTGCCCGCGTCGAGCTTGGCGGCGATGTCCCAGTACTCGGCCGAACGGAACGACATCCGCTCGCGTTCACGCTGCACGATCACCCGGGTGGCCACCGACTGCACGCGACCGGCCGACAGCCGCGGCATGACCTTCTTCCACAGCACGGGACTGACCTCGTAGCCGTAGAGCCGGTCCAGGATGCGGCGGGTCTCCTGGGCGTCGACCAGATCGTTGTCGAGGTCACGGGTGTCCGCGGCGGCGGCCTGGATGGCCGGCTCGGTGATCTCGTGGAACACCATCCGCCGGACCGGCACCTTGGGTTTGAGCGTCTCCAGCAGGTGCCAGGCGATCGCCTCGCCCTCGCGGTCGGGGTCGGTGGCCAGGTAGAGCTCGTCGGCGTCCTTCAGCAGACTCTTGAGCTCGGTGACCTTGGCCTTCTTGTCCGGGCTCACGACGTAGATGGGTTCGAAGTCGTTGTCGACGTCCACGCCGAGACGCGCCCAGGACTGGCCCTTGTACTTGGCCGGGACATCGGCCGCACCACGCGGCAGATCCCGGATATGGCCGACCGACGCCTCGACCGTGTAGTTACGACCGAGGTACGGCGCGATCTTGCGGGCCTTGGTCGGGGACTCGACGATCACGAGACGACGCAGGGGACGGCCCTGGTCGGCTGCACCGAGGTCTCGTGTTGCCACCGGCGAATACACCTTTCCTGATCGACCCGCGCTGCGTCTTTTCCCGCTGCGCGCGGCTGGGGTGAGCGGCTGCGACGGCTGAACATCGCACCAGACACGTTTATACCGTGACGCCGCGTGTGGTCGAGTGCTTGCGACTCGAACCACCGAGCGTACGCCCGTGAGTTCGAATCAGTATGCCTTGCCGTTTCGCCACACCTGCGCCGCGGCATGCTCGGCGGACCGTTCCGCCGGCGCACGCGGGCCGTGACTACCCCAGATATAGCTCGTCCCTCACCCCGTTGCCGGTGGTGAGGGACGAGCTGTGGATCCTTGCGCCGCTCAGCTGAGCGCACGCACTCCGGTGGCCTGCGGGCCCTTGGTGCCCTGGCCGACCTCGAACTCGACCTTCTGGTTCTCCTCGAGGGTGCGGAAACCCGAACCCTGGATCTCGGAGTAGTGGACGAAGACGTCAGCGGAGCCGTCCTCCGGCGCGATGAAGCCGAACCCCTTCTCCGCGTTGAACCACTTCACAGTTCCCTGTGCCATTCTGTTCCTTCTCTTTTCTTACCGGAACGGCGGACAACTGGGTTCGTCCACCGGGTCCGTTGTGACCGCTGTACTGTTGGTTCCCCCTGCAGGAAAGCACCAAGCACACCGTTCGCAACATCGATCCTGCTGACGGTTTGGACTTTGGATCCGTCCCTCGAACACAGAAGCTTGCGACCAGGAACCAGTGAACCATGTCTTCGGGCAATTCAACAGTCGAGTTACCGACAATTTGCAAAAAAGTTGATCTTGCGAATGCGCAGGTGAGGGACACAATGGCGGAATCCAGACTTGGGGTTCGTTTGCCTGGTGATAACCGAGTCGACGTTCAGCAAAGAAGCTGTGACCCAGGTCGCTATTTGGTATCGAAAAGGCAGGTGGAGGTTCCCGGACACACACGTTTCACACTCCCCGAGCGTGTTGCGGGGTTCCGATCGTGAATCCGCCCGACTTCGCGCTGCGCGGACGGCCGGGAACCGAGCTCGGCTACGGGACATCGTTGCTGAATCGTGTCCTAGCCGGAGGCCTCGATGGCGACCCCCGGCTCACGCACGTGGCCGAGTTGCCCGCACGAGCCGCCGAACACTCCGAATGGCCCGTCTGGGCATCGCCGGAAGTGATTGCGGCATTGCGTGAGACAGGCGTGGCCGCGCCATGGCGGCATCAGGTGGACACCGCGGAGCAGGCGTTCCGCGGACGGCACGTCGTCGTGAGCACCGGGACCGCCTCGGGCAAATCGCTCGGCTATCAGCTTCCGGTGCTCACGACGCTGCAAGCCGATCCGAAGGCCACCGCGTTGTATCTGTCGCCGACGAAGGCGCTCGGCGCCGATCAGCTGCGCGCGGTCGGCGAGCTCACCCACGAAGGTCCGTTGCGCGATATACATCCGGCCACTTACGACGGCGATACGCCTGCCGAGATCCGGCAGTGGGTACGCGCCAACGCGCGCTGGATCTTCACCAATCCGGACATGCTCCACCTCGGCATACTTCGATCGCACCAGCGCTGGGCGCGGGTGCTGCGCAGGCTGCGTTACGTGGTGGTCGACGAATGCCACGCCTATCGCGGTGTTTTCGGCTCGCACGTCGCGCTGGTGTTGCGCAGGCTGCGGCGGATCGCCGCACGATACGGCGCCGATCCCGTGTTCGTGCTCTGCTCGGCGACCTCCGCCGAACCGGCGGAGGCCGCGTCGCGCCTGATCGGCGCGCCGTGCACCGCGGTCACTCGGGACGGATCGCCGCAGGGACCGCGGACGATCGCGCTCTGGGAGCCACCGTTGCTCACCGCCGTGACCGGCGAGAACGGTGCGCCGGTGCGCAGGTCCGCCACCGCGGAGGCGGCGCGGATCATGGCGGATCTGGTGGCCGAAGGCGCGCGGACCTTGACCTTCGTGCGCTCCCGCCGAGCCGCGGAGCTGACCGCGATGGATGCCAAAAGGCTCTTGGGCGAGGTCGATCCGGACCTCGCCGCACGCGTGGCGTCCTACCGGGCGGGTTATCTCGCGGAGGATCGGCGTGAGCTGGAAGCCGCTTTGTCGGACGGATCGCTGCTCGGCGCCGCGACCACCAGCGCACTGGAACTCGGCGTCGACATCGCGGGACTGGATGCCGTGGTCATCTCAGGTTTTCCCGGAACGGTCGCGTCGTTCTGGCAGCAGGCCGGGCGGGCGGGACGGCGCGCCCAAGGGTCACTGGTGCTGCTCGTGGCGCGGGACGATCCATTGGACACCTTCCTGGTCCATCACCCCGAAGCGCTGCTCGGAAAGCCGATCGAGGCCACCATCACCGACCCGCGCAACCCCTATGTGCTGGGTCCGCAACTACTGTGCGCCGCGCTGGAGTTGCCGCTCACCGACGCCGAGGTGGACGAACTGGGCGCCCGTGAAGTACTGGCCGAGCTGACCGTGAAAGGACTGATCAGGCGGCGTGGAACGGGAGATCGCGCGCGCTGGTACGTGACCGCGGAGACGCAGCCGCACGACGCGGTGGACGTCCGGGGCGGAATCGGCGCACCGGTGGCCATCGTGGACGGCGAGACCGGCAGACTGCTCGGCACCGCCGATGCCGGACGGGCCAGGGCGACGCTGCATCCGGGCGCCGTGCACCTGCACCAGGGCGAGACCTATGTCGTCGACGAGCTGGATCTCGTTGACGGCGTGGCCTTCGTGCACACCGCCGAGCCCGGGTGGACCACCAGTGCGCGCCAGGTGACCTCGATCGTGATCGACGCGGTGACCGAGCACCGTGCCCACGGTCACGTGACGGCCGGCCTGGCCCGGGTGCGGGTCACCAGCCAGGTGATCGGCTATCTGCGCACGCTGCTCACCGGCGAAGTGCTCGACCTGGTGGAACTCGACCTGCCGCCGCAGACACTGCCGACCAGGGCGGTCATGTACACGGTGACACCGGAATTGCTGGCGCTGGCGGGGATCGCGCCCCAGGACGTCCCCGGGGCGCTGCACGCGGCCGAGCACGCGGCGATCGGGCTGTTGCCCCTGGTGGCGACCTGCGACCGGTGGGACATCGGCGGTGTCTCCACCGCCGAGCACCCAGATACCGGACTGCCCACCGTCTTCGTCTACGACGGCCAAGCCGGCGGGGCGGGATTCGCCGAGCGCGGGTTCGCGCAACTGCGCCAGTGGCTTACGGCGACCTTGTCGGCCATCGAGTCGTGCGGCTGCGTGGCGGGCTGCCCCTCCTGCGTCCAATCACCCAAGTGCGGCAACGGGAACCACCCACTGGACAAGGCGGCAGCGGCGCGCCTGCTCACCGCCGTACTCGCCGAACTGTCCGCTGGTGCGGACGCGCCGCTCGATTCGTGACGGCGCAGAGCCGGACACGTGACCGATTGTCGACCTTGCCAGCGCACACGCTGGGAGGGCTGGGAGACCTCCCAGTGGAATGCCGCCGCTTCACCCCGGTCGAATAAAGAGGATTAGATTCATGTTAACTAGACTATTGCCACTTCATCGTTTGTGGACATGCGCATTCCTCCCTTTTAGATATCCCGGGTCCGCGCGGGCATTTCCCTGAGTCCGCTTTTAAACCCGCCAGTTAAGTTTCCGATTTCCGCCACTGGAAGCGACGCGGGGCCGACTGTGTATCGAACTCCATCACTCTTCAACCGGTCCGGCCCGTGCGCTCGCCCGAACGATCCGATCGCCGTACAGACCTATTGGTACATTCCTTTCCACAGCCACCGTGGCGTCCCACTCCACCGCCTCGCAAACACGGATTCGCGCACCCATCCGCCGTGCCACCTGGTCCGCCTCAGCACATGCGACATCGACGCCATCGACCAAGGCTCCCGCCGCGGTCAGTGCCGCCGAATCGGCGGCCGCCTGCGCCCGATGCCGCGCCACCACCACGGCCCCCACCTGCGCGATCAATAGCGTCACCGCGATGAGGGCCGCGAGCGCCAAGCAAGCGAACACGGTGGCCAACCCCTGTTCGTCGCTCACCCGAACCCGCAGCATGCGAGGGACACGCCTCGGGCTGCGCTCGCTGATCGGAACCCGCTCACCGTTCCCTGTCACGTCTCGCTCCGGGCAGCGTCGCGAACCGGAATCCGACCGTGACGGGCACCGCCGCCCACGAGAAGCCAGACCCCCATCGGCACCGCTTTCATTCGGTGGCTCCGGGCTCGAGGGTCGCGACCGCCTCCGCGCGGAGGGTGAGCAGCGGCAGAAGTGGGGTCCGCGCGGAAACCACGGCGATCACACGAGTGCCCTCGGTGCGGAGTGCGATGTCGGCCGACGGCGGGGCGATGCGCTCCGCCGCCGGGCGGGCGTTCGCGTGATCGCCCCGCGCGGCGAGGCGGGCGGCCTCGCCGGCGGCATCGACACAGCGGACCTGGGTCGATGCCGCCAGCAGGGCCCCGAGACAGAGCACGACGGTAGCGACGACCGAGGTCAGGGCGAGCGCGGCCTCGATCGTCACCCCTCCCCGATCGTCGCCGAGCCACGGTGCGGCGACAGCTACACCGATGTGTTCAGTGCCCGGTCGATGATCTTCGTCAGCGCGTTCACGATGCTGTCGCCCGTCACCACCCCGTACAGCACGGCGCCGAATGCCGCCGCCGCGATCGTGCCGATCGCGTACTCCGCTGTGCTCATGCCGTCCTCCGCGACCATCGCCCGCAGCGCCCGCGCACGCAGGCTTATATATACAGCCCGCGCCCTGCGGCCCACGGACCTCACAACCCCCTGGATACGCACCCGATTCCTCCTTCCCGGCCCGTGCGGCCGGTCCGCACGAGCACGCTTCCTCCGATGCAGTGCGCGACGCTGCCGCCCGAGCACGGTCGCTTTCGCTTCGGTCCACGACGAACCGCCGACGGGTGCCGATCAGCGGCAGCGACGGGTTCCATGAGCGACCGAACGCTGGATACGGCTCAGCACGCAAAGCAGCCACCGAAGCGCCGAGTGCGTGGCACACCGCCGAGCTGCCGGGCCATAGGCGGACCGACCAGCCCCGCGACGGCCTTCCCGACCGGTGGCGGCAGCGACGGTGCGGGGGCTCCGAGCGACCCACCTGACGCGCTCTCGTGAACGACGTGGGCCCGGCCGTCCGCTGTTCTCCCGATGCGATTCCAGGCGGGTCCGCGAGCGCGGGCCGCCCGGTCACGGTCCGCCGAACCTGCGCGAAAACCCGGCGTGAACGCTTCGGTGCGGACACCATGGGCGGCGTGGCCACTGCCCGGTGCGGAGTTACAGCAGCCCACCGCCTAGGACTCGGCTCGCCAAGCCGATGACCACCGGCACTATGCCGAGGCAGACGAAGGCCGGGAGGAAGCACAGCCCCAAGGGGCCGCCGATCAGGACGCCCGCGCGTTCCGCCTTCGCGGCCGCGATGTCTTCCACCGCGGCCCTGCGCTGCTCGGCCAGTTCCATGACCGCTGCCGCCAGCGACGATCCGGACCGCGCCGAACGGCGCGCCATCCGGGCCAGCGACTCGATCTCGTCGGCTCCTGGGCGCCCCTTCGCATCCCGCGCCACTTGGTGCCAGGCCGTGGCCGCGTCGGCGCCGAGCGCGAGCAGGTCCGCCGCCCGTCGCAGTGCTTCGCCGAGTGGTTCCGGCGCCTCCTGCGCCACGGCGCGCGCCGCCCCTGCCATGGGAAGCCCAGCACGCAGGCAGGCGGCCAGCAGGTCGAGCACCGAGGCGACAGCCAGCGGATCGGTCTCCCGGTTCACCCGGCGCGACGTCTCGGCCGGTGCGTTGCGCGTCCGGCCGAGGGCATGCAACCGCCTGCTCACGGCCACTCGTCCCGGCAGCGATGCGAGTGCGGCCGCCATCAGCAGCAACGGCAGTGCCGCACCAGAAGTGAACGCCATCAGCAGCCTTCCTCAGCGATCCTGTTGTGCGATGACCTCGTGCACGGCCTACAGTCGGGCCATACGACGGCACACCACGCCTCACCTGCGTGCCGTCGCCGAAGAGCGGACCGATGAGGCTGACCCGTCGTCGCTCAGCAGCGCGACCGTAGATTCGGCCGGTCTGCGGGTAGTCAGGGGTGAACGCGCCGTCGAGGTGGTGTGCATCCGCCGTGCGCTGCAGTCCGATTGGATCGCCGACCGGGCGGCGGCTTCGCAGGGCCGCACCGCCTGCGACTACGGCACACACGACCCTTGGAACCGGCGTGCGCGCAAACCGCCTCTCCCCGCAGATCGCAACCGGCTTCGAGTTCGACAACTGCTTTGGCCGGCCGCGACCAGCCATCGAGGAAGACTTCATATCAGCACCTTTCGGGTGATGGCATCGGTCCACAGCAGGCCCGCGCAGGCCAGGCCCGCGCCTACCGGCAACAGCACCGCCCCCGCGGACGAGGCGAACAGGACGTGCAGCGGCGCGGCGCCCATCATTTGGCCGAGGGCGATGCCGAGGAGCGGCAAACACGCCAGGACACCGGCGGTGGCCCGTGCGCCGGCCAGCGCGGCGGTGGTGCGGCCGTGGAATCGGATGCGTCCCGCGAGATCCGTTCGGGCCGCGGACAGCAACTCCGCCAGTGCCAAGCCGTGCTGCTCGGCCACCTGCCACGCCCCGGCGACCCGGGCGAGTTCCGCGGCGATCGGGGAATCCGGCCGGCGCAGACCCTCGGCCGCCGAGCCACCGAGTCGGCTGCGGGCGGCGCCAACGGTGAACGCGCGGGACGACTCGCCCCACACCTCACGTGCGGCGGCCTCGGCGGCGGCGCTCGGATGCGCCCCCACTCGCAATTCCGCGATCACAGCCTCCAAGGCATCGAGTAGGTACCCTTGCTCGGCTTTCCCGCGCCGGTCCCGTACCGCCCGGCGAGCCCGTAGCCCGACCGTTCCGGCGACCAGGCCTGCCGCGAGGAAAGCACCCGTACCGAAGACGGCGAGCACGATCACCATGCCTACGCAGGCACAGACGCGGAACAGCCTGCCGCGCTCCGGTATTCGGTACTCGACGCGCGCGGTGAACAGCTGTCCGAACCGGCGCTGCGACCGGGGCGCCGGAACCAGGACCAACGCCAGCGCGAGACACAACAGCGCGCCGCTCAACGGTCGAGCCGTTCGGCGAGCAGGCTGGACAGGTCCGCGGCGGCGGGGGCCACACCCGTGGTATGCCAGGCGGGCGTGATCCGCACGGCCCCATCGCCGTTGCGGTGCACGAGGCCGACCTCGCGCAGCCCCCGCGAGCCGTCGGATCGGCGGTGCATGTGCAGGACGACCTGCACCGCGGCGGCGAGTTGACTGTGCAAAGCCGCTCGATCCATGCCGCCCAGAGCGGCGAGGGCTTCCAGCCGGGCGGGGACTTCTTGCGGCGAGTTGGCGTGCACGGTGCCCGCCCCGCCGTCGTGTCCGGTGTTCAACGCGGTCAGCAGGTCGACCACCTCGGCGCCCCTGACCTCGCCGACCACGATCCGGTCCGGCCGCATGCGCAGCGCTTGACGGACCAGGTCACGGACGGTGACCTCGCCGACGCCTTCCACATTCGCGGTCCTGGCCACCAGCCGGACCACGTGGGGATGCGGTGGCGCGAGCTCCGCCGCGTCCTCGACGCAGACGATCCGCTCGGACGGGCCCACCGTGGCGAGCAGGGCCGACAGCAGCGTCGTCTTCCCGGCTCCGGTGCCGCCGACGACCAGGAACGCCAGCCTCGCCCGGATGATTCGTTCCAGCAGGAGCTTCGCGTCGGCGGGCACCGAGCCCGCCACGGCGAGCGCGGACAGCCCCTGGGTGGCCGGACGGAGTACCCGCAACGACAGACAAGTGCCGCCGTGCGCGACCGGCGCGAGGACCGCGTGCAAGCGGACCCCGAACGAATCCCCTGATGCCGCAGCGATTCCGGACAGCCGACCATCCACCCATGGTTGTGCGTCGTCGAGTCGGCGGCCCGCCGACAGTGCCAGGCGCTGCGCCAGCCGCCGGACCGCGGCCTCGTCGGAGAAGGTGATCGAGGTCTTCTCCAGACCGTGCCCGCGATCGATCCACACCGCGTCCGGACCGGTCACCAGGACGTCGGCCACTCGCGGATCGTGCAACAGCGGTTCGAGTACGCCCGCGCCGGTGAGTTCGGTCTGCAGCAGTCGCAGAGCCCGCAGCAGGTCGGTGTCGCCGAGCACCCCGCCCGCTTCGGCCCGGATCGCGGCGGCGACCTGCGCCGGATCCGGGTCGCCGGTCTCGCCCGACAGGCGCTCCCGCACCCGGTCCAGCAGCTCGCTGGTCAGTATCGCGCTCATCGCCCCCTCCTCACCGCCGTTGTCCCGGTGGTGCACTCAGTACGCCGAGGACGGCGTCGGCCGCATCACGCAGCGGCCCGCGGCGGCCTACCGACATCCCGCCGCGCTCCAGCCGGTGCGCGAGACCGGACTGGGCGCGAACGGCGGCGAGCAGCGGGAGATCGAGCACCTCGGCGACCTCGGCTCCGCGCAGGCCGCCGGGCGCCGGACCGCGAACGATCAGGCCCTGGTTCGGGTTTCGCCGCGCGATATGGGCGGACACCGCTTCGGCGGCGGCGACCGCACGCAGCCGCGCCGGAACGACCAGAACCACGAGGTCCGCGGAGTCGAGCATCTGGTCGGCATGCGGCCCGCGCTCACCGGAAATATCGCAAACTATGAAATCGCCTGCGACACGGCCCGCTTCGATGACAGCGCGGACCGCGGGCGCGCCGAGCTCACGTGGCAATCGTCCCGCACCGCAGCGCCCACAGGACAGCACCGCGAGCCCGGGCGCCGCGACGGGTAGGGCGCCGTGCAGCGCGGTCGCTGAGACGCGCCCGTCCTCCACCACCAGGTCGGGCCAGCGCAGTCCCGCCGCGTTCTCGACACCGAGCAGCAGGTCGAGACCCCCCGCGAAGGGTGCGCCATCGACCAGCAAGGTCTCGCGCCGGAACCCCTCCGCGGCGGCGCGCAGCGCGACCGCGACGGCGAGGGTGGACGCACCGGCCCCGCCGCCCGCGCCGACGACGGCGAGCACCACGCCGTCACCCGCACGCTGCTCGCCGTATTCAGCAAACATCTCGATGAGCCCCACCGCCGCGCCGGGCAAGGCGATAGCCCGCTCCGCGCCGACCGCGGCGGCGGCCTGCCAGTCGAGCAAACCTGGCTCACCATCGGTTACCACCACGACGCCGGCGCGGCGCAGGTAGCCCGCGGCGGCCGCTTCGCGTGCCGTATCGGTGTCCAGGATGACCAGTGGAGCGCCGGTCCAGGCATGTCGGCCGACGAGTCGCGTCCGCTCATCGAGTGGCCGTTCGGCGGCCGCCGCGATACGCCGGACTTCGTCGCGCAGACGGTCGTCATCGATGAGCACAAGGGCGGGCGCCGGCCCACTCGGCTCCGATGCATCGAGGTTCATGCAGGTCAGCGTCGCGGAACGGGAGCAGGGACAGAAGGGGCGATATGCCGAATGTGGACAACTCCGGGCTTGTGGACAGCTATCCGAACCCGATGTCGTAGCGCACTGTCCCTGAAATAGAGGACGGCCCCAGCCGGGGGGGGAGGAGGCTGGGGCCGTCGGGGTTCAGCCCCGGGGGGTCGGGCTGAACGCGCCTGGACCATGTCCAGGTGCCAGCAATACTACACCTAAGCCCCGGCCACCACGCAAGTCTGCCGACGGACATCTTTGTGGCCCTCGTGGCTTCGGCGTCTGCGGGGCAAACTTCATCGCCGCACCGGCCGCAGCCGCGCCACGGCGGGGAACACGCGTGCCGACCAGCGGCAGCCGTGGTGCAGCCGCCGCCCATCTGCGGCCGATCGAAGGCAGGACGGCCACACAACAGGCGCGGTGGCCGGAGAGCGCTGCCACAACCCGCGGTCGGACCGACCACGGGGACACAGCAGCCGCACCACACCTGACGCCTGGCCGAGCGGAGACCATACCGCCGCCTATCCTGGTCGGGTGGACAAGTCAGCCACTGCAGGTGGACGCGTCGCGGCCTTCTTCGATCTGGACAAGACCGTGATCGCGAAGTCGAGCACGTTCGTATTCAGCAAGCCCTTCTACGCGCAGGGGCTTTTGAACCGCCGCGCCGTACTGGAAAGCAGTTACGCCCACTTCCTGTTCCTGCTGTCGGGAGCCGATCACGATCAGATGGAACGGATGCGCGCCCACCTGACCAGCATGTGCGCGGGCTGGGACGTCGAGCAGGTGAAATCCATTGTGGCAGAGACATTGCACGAGTTGGTCGATCCGCTGATCTACGCGGAGGCGGCCGACTTGATCGCCGACCACAAGATCCGGGGGCACGATGTGGTGATCGTCTCGGCCTCCGGCGAGGAGATCGTCGGCCCGATCGCCGAAGCGCTCGGCGCCTCACATACCGCCGCCACCCAGATGGTCGTGGCGGACGGAAAGTACACCGGCGAGGTCGAGTTCTACTGCTACGGCGAGGGCAAGGTCGCCGCCATCGAGAAACTCGCCGCAGACGAGGGGTACGACCTGTCCCGCTGCTACGCCTACTCCGACTCGATCACCGACCTGCCGCTGCTCGGCGCGGTGGGCCACCCCACTGCGGTCAATCCGGATCGCAATCTGCGCCGTGAGGCCACCACGCGGGGCTGGCCGATCCTGACCTTCTCCAATCCGGTGTCGCTGTGGGCGCGCTTCCAAGCGCCGTCCTCGACGACGCTCGCGGCCACTGCGGCGGTCGGCTTGAGCGCGGTCGTGGCCGGCGCGATCAGCTACCGGATGCTGCGCCGCCGACGCTGAGATCGGACGCTCGAGCAGCCCGTCCCACCTGGGTCGCCAGCGGCTTGCCGTTAGCTCAGCCAACTTGACCGATGGCGCCGCGGACCAGGCATTTAACCACGAAACGCCGAGAAAAACGCCGATTGTTCAATGTTCTCGCATCCCTTGATGTGAGTGCAGTCACAGGTGTAGAAAGGTAACTACGGAAGGACGGAAGGCCAAGGCAGCACCGGAAGAGAAGGCACTGTCTCCCGACCCTTCTTCCCAGCACGGGCACCAGGCACCCACGCGGAGCGCGCCGCGACAAGGGCAGAAGCGTTGTGGGCCTGCGAAATTCGGATAGTCGACGGCGAAGGCCTCGCACAGGTTGCGGGGATGAACCGGCCGATGTCCGGATTGTCGCCGAGGCCGCAGAACACAACCCACCTAGCACGCTTGGTAACCGGGTAGTCCGTGCTAGCGGGCGGTGAGGTCGAGAGACAACGCCGCCCGCTTTGACGTGTACGGGGGTTATCCCGCCGCCGAGTCCGCGATCGACGTGGCCTCGCGCGCGCCGTCCTCGAACGCCCCGCAACAGAGGATCACCCAGCCGCCGACCGCCTCCGCCTCCCCGGTTCCGAATCCCGCGGCCGCGTCCAGATACGCCTGACGCCTGCGCAACCAGAACACCTCCGGTACGCCGAGGCTGTGCGGATCCAGCCCACTCGACACCGCGACCAGCCGGGAGGCCGCCCGCGCGACTACGCCATCGGCCGTGCCGAACGGCCGCAGCGCCAGTAGCTCACCGTGTACTACGGCGGCGAGCACCGGCGCGGGCGCTCGCGAACCGAGCACCGTCTGCGCCAGCAGATCCAGCCGCTGCGCGACGCCCGAGTCGCCGCGCGGCCTGCCGAGCGCCTCTTGCTCCGGGATCAGATCGGCCGCGGCGAGCAGATGCAGCCGCGCCAGCGCCTGCAGCGGGGCACGCTGCCAGGTGCCCACCAGATTCCGCAGCGCGTCCCCGTCCAACGCCTGCCCCACGCGCAGCGAGCCGGCCAGGATCGGGTCCGCCACCCGGCCGTCGGCGGGAATGTCCGTGCTGCCGCCGTCGATGGCCGCCGAGGACCGGGCCGCACGCACCGCGGCCTCGGCCGCCGTGGTGGGCCACCCACGCCGGTTCGCCTTGTGCCGGTGCACCTCGGCGAGCGCGTCGCGGGCACGGTCGGCCGCGTCCCGCACACCGGGAAGATCGACGAGAGGCTGTAGCGGATCGGTCACGGCATACGAGGCTACTTGCGCTCGCGCGGACCGATCCGCGCGACCGGCTCGCTATCCGGCCAGCAGATCGCGTCCCGGTATCGCGTCGAGCAGTTTGCGCGTGTACTCCTGCCGGGGATCATCGAACACCTCGTCGGTCGTCGCCGCCTCGACCACCTTGCCGCGCTGCATGACGAGCACGTCGTCGGCGATCTGCCGCACCACG
Organism: Nocardia sp. NPDC003999; assembly: GCF_053604885.1. Taxonomy (NCBI): domain Bacteria; kingdom Bacillati; phylum Actinomycetota; class Actinomycetes; order Mycobacteriales; family Nocardiaceae; genus Nocardia; species Nocardia sp. NPDC003999. The sequence goes on from NZ_JBSGIB010000002.1 coordinate 794,864, forward strand.
GCCAGATCGTGGGTGATGAACAGATACGCCAGCCCGAGCTCGGCTTGCAGCTCGTTGAGCAGGCGGAGGATCTGGGCCTGCACCAGCACGTCGAGCGCGGACACCGCCTCGTCGCACACCACCACTTCGGGCCGTAGGGCGAGCGCCCGCGCGACCGCCACGCGCTGACGCTGCCCACCGGACAGTTCGTTGGGGTAGCGCCGCAGCACACCGGCAGGCAGCGCGACCTTGTCGAGCAGTTCCCGCACGGTCGCCTCCCTTTCCTCGGCGGTACCGATCCGGTGGGTGCGCAACGGCTCCTCGATGGTGCGGTAGATCGTGTACATCGGATCGAGCGAGCCGTAGGGATCCTGGAAGATCGGCTGCACCCGGCGGCGGAAGGCGAAGGATTCCTTACGGTCCAGGGTGGTCACGTCCTTGCCGTCGAATGTCACGGCGCCGGAGGTGGGCGCGAGCAGTCCGAGGACCATCTGCGCCACCGTGGTCTTGCCCGAGCCGGATTCGCCGACGATCGCCGTGGTCGACCCGCGCCGCAGCCGGAACGACACATCGTCCACCGCGACGAACTCGGTCGACTTCCACGGCGTGCGATCGCGAAGGTGGAACGTCTTCGTCAGATGCTCGGCCACCAGCACGTCGTCCGGCACCACCGTGTCGGCTGCCGCCACCTGCACGGCTTGCGCGTGGATCTCGGCCCGGCGCCGCACCGCCGACCGCCGCTGCGCGGCCAGCGACGGCGCCGAACTCACCAGCCGTTTGGTGTACAGGTGCTGCGGATCACGCAGAATCCGCAAAGCGGGCCCGGACTCCACGACACGGCCGCGATACATCACCACCAGGTGTTCGGCACGCTCCGCCGCCAAACCCAAGTCATGGGTGATCAGCAGCACCGCGGTGCCGAGTTCGGCGGTGAGCCGCTCGAGATGGTCGAGGATCTGCCGCTGTACGGTCACGTCGAGCGCCGAGGTCGGCTCGTCGGCGATGAGCAGTTGCGGCCGGCAGGACAGGCCGATCGCGATCAACGCACGCTGGCGCATGCCGCCGGAGAACTCGTGCGGATACTGGTTCACCCGGCGTTCGGCGTCGGGCATGCCCGCTTCCTCGAGCAGTTCCACCGCTCGCTTCTCGGCGGCCTTGCCCTTCGCGATGCCGTTGGCTTCGAGCGTCTCGCGGATCTGGAAACCGATCTTCCACACCGGATTCAGATTCGACATCGGATCCTGCGGGACCAGGCCGATGCCGCTGCCGCGGACCGCGACGATCTCTCGTTTCGAGGCCGCCGTGAGTTCCTTGCCGTCGAACCTGATCGAACCGGAGGTGACCCGGCCCGTGCCGGGCAGCAAGTCGATGATCGCGTGCGCGGTGGTCGACTTTCCCGAGCCCGATTCCCCGACGATGGCCACGGTCTGCCCCGGATACACCGACAGGCTCACGTCCCGGACCGCGGGCACCGGCTTGCCGTCGGCGGTGAAGCTCACGTTCAGATCGGTGATCTCCAGCAGCGGCCGGTCGGCCTCGCTCATCGCTTCCTCGCCTTCGGATCGAGGGCGTCGCGCACGGCGTCGCCCAGCATGATGAAGCTCAGCACGGTCAGCGCCAGCGCCGTCGCCGGATAGAACAGGATGGCGGAGGTGCGGATCTCCTTCTGACCCGTGGCGATGTCCGCGCCCCAGGACACCACGGTGCGCGGGAGACCGACGCCGAGATAGGACAGCGTCGCCTCGGTGACGATGAAGACGCCCAGCCACAGCGTGGTCACCACGATCAGCGGTCCCGCCGCGTTGGGCAACACGTGGCGCACAAGCGTCTGCGGTCGAGAGACGCCCAAAGCTTTCGCGGCCGTGACGTAATCACTGTTCTTCGCTTGGATCACCGCGCTACGGGCGATCCGCGCCGCCTGCGGCCAGGTGAACGAGGCGAGGATGACGATCACGGTCCAGATCGTCCTTGCGTCCAGCAGCTGCATGATCACGATGGCGGCCAGCATCAACGGAATCGCGTAGAAGACCTCCGCGACCCGCGAGACGATCGAGTCCAGCGGCCCGCCGTAGAAGCCCGCCAGCGCGCCGAGCGTTCCCCCGATCAGCACGAACAGCAGCGTCGCGCCGACTCCGGCGAGCACGGAAGCCCGCGCTCCGTAGACGGTGCGGGCGTAGATGTCGCACCCCTGCTTGTCGAAACCGAACGGGTGCCCCGCGCCGCGCGGGTCCATGCTGAAGTCGCCGTTGCAGTACCGCGGGTCCTGATCGGTGAACAGCCCCGGCCAGATCACCACGATCAGCACGAACACGATCAGCACCGCCGCGACGATGAAGATCGGGTTGCGCCGCAGCTGCCGCCACGCGTCGCGCCAGATGCTGGTCGGCGCGCCCGCATCCAGTACGGCGTCGGTGGCGAGCACCTCGACCTCGTCGGGCGGCGCGACGAAATGCTCCTGGCCGCGGCGCGGACTCGCGGCCTCGGTGCGGTCAGGCATAGCGGATCCTCGGGTCGAGTGCGGCGTAGAGCAGGTCCACGAGCAGATTGGTGAGCAGGAAGATGACGATCAGCACCGTGACGAAGGAGACGACGGTCGGCGGCTCCCCCCTGGTGATGGCCTGGTAGAGCGTGCCGCCCACGCCGGGAATGTTGAAGATGCCCTCGGTGACGATGGCGCCGCCCATCAGGGCGCCCAGATCCGCGCCGACGAACGTGACCACCGGAATCATCGAGTTGCGCAGGATGTGCACGGTCACCACGCGTGGCCTGCGCAGGCCTTTGGCGGTCGCGGTGCGCACGTAGTCGGCGGACATGTTCTCCGCCACCGAATTCCGGGTCAAGCGCAGGACGTAGGCGAACGACAGCGAGCCGAGCACGATCGCGGGCACCAGCAGTTCGCCGACGGTCGCCTTCCCGGAGACCGTCACGGGCGCGATGCCCCACTTCACGCCGAGCAGGAATTGGGCGAGAAAGCCCACCACGAAGACCGGGACCGCGATCACGACCAGGCTGATCACGAGCATCGCGGAGTCGAACAGCTTGCCTTTGCGCAGTCCGGCGATCAGGCCGAACAGCACGCCGAAGACCGACTCGATCAGCACCGCCATGAAGGCCAACTTGATCGTGATCGGGAACGCGCGCGCGAGTTCGTCCCGCACCGGCCTGCCGGAGAAGGCCGTGCCGAAGTCCAGCGTGACGATGCCTTTCAGATACAACAGGTACTGCACGAGGAACGGCTCGTCGAGGTGGTAGCGCGCCCGCAGTTGCGCCTCCACCGCGGGCGTCATGGGTTTGTCACCCGCCAGCGCGTGGATCGGGTCGCCAGGGACGAGGAACACCAGTGCGTAGACGAGCAGGGTCGCACCGAGGAACACGGGGATCATCTGAAGCAGACGCCGCCCGACATACCAGGCCATTTCGCCTCCTGAACAGGACCGCCGAGCGTCACCCGGACGCCCGGCGGCCGGCGGCTACTTCTCGATGTTCTCGAAGTCGAACAGTCCGTTCCAGGCGAGTTCGGCCTTGCGCACCCGGTCGGAGCGGCCCGCGGCGGCCACGTAGTCGAACACCGGGACGTCGGCCAGGTCCTTGATCAGCAGGGACTGGGCCTGCGCGATGATCTTGTAGGACTCGTCCTGGCTCGGCGCGGCCAAGGCGGCATCGAGCAGGCGGTCGAATTCCGGGTTCTTGTAGTCGACGTTGTTGGTGTCGGAGTAGCTGTAGTACTGCGAAGTGAGGAACTGCAGCATGGTCGGGTAGTCACCCTGCCAGCCGTAGCGGAAGGCCTTGTTGATGGTGCGCGCGTTCACTTCGTCGCGGATGTTCTTGAACGTCGGGTACGGCACGCCGATGGCGTCGACGCCGAGGGTGTTCTTCACGCTGTTGGCTACCGCCTCCACCCAGGCCTGGTGGCCGCCGTCGGAGTTGTAGGCGATCTCGTAGCGGCCCGACCACGGCGAGATCGCGTCGGCCTGTGCCCAGACCTTCTTGGCCTCGTCGGGGTTGTACTTCAACACCTCCGAGCCGGGCAGGTTCGGGTCGAAGCCGGGCAGCGTGCTCGCGGTGAAGTCGCGCGCCGGGATCCGGGTGCCGTGGAAGATGTTCTGCGCGATCTGTTCCCGGTTGATCGACATCGAGATCGCCCGGCGCCGCAACAGCCCTTCCTGGCCGGCGAAGTGCGCGACGTTGGACTGGATGCCGATGTGCTGGTTCTGGGCGGTCGGCTTGGTGATCGCGCGGTCACCGAGATCCCGTTCGTAGGAGGTGAGCGCGCTGTCGGGCACGGTGTCGAGCGCGTCCAGATTGCCCGCTTGCAGATCCGCGTAGGCGGTGTCGAAGGACTGATACATCACGAACCGCAGCCCTTTGTTCTTGGCCGGGCGGCCGCCGGGGTAGTCCGGGTTGGGCGCCAGATCGATCTTGACGTTGTGCTCCCACGCCCCGGACCGGGCGAACTTGTAGGGGCCGTTGCCGATCGGGTTCTCTCCGAACGCTTTCATGTCCTTGAACGCGGCCTCGGGCAGCGGATAGAACGGCGCGTACCCGAGTTCGGTCTCGAAATCGATCGAGGGCGCCTTCAGCTCGATGGTGAAGGTGCGGTCGTCGATCACCTTCAAGCCCGACATCGTCTGTGCCGTAGGCTTTTCCGCGGACACCTCGTCGAAACCGACGATGGGACTGAACACATAGCTCTGTAACTGGGCGTTGGTGCCGAGCGCGCCGTAGTTCCACGCCTCGACGAACGACTTCGCCGTCACCGGGGTGCCGTCGGTGAACTTCCAGCCGGGTTTGATGGTCACCCGGTAGCTCTTCCGATCCGTGGTCTGGATCGACTCCGCCATCTCGTCGTGCGCCTTGCCGCTCCCGTCGTAGTACTTCAGGCCCGCGAACAGCCGGTCGACCACGCGGCCGCCCATATTCTCGTTGGTGTTGGTAGGCACCAGCGGATTCTGCGGCTCGCCACCGTTGACCGTGACGATGTCGGCATCGGCGCCGTCGCCCGAGGAACATGCGGACAGCCCGAGGCTCGTGGCCAGTACGACCGCCGCGGTCAGCGCCATCGCTCTGTGGAATTTCAACGCGTCCTCCCGGTGCGAGAAGGGGGTAGCCGATCGGCACCCGCAGGAGGCCCGTCAGCGCATGCCGACGCGATCCCCCTGTGTGGTTGGCAGAGTAACCACCGGCGCGGGCACTGTCACCTGATTGATCCGAGTTCGTTGTACTTGTTACCGATCCGGCAACATCGCCGAAACACCCCGAGTTTCGTGCGGAAACGGCCGCGCGGCCGGAGCATCGCGTTCGCAGCGGGAGGCAGGCGCGGCGGCGTGACGCGGGCGAAACCCGATCGACACACCGCACGCGGCATGGGTCACAGTTGATTACTGTCGAACTCGGCTGCGTCGAATCGTGCGCTCAGGCTACGTGGAAAGAAGAGACGAGATGACCGAAACCAGCGCCGAACACAGGGACTCGTATCCGCCGAACGCGGAGTTCGCCGCCCAGGCGAACGCCGACGCCGGACTCTACGAGCGGGCGGCGGCCGATCGCGACGCGTTCTGGGCCGAACAGGCCGGGCGGCTGCACTGGCACGAACCGTTCACCCAGGTGCTGGACTGGAGCGAGGCTCCGGTGGCGAAATGGTTCGTCGGCGGAAAGCTCAACGTCGCCTACAACTGCGTGGACCGCCACGTCCTGGACGGACACGGCGACCAGGTCGCCATCCACTGGGAAGGCGAACCCGGCGACTCACGCGCCATCACCTACGAACAACTGCGGGACGAGGTCTGCCGGGCCGCCAACGCGTTCACCGAACTGGGCCTGGTCGCGGGCGACCGGGTGGCCATCTACATGCCGATGGTGCCCGAGGCCATCGTCGCCATGCTGGCCTGCGCTCGCCTCGGGCTGACCCACTCCGTCGTCTTCGCCGGATTCTCCCCCACCGCGTTGCGCCAGCGCGTCGACGACGCCCGAGCCCGCCTGGTGATCACCACCGACGGGCAGTGGCGGCGCGGCAAAGCCGCCCCACTGAAGGAAGCAGTCGACGAGGCCCTCTACGCCCACGGCGACACCCCATCCAGCGTCGAGCATGTGCTGGTGGTGCGCCGCACCGGCATCGAAGTCCCCTGGACCGAAGGCCGCGACCTGTGGTGGCACGACACCGTCACCACCACCGCACCCCACCACGAACCCCAACCCTTCGACGCCGAACACCCCCTGTTCATCCTCTACACCTCCGGCACCACCGGAAAACCCAAAGGCATCCTC